>JAYVFU010000175.1:0-3343 GCA_043772865.1 Methylophilaceae bacterium
AGGAAAATTGGCTTGCCACCACTCAACGCATACATGCGCAACTGCCGTATATTCCGCTGTGGTACGAAGGGCAATTTGTCGCAATGCAAAAAAATATTAGCCATTATTCGCCCAAACCTGACGGCAATTGGGATGATTTAGCAATAGTTGAGCGCACTGTGCATATGCAAGTAAATTGAATTATGTTAATGTAATGCAAATGAATTACAACTGGAGAGAGTGATGAAAACTGCCACAATTCCTGCCTTACGTGTAGAGCCAAAACTCAGAGAAGCAGCTGAAAGTGTATTAGCTTTAAACGAAACTTTATCTAGCTTTGTAGAGGAATCGCTACGCGCAAATATTGAAAAACGCATTCATCAACAAGCTTTTATAGTAAGAGGTTTGGCTTCACGTGATGAAGCTAAGCGCACGGGCGAATATTACTCAGCAGAAAGTGTGTTGGCAGAGTTAGATGATATTCTCAACGGACAAGTTGATTGACTTATCAAATTAGATTTACCCGTGGTTCAAGAGAAGACCTGAAACGTCTTTATTTATTTTTATACGAGCGTGACAAAATCATCGCCAAGCATGCACGTGATACCATTTATAAAGCTATTGATACGCTAACAATTTTTCCATTTACGTGTAGAAAAATTCAAACCGATAATCCATTTTTGCGTGAATTGATTATTCCGTTTGAGAGTAACGGCTATGTGGAACTGTTTGAAATAGAAGAAAATAATGTCGTCACGATACTAGCCTTAAGGCATCAACGCGAAGATGATTATCGGTAATAAGAAAGAAAATAATGTCGACTCCTAATTGGACAGAAATAAAATCGCGTGCAATTGCTTTCTCTAACGAATGGAAAGACGAAGCCTCTGAGCGTGCCGAAGCACAAAGCTTTTGGAATGATTTTTTTCAGATTTTTGGTGTGCATCGTCGTCGTGTTGCCGCATATGAAGCTGCGGTGAAAAAGCTAAACAATAACAAAGGCCGCATTGATTGTTTTTGGCCTGGCAAGTTATTGATAGAGCATAAAAGTAAAGATCAAGATTTAAACGCGGCTTACTTGCAAGCCACCGATTATTTTGCTGGGCTTACAGATGATGAGCTACCGCAGTTTGTATTGGTGTCTGATTTTGCCAATTTTCAACTTTACAATCTTGACGATAATACCCATCACCGTTTTAAACTTGTTGATTTACATAAAAATATTGATCGATTTAAATTCTTTTTAGGCCAACATCAGCCAAAAATCCGCGAGCAAGACCCGATTAATCAATGCGCCGTTGAAAAAATGGGCAAATTGCACGATGCGCTTAAAAAAGATGGTTATACAGGGCATCAATTAGAACTGCTATTAGTACGCTTGCTATTTTGTTTGTTTGCAGATGACACAGGCATTTTTAGCCCGCGCGACATGATGCTTGATCATTTACTAACTGATACCAAAGTAGATGGCTCCGATTTAGGCATGGTGCTTGGCAAAGTATTCGATACGCTTAACAAGCCACGTGAAGACCGCCAAAAATCCATATCAGATAGCTTTAATGCCTACCCTTATGTCAATGGCAAGTTGTTTGAAGAGCGAATTGATTTACCAGAATTTACTAAAATTATGCGTGATTTATTGCTTGATTGTTGCGCGCTAGATTGGAGCAGAATCTCGCCTGCCATATTTGGCGCTATGTTTCAAAAAGTCATTGAGCTAGACGAAAAAAGCCGTCGCCGTGAAATGGGCGCACATTATACAAGTGAAGAAAATATTTTAAAGCTAATTAACAGCCTGTTTTTAGATGATTTAAAAGCAGAATTTGAGCAAGTAAAACATCATAAAAACACCTTGTTTGAGTTTCATAAAAAGCTCACAAGCCTTAAATTTCTAGACCCCGCTTGCGGTTGTGGAAATTTTTTGGTGATTACTTACCGTGAGCTACGTTTGCTAGAGCTGCAAGTATTAAAAGCCAGCACACATTTTGGCACAAATATCGAGAGTGTGTTCAAAGCCATTAACGTGAATGTGGATCAATTTAGCGGCATAGAGCTTGAGGAGTTTCCCGCACAAATTGCCCAGGTGGCCATGTGGTTAATTGATCACCAAATGAATATTGCCACAGGTGAGTTATTGGGTGAGTGGTTTGCGCGTATACCGCTAACCAAAAGTGCCAACATTCGTAAAGGTAATGCGCTACGGATAGATTGGGAAGAATTTTGCCCACCTAATCAGCTCAATTACATCATTGGCAACCCACCTTTTATTGGCAAATCTAATCAAACCGCGGCGCAAAAAGAAGACATGGAATTTGTGACCAAAGGCATTAAAAGCGCGGGTGTGCTCGATTACGTGGCGGGCTGGTATATTAAGGCCGCGCAATATGTAAGCGGCAGCAAAATTGGTAGTGTAAGCCGCGATAAAACACTGTTTAATGATGCTGAATTTTCACAATCTACTGTCATTGCGAGCCGAAGTGAAACGCAGGCGCGGCAATCCAACACTTTAGATGCCAGCGCTTTAGCCACAAATGGATTGCCAAGCCTGCGTTTCACTTTGGCTCGCAATAACAGCGTCGAAGATATTTTTGAATATGCAGAAAAAGCCGACGCTACTGCCCGCCGCAAAATAAAAGTTGGCTTTGTCTCCACCAACAGCATTACCCAAGGCGAGCAAGTGGGCGTGTTATGGAGCTTTTATTGGCACAAGGCATGAGCATTAGCTTTGCGCACCGCACCTTTCAATGGACAAATGACGCGCCAGGCAAAGCCGCCGTTCATTGTGTGATTATTGGCTTTGGGCGTGAAGCAGTTCAACATAAACAACTATTTGAATACGCGGATATTAAAGGTCAGCCGCATGAAATAGCTGCCAGTAATATCAATCCTTATTTGGTGGACGCAGCGGATATTTTGTTGCAAAACCGCAGTAAGCCGATTTGTACTGTGCCTGGGATGAATTATGGGAGCAAACCAACAGATGGCGGTAACTTATTGCTTTCATTAGATGAAAAAAACGATTTACTAACTACAGAGCCACAAGCAGAAAAATGGGTTAGACCATTTATGGGTGCAGAAGAATTTATTAACAACATAACGCGTTTTTGTTTATGGCTTAAAGAAATTAGCCCTAGCGAATTAGCCAAATTGCCAGAAGTACAAAAGCGCGTTAAAGCCGTGCATGAAATGCGCCTTGCAAGCACTAAAAAGCTAACAATCAAATCGGCAGATTTTCCGACTTTATTTGGAGAAGAAAGGCAACCAAGAAGCAACTATTTGCTTATACCTAGCGTTTCTTCAGAGCAAAGAAAATACATCCCAATTGGATTTTTATCTGCTGAAACTGTTTTAAGCAATGCTAACT
>JAYVFU010000176.1:0-9721 GCA_043772865.1 Methylophilaceae bacterium
GCTTTAATCCAAATACTTGGCTGTGATTTAGCTTTTTCAATGGCATTTTGTAGCAAATTATCTAACACACCATCTAAAGCTTCAGCATTAATTTCAAACTTAGGCATTTCACCTGTAATAAATTCTAACTGGCTGTATTGGTAACGCTGCATCAGCGAATGCCACCAAAAACTTATTTTTTCTTGGCGTTTTTTATCTTCACTTGGTGCCTTTAGTTTATCTAATGTAGACGCGATTCTTTGATTTAAAACGGGCAGTTGTCGACGTAATAACTTAAGTAGTGCTTGGTCATCATGCAATTGGTTGTCAGTATTTGATTGTTCGGCCGCTGAGCATAATGTGCCTACTGATTGCAAAATATTTTTAATATCATGCGTCAAGCGAGAGCCAGTTTCGTAAAATGCTTGCATATAGGTATTTTGACGTAAAGTTTCTTCACGCCGTTTTGCCTCGTAAAATTCACCCATAATTTGGGTTAATAATTTCACATGCAAATACAAAGCGGGTGTAAGTTGCCAGCGGGTATAAAGCGTCATATGCAAATCATGGAAATTTAACATCGTTGCATGGGGTGATACTGTACCGAGCTCGCCTTGTGCTTCATCTGCCATCCATTTAGCACCTTGCACCCACTCTAAAGCACTTATTTCTTGCATGGCGGCTTGCATAAAATCTTTGGCGTTTGATTTGGCTTGTGCATGCTGTGCAATGCTTTTTACCCATCGCTCAAATGGCATGCCCACACTCAGTAAATAGCGCGACATCAATAATTCCACACCAGAAAATTGCGTACGTGGGTTCCATAGCCAACTAAATGCAACTAATGTAAAGGCTAAGCCAAACACGCTAATAAAAATCACCTCTAAGTAATTGGTGACTTTTAAGGTGCCAATCACATAGCTACTCAAAATTAAAATCAGTGCTATCAGCATGAGCAATAGCGTATAAAAAAAGTCAATAATCGGTGCTTGGTCAGACTTAACTGATTGCCTACCAACCACCAAAATGATGAGCGGTAAAACCGGCACCGCGTAATACACTACAAGCTTTGCCGCCGCAATATCATCTTTAGCACCCAGTAATTCGGGCACTATCCACAGTAATAACATGGATAACAAATAACTAGCGGCAAAAATATAGCTGTTACGGTTTGGGTCATCTTGCCCTGATAATACCCGTCCACCTAACAGACCAAATAAAACGGCAATCCAAAACCCTGCCAACCACCAATTAGTGAAATAAAACCCTAAGCCACCAATCGCTAATAAGAACAAACCTGCCGGAAGGCTAAGCTTTTCAGAACCACGCCAAACAGGTTGCCAAGCTAAAAATAATCCGTAATGACATAAAAAAAACGCTTGCCTAACGTAATGATCTGAAACATCCCAAATCAAAAACGCATGCAAAAATAACAACATTAGCCCCATCACTCTGTGTGAGTTACTCACTAATAAGGTATTCATTTTGAGTCTATTTAGCATGGTAAGCGGCTTATTTACTATTGTGTGATGATTGACAGTTTATTGACAATGTAGATGATATTTCGTCAAAATGATAAGTTTTTAACCAGGCAAACAAACTTAAGACAGCCATGGGCGCAGAGTTTGGCAGGGTTTTATATTGGCATGTTGTTTGCATAAAATTTAAGAGAATTAAGTAGTCACCGCTTATTAGTAGAAAAACTCTAAATAATATAAGCGTTTAAGCAAAGGATACCACAATGAAAAAACAATCGGGCTTTACCCTAATCGAGCTAGCAATTGTGCTGGTTATTATCGGCTTACTATTAGGTGGTGTACTCAAAGGGCAAGAGCTAATTAACAGCGCTAAAGTCAAAAACTTTGCATCAGATTTCAGAAACATCCCAATTTATATTTATGCATATCAAGATAAGTTTCGTGCATTGCCTGGTGATGACAGCAGAGCTACAACTAGAGGATTCGGTGCGGTAGGTGTTATAAATGGAAATGGTAACGGTGCATTAGAAGGTAAATGGACTGATAATTTAGCAACAACAAGTGAGGCATATCAATTTTGGCAACATGTTCGTTTAGCTGCTTTAGCAACGGGATCAACAAACGCCGCAGATGCAGACTGGCGCCCAACTAATGCTGATGGCAATCCAATTGGTATACAAGCGGGAACAAATGTTGTGGCAAATTCTCCTATTAGGGATGTTGCTGGTAATGCTATAAGGGGATCTTATATAATTTGCTCACAAGGTGTATTGGGCAAATATGTATCGCAGCTTGATGTAACCATGGATGATGGTAATAGTTCAACAGGCTCTATGTTAGCAGCTATAAATCCTGGTGGAGTTCCAGGAATGAGTCTTGCGCCTTCTGGTACAGTGGCATTACCTATAGATCCTGCAGCATCCTACATAGTTTGTTTTGGCGTTTGAGGTTAGTTAATAATTGATATATAGAAAAGCTCTAAATATTTAGAGCTTTTTATTTAAGCATTTGATAAACGTAAATATTAAATGGTTAATCTACAGAAAGTAATAATATGTAAAAAAGCTCACATTTGTGGGCTTTTTTATTTTGGTTGAGTATTCAATGTAAACTACCTTTTATTAAATGCCACCTCAGTTGATATTCATCAAAAATAGCGTTGAATAAACTAAATCTGAGAAATATGCATTAAAATACTGTTATCAAATAATAAAAAGTTTTGATTGCCTAAACCCATGACCGATAATATCGTCGAAATTGACAACTTAAGCTTTGGCTATAAAACGCGCATGCTACACAAAGGCATTAATATGTCTTTTCCGCGTGGCAAAGTGGTGGCCATTATGGGTGGTAGCGGCAGTGGAAAAACCACTTTGTTGCGTTTAATTGGTGGGCAGTTAAAGCCTACTCACGGCGAAGTACGCGTAACTGGTAAAGTGGTGCATAAGCAAAATCGTAGCGGGCTTCATGATTTGCGTCGTAAAATGGGCATGTTATTTCAACGCGGCGCGTTGTTCTCAGATTTATCAGTATTTGATAATGTTGCCTTTCCAATCCGTGAACATACCGATTTACCTGCGTCGATGATTCACGATTTAGTGCTTATGAAACTCAATGCGGTGGGTTTGCGCGGCGCCCATAAAATGATGCCTGCTGAATTATCTGGTGGTATGGCAAGGCGTGTTGCATTAGCTCGCGCCGTGGCGCTAGACCCAGATATTATTATGTATGATGAACCTTTTGCTGGTTTAGACCCCATATCAATGAGTGTGATTTGTGATTTAATCCGCACCTTAAACGATGCTTTAGGCGCAACCTCGATTATTGTGACGCATGATGTTGAAGAAACCTTTTCATTTGCTGATTATGTGTATTTTGTAGCAAATGGCGTAGTGGCTGCAGAAGGCACGCCAGATGATTTACGTAATTCAGACTTACCATTTGTCCATCAATTTGTACATGGAGAAAAAGATGGGCCCGTACCATTTCATTATCCAGCACCTAATTACAAAATTCAGTTAATGAACTACAAAGCTTAAATTAAACATGCAAGTCATTAACTTTATGCATCCAGTAACATTTTTTGGTTCAACAATTTCCTATATTTGCTTAAGGTTTAAGTTTTGAATAGTTTATTTAATGGGCTTGCTTTAGCATTACAAGGCGTAGGCGTCCGCATGATAGATCGACTATGGCGCTTAGGTTCTGGCATGCGATTGTTTATGCTCATTATTGTGTCTTCTGGCGAGAGCTTTAGGCGCTTACATTTAACTATCCGTGAAATCTATTTTACGGGTGTGTTGTCGATGCAAATTATTTTAGTCTCTGGTTTTTTTGTCGGCATGGTACTGGCCTTGCAGATGTTTTATGTATTGCGTCAATTTGGTTCACCAGATTACACAGGTGTTGTACTGGCATTATCTATCATTCGCGAGCTTGGCCCGGTGGTAACTGCTCTACTTTTTGCAGGACGTGCTGGTACGGCCATTACTGCAGAAATTGGCTTAATGAAAGCGAATGAGGAGCTTTCTGCCATGGAGATGATGGCCGTTAGCCCAATTGCGCGTGTTGTAGCGCCAAGGTTTTGGGCGGGTGTTATCTCTATGCCAATTTTATCAGTGATGTTTGCTATGGTGGGTATCATAGGCGGGTACTTAGTGGCTGTACCGATGTTGGGCGTTGATGAAGGTGCGTTTTGGTCACAAATGCAAGCGCAGGTAGATTTTAGATTTGATATATTAAATAGTGTCATCAAAAGCCTGGTGTTTGGCGTTGCTTGTACCATGATTGCCCTGTTTGAAGGCTTTGATGCGCCACCTACTGCTGAAGGGGTAAGTCACGCTACAACACGTACCGTGGTGACCTCTTCATTAGCAATATTGGGTTTGGATTTTATTTTAACGTCTTTGATGCTCACTGTATAAATGTAAAAAAGCGTTAAGTAGTCATCTAAAGTAAAGGATTAAGCGTATGGAAAGAAAAGCAATTGATTTGTGGGTTGGCATATTTGTTGTGTTGGGTGTTGCCGCCTTATTTGGGCTAGCGATGAAGGCGGGTAATCTAACTAGTAATAATCTAGGAGATACTTACACTATCACCGCAGCATTTGAGAATATTGGCGGTTTAAAACGCAATGCACCAGTTAAAAGTGCGGGTGTGGTAATAGGTCGTGTTGATAATATTAAATTTGACCCCACAACCTATGAAGCAGTTGTTGCACTTAAGATTGATAAGCGCTTCCAGTTTTCAAAAGATACAAATGCCAGCATTTTAACTGCTGGTTTACTGGGTGAGCAGTATTTAGGCTTGGAAACTGGTGGTGAAAGCATCAGTTTGAAAGACGGCGATAAAATTGCCCACACGCAAGACGCAATGGTATTAGAAAAATTAATTAGTAAATTTATGTTTAATAAAGCATCTGAAGGTACTGAGGACAGCAAAGCAGCAACAGAGTTAGCACCTAAAGCCGAAAGTGGACTTCAATAATAGCAATACAATATTTTGGTCATTAATAAATAGTAGATTTGAGAGTAGATAATGAATAAATTCATGCATATAGCAACAACATTAACTTTGGGCCTAGTGCTCAATATTGCGCAAGCGGCAGAAGCGCCTGATGCTTTAGTTAAAAGAACTTCAGATGATGTGCTTGCTATCATTAAGCAAGACAAAGATATTCAAGCAGGTAATACACAAAAATTATTCAGCATAGCAGAAGAAAAAATCTTACCCAATTTTAATTTTGATACAGTATCGCGCTTGGTATTAGGTAAAAACTGGTTACGCGCAACACCGCCACAAAAAGCAGCATTTCAAACTGAGTTCAAAAGTTTGTTATTACGCACCTATGCCACTGCGTTATCAAAATATAAAAATCAAACTATTGATTATAAGCCTTTAAAATTGCAGCCAGCCGATACTGTGGCTACTGTTAAATCACAAATTGTTCAATCTGGCGCACAGCCTATAGAGTTAGATTATTCGTTAGAAAAACAAGCAGATGGTAGTTGGAAAGTATTTGATATTGTGGTGGAAAATGTAAGCCTAGTCACAAATTATCGCAGTCAATTCAGCGATGAAATTCGTCAGAATGGATTAGATTCTTTAACTAAAAAATTAGCCGACAAAAACAAAGCCGACAAAAAATAAACAAGCTTTAATACTTAAATTTTATGATACAAATTATTCAAAACAATGAGCAATGGCTTATTAGCGGCGATGTGGTTTTTGCAAATGCCAGTAAGTTACTTAGCGAAAGTTTAGGGCTAAACTTTATGCAACTCACTGTTATAGACTTTGCACAAGTGACTGATGTGGATACTTCGGCCATCAGTTTAATGCTAGAGTGGGAGCGCCGTGCTAATGCTCAAAAAGCGAGTATCCAATATATAAATCTCTCACCAAATCTACTGAGTTTAACTACGCTTTATGGCGTTGATGAAATTATTGCTCACTAATCGCTTCAATGATTAATTAGCTTTAATTTGAGTGGATTGAATTTTTCCATATTTAACCTCATCTATAAATTATTACGTTATTTTACATAAATCGCTGTATAGCGATTTTTTGTTTATAGCTAATTTTTAATTGGCTAGGCGCAATAACTAATAGTTACAGAAAGTCATTTTGCAAGAAAAATCCAATCAGCCAGCGGTAAAAATCAATCAGTTGCATAAGCAGTTCGGTACCCTGCGTGCACTAAATGGTGTTGATTTAACTATAGAACAAGGTGAATTTTTTGCATTACTAGGCCCGAATGGTGCTGGTAAATCCACTTTGATTAATACATTGGCGGGGTTACTAAAACCTAGCAGTGGCAGTGTCTCTGTGATGGGTTTTGATACCGTAACCCAATATCAGCAATCACGTTTAAATTTAGGCGTAGTGCCGCAAGAATTAGTGTTTGATCCATTCTTTAATGTGCGTGAAATGTTACGTTTTCAAGCTGGCTATTTTGGGCGCGGTCGTGAAAATGATAAGTGGGTCGATGAAGTTATTGAGGGTTTAGGTTTAACTGATAAAGCGCATACCAATATGCGTAAGCTTTCTGGCGGTATGAAACGGCGGGCATTGATTGCACAAGCGCTAGTGCATAAGCCGCCTGTTATTGTGTTAGATGAACCCACGGCGGGCGTGGATGTTGAGTTGCGTCAAATGTTGTGGGAGTTTATCAAAAAACTTAATCGCGATGGACATACTATTATTTTGACTACGCATTATTTAGAAGAGGCTGAAACCCTATGTTCACGTGTAGCCATGATGAAGCATGGTCAAATAGTGGCCCTTGATACTACAGCTAATTTACTTAATACATTTGCAGGTAAAAATTTAAGAGTGAAATTAGGCGATATTATTTTACCTAATTCAATAGCACCGTTATTGCGCTCTGAGGATAAAGGCGTGTTTACTTTAAGTTTAACTGATGTGGCGCAAGTGGAGTTTGTACTTGCGGAGCTGCGCGCGGCGAACTTAAAAGTACAAGATTTACAACTCATTGAAGCAGATTTGGAAGATGTATTTTTGTCATTAGTGGGTAGCAATCAAGTAGGCAAAAGTCAATTTTCACTTGCGGGAGCTTATTAATGGTTTTAATTACTCCTTCAACCCGCGGTATGTGGACTTTATTTAAAAAAGAGCTGTTGCGTTTTTGGCGCGTTGCTTTTCAAACGGTGGCATCGCCAGTACTCACCTCTTTACTGTATCTATTAATTTTTTCACATGTACTTGAGGGTCATGTGCAAGTCTATCCCGGCGTGGCTTACACAGCATTTTTGATCCCTGGGCTGATGATGATGTCGCTTTTGCAAAATTCGTTTGCCAATAGTTCATCGAGCATTATCCAATCTAAAGTGATGGGTAGTATTGTATTTTTATTGCTCACGCCACTGACGTTTTTAGAATTTTTTATCGCATTTTTGGCCGCGTCTGTCATTCGTGGTTTAGCGGTTGGCTTAAGTGTGTACTTAGTTGCGAGGTGGTTCGTGGATATTCCGCTGGAACATCCATTATGGATATTGGCTTTTGCTCTGTTGGGTAGCGCTTTGATGGGCGCTTTTGGCATTATTGCAGGCATTTATGCAGAGAAATTTGACCAGATGGCCGCTTTTCAGAACTTTATTATTATGCCGCTCACATTTTTATCGGGCGTGTTTTACTCTATTCATTCGCTTCCACCATTTTGGCAAAAAGTGTCGCAAATTAACCCATTCTTTTACATGATTGATGGATTCCGTTATGGTTTTTTTGGTAAAAGTGATGTCACGCCATGGTTAAGTATTGTAGTGGTTGGGGCTACTTTTCTTGTATTAGCATGGATTACGCTAAAAATGTTAAAATCAGGCTATAAGTTAAGGAGCTAGTCAATTGTTAAGTGCAGCACAATTAGAAAATTATATTACAGCGCATTTAGCGTGCGATTACATCAAAGTATTAGGCGATGATGGCACACACTTTGAAGCAGTCATTGTAAGTTCTGCATTTGTCGGTAAAGGCATGGTGGCGCAGCACCAGTTAGTTTACGCGGCGTTAGGCGATAGAATGCGCGCTGAAATTCATGCGCTGTCAATGAAAACATACACCCCTGAAGCATGGGCAAATAAAAAGTAAATTTTTGGCAATATCGCCTGATTGCATTGACGAGATTTGCTTTTTTCTGAATTTTGAATATTAAACTTTTAAATTGGAATGAATATGGACGCGCAAGAATTTATTAAAAATCAAGTTAACGGTAGCCCTGTTGTGTTGTACATGAAAGGTAACCCAAAATTCCCACAATGTGGTTTTTCAAACCTTGCAACACAAATTTTAGATGCTTGTAATGCGCAATATACAGCGATTGATGTGCTGGCAGATCAAGCAGTGCGCGAAGGCATTAAAACTTATGCTAACTGGCCAACGATCCCTCAGCTTTACATTAAAGGTGAGTTCATTGGTGGTGCAGATATTATGCGTGCCATGTATGAGAGTGGCGAGCTTCAAACAGCGTTGGATGGGGCTAAGTAATTGGATAAATTAGTCATTCAAGGTGGTAACCGTTTAAATGGTGAAATTACAATTTCAGGTGCAAAAAATGCAGCGCTACCTATTTTGTGTGCTGCCTTATTAGCCGAAACGCCTTTGAAATTATCCAGTGTGCCAGCGTTAAAAGACGTAGGTTCTACCATTAAATTGCTAGAAAATATGGGCGCAAAAGTCAGTGTAAACAGCGATAAAGTGATTTTAGATGCTAGTGTCATTACAAATCAAGAAGCCCCATACGAAATGGTCAAAACCATGCGTGCGTCCATTTTGGTGCTTGGCCCGTTGCTGGCGCGTTTTGGTCATGCACGTGTTTCACTCCCTGGTGGATGTGCAATTGGCTCACGCCCTGTAGATTTGCATATCAAAGGTTTGCAGGCAATGGGTGCAAAAATTCATATTGAGCATGGTTATATTGAGGCAACCACAAAACACTTACCTAATAAGCGCCTGCAAGGTGCGCGCTACTATATGGATTTGGTGACAGTCACTGGTACCGAAAACTTGATGATGGCAGCGAGTTTGGCCAACGGTATTACAGTTTTAGAAAATGCTGCTAAAGAGCCAGAAGTAGTCGATATGGCAGAATGTCTCATTAAAATGGGTGCAAAAATTACTGGCGCAGGTACTGATGTTATTACCATTGAGGGAGTTGAGCGTCTTACAGGTGCTGAACATGCTGTGGTGTGCGATCGTATTGAAGCGGGTACTTACTTAGTAGCTACCGCAATGACAGGTGGCAAAGTTAGGTTAAATAATGCGCGTGCAGATTTATTAGATGCTGTCATCGAGAAGTTGCGCGATGCAGGGGCAACTGTTACTAGTGATAAAAATAGCATTACGATTGAGGCTGACGGTTACGCAAAACTGAAAGCGGTAAATATTCGCACAGCACCACACCCAGCTTTTCCGACTGATATGCAAGCGCAGTTTATGGCGATGAATATCGTGGCTCAAGGCGTTTCTAAAGTCACTGAAACCATCTTTGAAAATCGGTTTATGCATGTGCAAGAAATGCAGCGTTTGGGTGCAGATATTAGTATTGACGGCAACACCGCGTTTGTAAAAGGCGTGTCATATTTAGATGGCGCAACGGTAATGGCAACAGATTTGCGCGCTTCAGCAAGTTTGGTGTTAGCGGGTTTAGTTGCACGCGGTGAAACGGTAATTGAGCGGATTTATCACCTAGATCGCGGTTATGAGAACTTAGAAGCTAAGCTAAACAGCTTGGGTGCTAACGTTAAAAG
>JAYVFU010000177.1:0-3341 GCA_043772865.1 Methylophilaceae bacterium
TGAATCAATATATTGAGCAATCTGACTTGGCTAAAAAAGCCAAAGTAGAAACCACGGGCGACGATATGCGCGAAGGTATTACCTGTGTGTTATCGGTAAAAGTGCCAGACCCAAAGTTTTCATCACAAACTAAAGATAAGCTAGTTTCCAGTGAAGTACAGCCAGTGGTTTCAGAAGTGGTTTCTGCAAAATTAGCCGAATTTTTAGCCGAAAACCCCGCCGACGCTAAAATTATTTGCGGCAAAATTGTCGATGCTGCCCGCGCACGCGAAGCAGCACGTAAAGCCCGCGAAATCACCCGCCGCAAAGGCGTAATGGATACTATGGGCTTGCCAGGTAAATTAGCCGATTGCCAAGAGCGCGACCCAGCCAAATGTGAAATTTACCTAGTGGAAGGTGACTCTGCAGGCGGCTCGGCCAAACAAGGCCGCGACCGTAAAAACCAAGCTATTTTGCCGCTAAAAGGTAAAATTTTAAACGTTGAAAAAGCCCGTTTTGATAAGTTAATCGGCTCACAAGAAATCGCCACACTGATTACCGCGCTGGGCACCAGCATCGGCAAGGCCGATTTTAATGTCGAAAAATTACGCTATCATCGCATTATTATCATGACCGATGCCGACGTGGATGGCGCACATATTCGCACCTTGCTGCTCACGTTCTTCTATCGCCAAATGACCGAGCTAGTCGAACGCGGCCATATTTACATCGCGCAACCGCCTTTGTACAAGGTTAAGCAAGGTAAAGACGAGCGCTATTTAAAAGATCAGCAAGAGCTAGATCAATACCTGCTGAACTCTGCCCTAAAAGGCGCAGAGTTAGATACCAAAACCAATGCTGGCGTGCTCTCGGGCGATGCTTTAAATGAAATTGCCAAGCAAATGGTGCTCACCGAAGCGGTGATTCGCCGCATCGCCGCGCTGTATGACGAAAGCGTGTTGCGCGCGATTCAAGATGTAGGTGCCATTGATTTAAGCAGTGAGGCTAACGCCAATAAAGTCGCCGAGCAATTGCGTCCCATTTTAGGTGCAATCGGTTCAGAGGTCATTGTCGCGTTTGATGCGGAAACCAATACTTATCGCCTAGAAGTGAATAAATACGTACATGGCAATTTGCAATGCTGCGTGATTGATGCGGAATTTTTAAGTAGTGGCGATTATCGCCAAATTTTAAAAGTATCAAGCATGCTGCAAGGCTTAGTTGGCGGGGCTGCGGTTGTCAAACGTAACGATAAAGAACAAACGGTCAGTACATTTAAACAAGCGCTCGATTGGTTGTTAGGCGAGGCCAGAAACACGCTCAACATTCAGCGTTATAAAGGTTTGGGCGAGATGAACCCATCGCAATTGTGGGAAACTACCATGGACCCAGCTGTGCGCCGCTTGTTGAAAGTGCAAATTGATGACGCGATTGCCGCCGATGAAATTTTTACTACCTTGATGGGCGACAACGTAGAACCGCGCCGCGCATTTATTGAAAGCAATGCGCTGCGTGCAAGTAATTTGGATATTTAAAAGTTATATAATTTATATTAAACAAGCAGAATAAGAGAGACTAAAAAATATTTACCTATTGATTTAATTAATATTTATTACTTTTTAATAAAATCAACAACAGGCCCCAATAAAAGATTAAGTTCTTTTTTGGATTCTACTTTACGTTAGCCATTTTTGGAGACTGTGAAATGCTCATGACCCTGCGAACTTTGCGAGTCATAGTTGGCTTCATTACTATCTGGCAAATCATTGGCCTCTTACCTGTTTTAACCAATTGGCTCCCGAATGCGAACGCAACTACAGCTGATATGTGGGCTATTGCATTTATAAAATTCTTTGTTCTTTTGATTTGCAGCACTGCTTTCTATTGGCTTGGACGCATCAAGAGAAGGTATGAGTTCGCAGATGCCCCAACTTCTGAGCTGCCTGCTATTGGAGGTGCACTAGCTGTTGTCTTTGTTATTGGTTTGGTTGCAGCCTTTATAATCCCAACTCTAAGCAAAAAATCACCTCACCAATCTGCCAACACAAAGCTGCCAATAATCCAAGACCCGGCAAGTAAGCAAATCGCAGGGGTTAGTCCTGCGCCTGAGGCAGGAAAATGGCAGTGCACGATTGACGGAGCAAGCCAGTCTATGGGGCTATTCTTGTTTCCTAACTCTGTCGTACATATGTCAGTAGAGCCTGACAAGTGGGCGCTCATGGATGACCTCCACTGGCAATCCGCTGACCATAATTTAATTGACCAATCCGTAAACCTCCTTACAGTTCAGTTGCTCTCGGAAACGCAAGCCTCAATCCAATGGCCAGCGGGTGAAACGGTCGCATGTACTCGCTAGTTGAGGCCTAACAATTCATTCAAGCCGAAACCGCTTCGCGGTTCCTCTTAATTCAGGCGTTATGCCAAAGGAAAAATTTAATGTTTACACATATGATGGCAGTCAAAAACTTAACTCATAAAGCGCGAAACACGGACTACGAGATACTCGTTTATCAAGTTGAGGAAACAAGCGAGTATCGAATCTATGTTGCAAAAGGCGGTTTTGGTGTTGGTGACATTTTTACCGCGTCACGAGAAGTTGTTAATGATGCAAAGAATACTGCTGGCATTGACATCGTTGAAGGCCTTATTGCTTCAGCTAAAGAGGATATAGACCGAAATGAATTTGGCTTTTACTAAAAAGCCTAACCCATTCATCAAGCGGGACGCGCTACCGCGCGCCCCTTACCTCAAACTTTAGACCTAGCTAAAAACTACTGCTCTGCAGCCCGCATGGATATTGCCTCGCAGAGCATCTATTTTATGTTTAATTGCGTTGTTTTAGAGTTTAAAATTAGACTTAAAACGCCGCTATATCAAATTCTGCTTTGCCAACTACGCGTTACAATTTCAACAAAATGTCATCAAATGCTGAACGATTGGGCGATAATCATTAAATTTTTTAGGGATTGTTTATTTTATGTGTGTTTACGCGACGCTGGTAAAAACTTTGCAGCAGTTTGCCGAGCAATCTAAACACAAACCGCTGACATTAGGTGAGGCGCTAGATACTTTAGATGAGGCAGGTTATGCTTTTATAGCGATTATTTTGGTGTTGCCATTTTTGCAGCCTTTGCCGCTGGGGCCAATCACGGTGCTAGGTGGCATTGCTTTTGCAACTTTGGGCTGGCAGTTATTTCGTGGCCATGAGTCACCCGTATTGCCAGAAAAATTACGCGCAGCAGAGTTTTCTGCACCTACTTGGCAAATTTTGGTTAATGTTTGCCTTAAAATTCTGGGCTTTTGCAGAAAGTTTACTAAACCACGCTATCAGTCATTGGTGAATGGCAAGCGCGGGCAAAAAA
>JAYVFU010000178.1:0-31225 GCA_043772865.1 Methylophilaceae bacterium
TGCCTATGCTGTCTTTAGCTGCACCAGCGATTACCATGAGTGGAATCAAATGATCCTCTCTGGGATGCGTAACTTTTGCATATGGTGCTTGCTCCCAAGCAATCAATTTCTCATTCCGCAGCGCGGGGTTGGCATCTGTAATCGCATTATTTAAATACTGCTCAAACTCAACCGATGCAACCCTAGATGCGCTTTGACCAAAACCACGCATGCTGTGATAAGTTAAACCGCTGCCAATAATGAGCACGCCTTCTTCTCGTAATGGGGCAAGTGCTTCGCCTAATTGGATATGCTCAAGTGGGTTGTAGTTAGATTTTATTGATAACAATACGACTGGAATATCAGCATTGGGATACATCAGCATCAATGGTACAAATGCACCATGGTCGAAGCCGCGTGTGGCATCTTCCGCGCTTGCAATATCCCCTATACTTAATAATTCGCGCACCCTTTTCGCTAAGCTTGGGCTGCCTTTTGCAGGATATTGAATATGGTAGGTATGCTCTGGGAAACCGCTGTAGTCATATTCCATAGGCGGGTTTTCAGCCGTTGATACGGTAAATTTTTCTGCTTCCCAGTGGCCTGTAATGACTAGTATCGCTTTGGGCTTAGCTGGTAAGGTTAGTGGTAAATCATTGAGCGCTGCCTCGGTGATTGCAAATTGCTCACGCATGCCGGCTACATAAGGCCAAGGGCCACCGCCATGCGAAATAAAAAATACGAGCATTTTTATTTTTTGCATATCTACTCACTATTAGTCATTAATTCGCTTTAACTTTCTAAAACCCTCTCATTAATAAATAGGGTCTTATGAGTGGCTTACAAGGTTTTAGTAAAGGCTTGGATATTTAAGTATTAAATCAGCCGCGTTGTCCTTAGGTAGTCTTGCGAACACCGTTACTTGATTTTCAAAAGTTTTATTGATGACTTCGCCATTTATTTTGTTTAAATGACGAACCAATTCATCAAACTGGCTATATTCTATAATCAGCTTAAGCTCTGTCATTTCTACATAGGGTGCAAAACTAGCGGCATCTAACGCTAGTTTCCCTGTACCGCCATAGGCGCGTGCTAAGCCACCTGTGCCCAAGTTAACGCCACCATAATAGCGAATAACCGCTAAGCCCACATTGATTAACTCACGGCTTTCGATCAACTTTAATAGAGGAACACCTGCCGTACCCGATGGCTCACCTGCATCTGAAAACCGTTGCACAATGCCATCAGCTGTTTTAACGCGGTACCCATAAGCGAGGTGATTGGCACTAGCATGTTGGGCAGCAAAAGCACGAAAAGCTGCGCCTACAACACGTTCATCTTGCGCGTAGGTGGCAAAGGCGATAAACCGGGATTTGGTGATGGTTTGCTCGGCAAATCCAGGTTTGGTTATGATGTTCATTAAGATCTTTAAGGAAATTGCTATGGTTTTTGAGACTTTTACATAAAATAAAAAAGCTTTATGTTCAATAAAAACACTTCATTTCGTCATTCCCGCGCACGCGGGAATCCATTTTAATCAACCACTGAAATAGATCCCCGCTTTCGCGAGGATGACGGAATGGTGAGCTTTTAAATATTAAAATGACTTCTTGTCACAGTTTTATATTGTCTTTCAAGCTAAACCCGTTATTTTACCTGTTGCATCTAAACCTATCCGCTCACTTGCCGGTATTTTCGGTAAGCCTGGCATGGTCATTACATCGCCACAAATGGCCACAATGAAGCCAGCACCGCGCAATAATCTTAATTCACGTACTTGTAAAGTATGCCCAGTAGGTGCGCCACGTAGTCCAGGTGTAGATGAGAGCGAATACTGTGTTTTTGCGATACATATAGGAAAATGTTGGTATTCAGATTCTAGCGTCTTGAGTGTTTTTAACGCATTGTCAGATAATAAAACTTCGCCTGCGCCATATATTTTTTTTGCAATACACTCTATTTTTTCTAAAATTGGCAGATTGGTTTCATATAAAAATTTAAAGGTTTTCTTAGGTATTTTTAGTGATGATAAAACCTGCTGCGCTAAATCAGTTGCACCTTTGCTACCTAATGCCCAATGTTTGCAAAGTATAGCTTTAGCACCTAGCTTTTCCGCTTCAGTTTGTAGCAGGTTTAATTCGGCCTCAGTATCCGTTGCAAAATGGTTTATCGCCACAATCACTTCCAAACCAAAATGCTGTTGTAGATTGGTGATATGCCGAGCTAAGTTACACACACCAAACTTTAGTGCCTGTAAATTTTCACTATTCAAGTCGGGTAAATCAACGCCACCGTGATATTTTAAAGCGCGTACTGTGGCGACTAACACAGTAATATCTGGCTTTAAACCAGCTTGGCGGCACTTAATATCAATAAACTTTTCTGCGCCTAAGTCTGCACCAAAGCCTGCTTCTGTGACCACATAATCTGCCAATGTTAATGCTGTTTTTGTGGCAATAACGGAGTTACAGCCATGGGCGATATTGGCAAAAGGTCCGCCGTGGACAATCACAGGCGTATGTTCTAAAGTTTGTACTAAATTTGGCGCAAATGCCTCTTTCAACAAGGCGGTCATCGCGCCCTGTGCTTTTAAATCGCTGGCAAAAATAGGCGTATTTTGTCGCGAATAGCCTACTTGCATTTGCCCTAAGCGCTGCTGTAAATCGGCTAAGCTAGTCGCTAAACAAAATACTGCCATCACCTCTGTTGCCACCACAATATCAAAGCCAGTTTCGTGTTTTTGCTGGGTATCACCAGTGATAATATTGGTGGTGATATGGCGTAACGCACGATCATTCATATCTAAACAGCGCCGCCAAGTAATCCTTTCGGGGTCTATTTGCAGGGCGTTGCTTTGGTAAATGTGGTTATCAATCAATGCAGCCAACAAATTATTAGCCGCGCCTATCGCATGGAAATCCCCCGTAAAATGTAAGTTGATTTCTTCCATAGGTGCTACTTGGGCATAACCGCCGCCAGTTGCGCCGCCCTTCATGCCAAATACTGGGCCTAGTGATGGCTCGCGAATACACACCGCAGTTTTTTCACCGAGCGCGCTTAAGGCATCCGCCAAGCCAATTGTGGTGGTGGTTTTGCCTTCACCCGCTGGGGTAGGGCTAATAGCAGTGACTAAAATAAGCTTGGCAATATGCTTGCCATTAGTTTGTTTTTTATCTGCCAAGCTATCGATAAAACTTTGTGCTAGCTTAGCTTTGTATTTACCGTAAGGTTCTAAATCATCCGCTGCAATGCCAAGTTTTGCGGCAATTTCAGCAATCGGACTTAATTTGCAGGCTTGGGCAATTTCGATATCAGACATGATCGCTTATTTTTTTCCACCAAATAAAGAGCCTAATACGCCTCTAATAATACTGCGCCCCAGTTGTGAGCCAACGGCTCTGGCGGCGGATTTAGCAGTGGCTTCTAAAATATTATCGCCGCGACCACTTTTACTATTTGAGCCACCCAACACGCCACCTAACATGCCGCCCCAATCAAAGCCTTTGCCTTCTTCTGTTGCTGTGGCGGAATCTGCCGCTCGACCTTTGAGTTTTTCATAAGCAGATACACGGTCAATTGCATTTTCGTACACGCCAAAGATCACAGAATTTTTAATGGTGGCGGCACGTTCAGCATCGGTTGCAGGCCCAATACGGCTTTGTGGCGGGCAAACAAAACTGCGCTCTACGGGGGTGGGAATGCCTTTTTCATCTAAAAATGACACTAATGCCTCACCCACCCCCAACTCAGTAATCGCTGTGGCTACATCTACTTTTGGGTTAGCTCTAAAAGTTTCCGCTGCGGCTTTCACGGCTTTTTGGTCACGGGGCGTAAAGGCACGTAAAGCATGTTGTACGCGATTGCCTAATTGACCCAACACGATATCGGGAATATCCAACGGGTTTTGGCTCACAAAATATACGCCAACCCCTTTGGAGCGAATTAAACGCACCACCTGTTCGATTTTTTGCATTAAGGCTTGTGGCGCATCATTAAATAATAAATGCGCCTCATCAAAGAAAAACACTAATTTTGGCTTATCTAAATCTCCTGCTTCTGGCATTTTTTCAAATAACTCAGAAAGCAACCAAAGCAATAGTGTGGCGTAAATGCGCGGCGAGTTAAATAACGTATCTGAGGCCAAAATATTAATCACGCCCTGCCCATGGCTATCTGTTTGCATCAAATCATCGAGATTAAGCGCAGGCTCGCCAAATAGTTGTTCTGCCCCTTGTGTTTCGAGTTCTAGCAAGGCGCGCTGCACAGCCCCTACACTGGCGGCAGAAATATTGCCATATTGTGTTTGATAATCAGCAGAATTTTCTGCCGCATGCTGCATCATGGCACGTAAATCTTTAAGGTCTAATAACAACCAGCCTTTATCATCGGCAATTTTAAATACAGCATTGAGTACGCCACCTTGTACATCATTTAAATTGAGCATACGCGCTAATAACAATGGCCCCATTTCGGCAATGGTGGTGCGCACAGGGTGGCCTTTAATGCCGAACACATCCCAAAATGTCACAGGGCAGGCTTTATTTTCGTAACCCTCTAAGCCTAGTTGTTTAACGCGCGCATCAATCTTAGCGTTACCACCACCAGCCTGGCTCATGCCCGATAAATCACCTTTAACATCCGCCATAAAGACCGGTACACCTAGCTTAGAAAAGCCTTCGGCTAATGTTTGTAAGGTGACCGTTTTACCTGTGCCTGTTGCACCAGCAATTAAGCCGTGGCGATTTGCCATACGTGGCAAAATGTAGCTGCTAATGCCGTTGCTTTGGTCTGTATTCTTGGCAATTAAAATGGGTTCAGTCATCGCTTGTTCCGTTCAATATTTTATTAATTTTACAGCGTATTAAAACGTGTTTAAGGCTAGCTTGCAATCAATGTTTTCAATTTGAATTAATTTTTAAATAGGTTAATTTGCACTTTAAGCCAATGTTTTACGCTCTTGAAAAAACATCAAAACTGCCTCATGTTAAAAGTATGTTAATTAATCTATCAGGAGTTTGCGATGCGTTTTGACAAACTAACCACCAAGTTTCAACAAGCCTTAAGCGATGCGCAAAGTATTGCCGTAGGCTTGGATAATGCAAGTATTGAACCTCAACATTTGTTGAATGCTTTGCTCAATCAAGAAGACGGCAGCACAGCCTCATTACTGGCGCACGCGGGTACTAACCTTGCGCCGCTCAAAACAGCTTTACAAACCGCAATAGAAAATCTGCCAAATGTTGGCGTTAATGCGGGGGATGTGGCTATTTCACGCGACCTTAACAATTTACTTAACCTTACCGACAAACTTGCACAAAAGCGCAACGATAGCTATATCGCCAGCGAGCTATTTTTATTGGCACTGGCTGATGATAAAGGCGTTTGTGGCAAATTGCTCAAAGCCAATGGATTGACTAAAACCGCTTTAGAAATGGCGATAACGCAGGTGCGTGGCGGTGAGCAAGTGAATTCGCAAGAGGGTGAAGCAAACCGTGAATCGCTTAAAAAATACACAGTAGATTTAACTGAGCTTGCGCGTATGGGCAAGCTAGACCCTGTCATTGGTCGTGATGATGAGATTCGGCGCGCGATTCAGGTGTTGCAGCGCCGTACTAAAAATAACCCGGTTTTAATTGGCGAGCCTGGCGTAGGTAAAACTGCAATTGTGGAAGGTTTGGCACAACGCATTGTCAATGGTGAAGTGCCAGAATCGCTAAAAAATAAAAAAGTATTGTCGTTAGATATGGCGTCATTGCTTGCAGGGACTAAATATCGGGGCGATTTTGAAGAGCGCCTCAAAGCGGTTCTAAAAGAATTATCACAAGATGATGGTCAAACAATTTTATTCATTGATGAAATCCACACCATGGTCGGTGCGGGTAAATCGGAAGGCGCCATGGATGCGGGCAACATGCTCAAACCAGCATTGGCGCGGGGCGAATTGCATTGCGTAGGTGCTACCACCTTAGATGAATATCGTAAATATATTGAAAAAGATGCTGCGCTAGAGCGTCGCTTTCAAAAAGTGCTGGTAGATGAGCCAACGGTAGAGGCAACCATCGCCATATTGCGTGGATTACAAGAAAAGTATGAGTTACATCATGGCGTAGAGATTACCGACCCAGCAATTGTGGCAGCAGCAGAATTATCACATCGTTACATCACTGACCGTTTTTTACCAGATAAAGCGATTGACTTGATTGATGAGGCAGCCAGCCGCATCAAGATGGAAATTGATAGTAAGCCAGAGGTCATGGATAAGCTAGACCGTAGATTGATTCAGCTCAAAATTGAGCGTGAAGCGGTGCGCCGTGAAAAAGACGAGGGCAGTAAAAAACGCTTTAGTTTGATAGAAGAAGAAATTGAAAAATTAGCTAAAGAATATGCTGATTTAGAAGAAATCTGGAAAGCTGAAAAAGCCCAAGTACAAGGTGCTGCGCATATTAAAGAAGAGATTGAGCAAGTTAAATTTGAGATGGAAGAAGCCACAAGGCAGGGCTTATGGCAGAAAGTTTCGGAGTTGCAATATGGCAAACTACCTGAACTGGAAACGCAATTGAAACAAGCGCTGCATAGTGAACATGTCGGAACCAACGCTAAACACAAAATGCTACGCACAGAAGTAGGTGCGGATGAAATAGCCGAAGTAGTAAGCCGTGCCACGGGTATTCCTGTCTCTAAAATGCTACAAGGTGAGCGCGAAAAACTATTAAATATGGAAGACAAATTACATGAACGTGTGATTGGTCAAGATGAAGCCGTGCGTTTGGTTTCAGATGCCATTCGTCGTTCGCGTTCAGGGTTATCTGACCCTAATCGCCCTTATGGTAGCTTCTTGTTTCTAGGCCCTACAGGCGTCGGTAAAACTGAGTTATGCAAAGCTTTAGCTGGCTTTTTGTTTGATTCAGAAGATCATTTAATCCGTATTGATATGAGTGAGTATATGGAAAAACACTCTGTATCACGCATGATCGGTGCGCCGCCAGGCTATGTCGGCTATGAAGAGGGCGGTGCGTTGACTGAGGCTGTGAGGCGTAAACCTTATAGCGTAATTCTGCTGGATGAGGTTGAAAAGGCCCACCCTGATGTGTTTAATGTGTTGTTGCAAGTGTTGGATGATGGCCGTTTAACCGATGGCCAAGGGCGTACTGTAGACTTTAAAAATACCGTGATTATTATGACTTCTAACCTCGGTAGCCAAATGATACAAAGCATGAGCAATGATGATTATCAAGTAGTCAAACTTGCTGTGATGGGTGAAGTAAAAGCCAATTTCCGTCCTGAATTTGTTAACCGTATTGATGAAGTGGTGGTGTTTCATGCGCTGGGCGACACACATATTAAATCTATCGCGAGCATACAGTTGCATTATCTTGCACAACGTTTGGGCGCGATGGATATGCAGCTCAATGTGACTGATGCAGCGTTAAGTGAAATCGCCAATGCGGGGTTTGATCCGGTATATGGTGCAAGACCACTGAAACGTGCGATTCAAAGTGAGATAGAAAATCCATTAGCACGTGAAATTTTAAGTGGAAATTTTACCGCTAAAGATACGGTCACAGTAGATTACAAAGGTAACAAAATGGTATTTAGTAAAGCTTAGGCATTGCATTGTTAAATTGCAAAAATAGGTTGATAACACACAAACCAGCTCATATTTTTGGGCTGGCCTTACTTGTTTTAGCTCTAGCTATTTTATTAGCCAGTTTTCTTGTGACTAATCCAGTGCTCGCGTTTACTAACGCCGAACTAGAAACCTTTGATAATGAACCGCCTACAACTCGTGCACTGCTGGAACGGGCTGCACTTGCCGAGCGTAATACCGATAACGATGAAGGTGAGTGGCAGGCGGCAAACCTATATTGTGAAGCATCTCGGCAGGGTAGTGCGGAAGGGCAGTATCGATTGGGTATGCTGTATGCCTTTGGTCGTGGCGTGCCACAAAGCCGTGATTTAGCTGCCTCATTATTCACCATTGCTTCTGGGCAAGGTAATGCTGAAGCGCAAAAAATGCTTGATACCATTCAGCTCAGCACAACGGATTTGCCTCCTTGTGTGCTGAGTGAAGTTGCGCCAGAAAAAGCGCCTAAAAAATTAGTGATGAGTCGGCAAAATCCAGCCATCGAACATTATATTAATAGCTTACCTAAAAATAAGCGCTGGGTAGTCGATTTGGTAGAGACGATTTCAGATTGGTATAAAGTGGATTCGCGCTTGGTGTTATCGATTATTACCGCGGAATCTAATTTTCAGATTCAAGCAAAATCTAACAAAGAAGCACAAGGGCTGATGCAATTAATACCAGCTACGGCAGAGCGATTTAATGTAAAAAATGCATTTAATGTCAGCCAAAATGTGAAAGGCGGCGTGGCATATTTGCGCTGGTTATTGTCTTATTTTAGGGGCGATGTCACATTGGCGGTTGCTGCTTATAATGCAGGCGAACGTGCTGTAGATCGCAATAAAGGTGTGCCACCCTATAAAGAAACCAAAGATTATGTGAAAAAAGTGATGTTGTTATATCAAGCTAAGCGGCATCCGTTTGATGCAAAACTAACAGATGCATCTCCATTGATTAAACACTAGATGTTAAACCAAGCGCTAAAGTATTGAACTGTTATCGGCAGTGATTGGGTAAAAGGTAAAATAAATGATGAAAAATACAATTGCACAAAAGATAATAGTTGTTTT
The DNA here is from genome assembly GCA_043772865.1 of Methylophilaceae bacterium. GTDB lineage: Bacteria > Pseudomonadota > Gammaproteobacteria > Burkholderiales > Methylophilaceae > JACMMS01. The sequence goes on from JAYVFU010000178.1 coordinate 8,674, forward strand.
GTTTTTAAGCGCGGTCTTCTTGGTTGCTGGTTGCGCAACAAATACCACGCAAAAAGCCAGTGTAGAGCGCATTACACCCGAGCAATTAGCTAAGCTACTGCCACAACCAGTAGCTAATTTGAGTTTAGAGGAAATTGTCACATTGTCACAGCATGGCACTAAAGCGGATGACATTATTCAAAAAATCAACACCAGTAATTCACGTTATGAATTAACACCATCGCAAACCTTGAGCTTAAGCAAACAAGGTGTGAGTGCCAAAGTGCTTGATTATATTCACACCAGTAACGAAGCTGCCAAGCAAAACGCAATGGCAGATGAAATTAATAAGCGTGAAATAGCCAAACAGCAAGCGTTAGAAGCCGCTAAACTTAAGGCTAGGCAAGAGCAAAATCTTTACTATGATCCTTTTTGGGGTGGTTACGGATACAGGCCTTTTGGCTACGGATTTTATGGGGGCTACCCTTATGGCTATTATCCATATGGTCGTTTAAGACCACATTTTAGGCACTAGATTAAGAGCATAAATTCATATGCATCAATTAACTTACCAATTTAGCTACAACACGCATGGTCGGGGCATCTACGATATTACGCCACAAGCAGTGCAGTGGGTAAAAGCTCAAAATTTAACGACAGGATTGCTCACCCTTTATATTCAGCACACTTCAGCCAGTTTGCTCATTAATGAAAATTACGATGCAGACGTGCTAGTCGATATGCAAGCATTTTTTAATCGGCTAGTGCCTGACGGTGACTCATTGTTTATTCATACCAGTGAGGGCCCTGATGATATGCCTGCGCATGTGCGAAGTGCGCTGACACAAACTAGCTTATCAATACCCATAGTGCAAGGCAAACTTGCCCTTGGCCAGTGGCAAGGCATATTTCTGTTTGAACACCGCCATGATCCAAGTAAGCGCAACATTTTATTGCATGTAATAGGTGATTAATCCATTGGCTTTTAAATCTAAACCAGAACGCAGTTTAACCGTACAAGAACGTTTGATTTATGAACATTACTTTATTCAGCAAGTATTAGATGTAACTCGGATTATTGATGGCTATACGCCATTTTGGCTGCTAAAAAAAATGTCGGGTGTGGTGTTGGGGCATCGTATTTATTTTAGAAAAAATGCCTATCAACCTAATACTTTAAATGGGATAGAGTTACTAGGGCATGAATTAACCCATGTTGCACAATATATGCAGGGGATGAATTTGCTCAAATACATCTGGGCTAGCCGCTATGGCTATAGAAAAAACCCTTATGAAATTGAGGCCTACCAGCATAGTGCTATTAGGAAAGCTGCATGCATAGCAGACAATCATCCTCAGGTTAGCAATTTTGTACTAGACGAAAATATTGCCAATTGAGTATTTATGGGATAATGCCTGTAACAATTTTTAATTTAGTGTTTGTAATTTAATTTAAAGCCAAAAAGGAAAATTATATGAAGTTAACGCCAACCTACTTACTCCCAACACTTTTACTAGCTGTTTTAGCAACCGCATGCGGTGAGAAAGAAGCGCCACCGCCTGCTGAGCCCACCCCTGTCGCTGCACCAATAGCGGCACCTGCAGCCCCGGTAGAGCCAGAGCAACCAAAAACAGGTGGCGGCTATGAGCCATCAGCTGAAGAGCGCATCCCTGGTATTACTTTACCAGCTGATGCAGTGGCAGCGCCTGCCGTTGAGTCAGCTCCAGCTGAAACGCCTGCAGCTAAATAATTTTTAGTGATAAATAAATTAAGGAATTTTATATGAACACATTACTACGTGCATTATTAGCAACCTCAATCGCTGCTTTATTAATGACAGCATGCGCTGAAAAAAGCGAAACTGACAAAGCTGCAGAAGCCGCTGGCTCAGCATTAACTGATATGGCAAAAAGCACGATGGATGCCGCAAAAGAAGCGGCTGACAAAACTGAAGCCGCTGCTAAAGAGGCCGCACTAAAAACTGCAGAAGTTACAAAAGAAGCGGCTGATGCTACTGTAAAAGCAGCAGAAGAAACAAAAGATAAGGCAGTGGAAATGAAAGACAAAGCAGCTGATGTTGTAGACGCAGCTAAAAAAGAAGCTACTAAGTAGTAGTATATTATTTAGGTTAGATATGACTAGCCTCGATAATAAAAAAGCGCATATTTAATATGCGCTTTTTTATCGAATTCCATTTCAGTATCGATAGATCAATGGATTAATATGGGTGACTGCCTATCGCAGCACACTCCAGCTCATCGGATCAAATGGCTTGCTTTGTTTGCGTAGCTCGTAATACAAGCCATTCATTAAATTGCCGCCACTGTTGCCCACTGCGGCAATTGGATCGCCACCACTGACTTCATCGCCTACTTTACGCAGCACGGTTTGGTTGTTGCCGTATAAACTCATATAACCATTGCCGTGATCGATGATAATAAGGTTACCAAAACCACGCATCCAATCCGCAAATACCACACGACCGCTGGCTACTGATTTTACTTCGCTACCTTCGGTAGATTTAATAAATAAGCCTTTCCAAGAGATGCCGCTATCTTCTCGGCTCGCACCAAAGCGATTAGTAACTTCTCCGCGCACAGGTAAGCGCAATTTGCCTTTTAATGTGGCAAAATCAACGCCACTAAAGGCTTGATTGGGCAGCTCGTTATTGCTTGCAATACTTGTCTGTTCAGAATGTTCTGCACTTTCATCTATTTGGTTATTTTCATTTCTGTTTGCTGGCCCGTTAACTTTATTGACATCATTTTTAGTGCTATTTTTTACGATACTATTTTTAAGCGGCTTAGTTTTGCGTAAATTAGTTTTTGGAATGATTTTGGCTAATCTCTCTACTAGTTGCGATAGGTTTTTTTCATCACGCGTGAGTTTGCTTATCTCCTTACGCTGTGAAGTGATTTGGCTTGATAAATTTTTAACGACCTTAGATTTTTCTTGTTTTTGTACTTGTAGTTGTAAGCGCGCTAATTCTTGCCGCTTTTTTAATTCAACCACTTGGTTTAAGGCCGCGGTGGTTTCATCATTGAGCTTAGCAACTTGCGTTAAATTGCCTTGCATTTGCGCAATTAACTTAGCCCGCGCCCTAGCCACATAAGAAAAATATTGTAAATCACGCGCGATTTTGCTCGGGTCTTGATTCTGTAGCACCATTTGCGTATAACTCTGTTTGCCATGCAAATACTGATCATAAAGCTGCGCGCTAAGCAATTTTTGCTGCTGCGATAAGGTGCTATTTAGGTTGAGTGATTGCGCCTTTAATTGCGCTAAAGTACCTTTTTTTTCTTGCTGTTGATGGCTAATATCAAATAGGCTTTTGTTGGCGACACTAATTGCCTGTTCGCTTTGTTTAAGCTCATCTGCTGCATCTTTGTGTGCAGCCTGTGCATTGTCTAACTCTTGCTTAAGCGCATCAATACGCTCATGCAAATCGCTCAACGATTCTTTGGCGGCTTGCTTTTCAACCTCAATTTTTTTTGCAGCCACTGCAGATGGCGCTTGCACCAAAATTATGCTGAGCAAAAATAGTGCTACAGCTTTGCACATTCCAAATTTAGGCATCAAATGTAATCAGACTTTTTCCTGTCATTTCAATCGGCTGGCTAATGCCCATCATATGCAGCAGGGTAGGTGCAATATTGGATAAAGCACCATCGCTGCTTAAGCTGGCCTTGCGACCTATATAAATTAAGGGTACTTTATTTACCGTGTGCTGTGTATGTGGTTGATGATTGACAACATCTAACATTATTTCTGCATTCCCGTGATCTGCTGTGATAATCACTTCACCACCGATACTTTGCATGGCTTCTACTACACGGCCAATACAAACGTCTAATGCTTCAACCGCTTTAATTGCCGCGTTTAACATGCCTGTATGCCCTACCATATCACCATTTGCATAATTGCAAATAATGGCGTTGTAGTGCTTGCTTAAAATGGCTTCAACCAGTTTATCAGTGAGCTCATAGGCGCTCATTTCTGGTTGTAAATCGTAGGTAGCTACCTGTGGCGATGGTACTAATATTCGCTCTTCACCGTTAAATACTGTTTCGTCACCACCATTAAAAAAGAACGTCACATGTGGATACTTTTCTGTTTCCGCAATGCGTAATTGCGTTAAACCAAGTGATGATACATGCTCACCAAACGTGTTTTTGACTTCATGTGGAGGAAAAATTGCCGTGGTTTTAGTCTCTTTTTGGTCGTACATGGTGAGCGTGAAATAACCACTTAACTTGGGCACATGGCGGCGATGAAAGCCGTCAAAATGCTCAGCTAAAATGGCATGTGTCAACTGACGAGCGCGGTCTGATCTAAAGTTCATATACACCACACAATCGCCATCTGCTAAATGGATGGGCGCTTCGTCAGGCTTGCGTATCGCGGTGCATTTTACAAATTCATCATTTTCACCACGTGCGTAAGCTGCATTAAGTGCGTCAATCGCAGTAGGCTCGGTAAACTCACCCATGCCTTCGGTAATTAATGCATAAGCGGCTTCAACACGTGGCCAGCGTTTATCGCGGTCCATGCTGTAAAAACGACCACTTACAGAAATAATATGTCCTACCCCTAATTTTTGGCACTCAGCTTCAAGCGCTAAAATGTAAGGCGTTGCACTAATGGGCGGTGTATCGCGGCCATCTAGAAATGCATGAATATACACTTTGGTTAAACCTTGTTCTGACGCCATGCGCACCATGGCGTGAATATGCTCTTGATGACTATGCACGCCACCATCCGACAAAAGGCCGAAGATGTGTAACGCTTTATTAGTGGCTTTAAGGTTTTGCAGGCTTGCGATTAATTGCGCGTGTTTAAAAAATTCACCACTGGCAATGCTGTTATTAATGCGCTCAAACTCTTGAAAAACCACGCGCCCCGCACCAATATTAAGGTGACCAACTTCTGAATTACCCATTTGCCCATCTGGTAAACCCACATAATGTTCAGAGGCGTTGATGAGGGTGTGGGGATGCGTGTTCCACAATTTATCCCAATTGGGTTTGTGCGCTTGCGCAATGGCGTTGTCGGTAATTTCTTCACGATAACCAAAACCATCAAGAATCAGCAAAATAACAGGGGTTGTGTTCATAATTAGCCAGCCAGCTTAGGTGATGAAGAGAGTAAATCCATTATAATGAATGTAGTGCTGTTAAGTGAATAGAATTAAAGGACATTTAGATGGAATTTTTAAAACAAAATGTAATGTTGATTGGGTTAGCGATTGGTTCTGGATTAATGTTGTTATGGCCCATGCTCAATCGTGGCGGTAGCAGTGGCGTGCCCAATCTAACGCCAAACGAGGCGGTGCTAATGATGAATCGTAGTCAAGCATTGATTTTAGATGTGCGTGATGAAGCCGAGTTTGCAGCTGGGCATATTAGTAATGCTAAGCATATTCCTGTAGCAGAGTTAGAAAGCCGGATTAAAGAAATTCAAAAGTATAAAGACAAGCCAGTGATCGTGAATTGCCAAGGCGGTGTACGTTCATCTAAAGCTTGCGGTATATTGCGCAAGCTTGAATTTACCCAGCTTAACAATTTGCAAGGCGGCTTAAATGCCTGGACACAGGCTAAATTGCCACTCGTTAAAACAGCGTAATTTCTAGGTTAAAAATAATTTTTAAAGAGAATAGTATGGCTAATATCATCATATACAGCACTGGCATGTGTCCATTTTGCATTAATGCAGAACGTTTATTAGTGAATAAAGGCGTAAAAGACATTAACAAAATTCGTATTGATTTACAGCCAGAACAGCGCGCTTTAATGATGGAAAAAACCGGTCGCCGTACTGTGCCGCAAATTTTCATTAATGATCAACATATTGGTGGTTTTGATGATTTGCGCGCGTTAGATTTAGCGGGTGGTTTAGATCCACTGCTTGCTTAACCGTCAGTACTCATACACAAATTTTAAAATTTCATAATAAGTCACTAGAATAGTGTGCTAAGTGTTTAAATTAGATTTATTGTAAGCATTATTAACCCTCAACTTTAAGCGCAACAGCGCACATTTTAGGAAGCAACATGGCAGAGATTGATGAAGTAAAAGCAGTGGAACAAACCAATGGAGAAGCGGCAGCACCAGCCTTTAGCATTGAAAAGCTTTATATTAAAGATGCATCTGTAGAGATTCCAAACGCACCACAAATCTTTACTGAGCGCGAAACACCGCAAATTAGTATTGAACTTGCCAATGCAGCTCAAACATTGGGCGAAGGCATTCATGAAGTGGCCATTAAAGTCACGGTTACTGCCAAAATTGGCGATAAAACCGCTTTTTTAATCGAGGTTTCACAAGCTGGTATTTTTGCTGTGCGTAATGTACCAGAAGAAAATTTAGAAATGATTATTGCCATTACTTGCCCTAATATTCTTTTCCCTTATGCGCGCGAAGCTGTTTCTGATTTAACGGTGCGTGCTGGTTTTGCACCTGTGTTGCTCAACCCCATCAATTTTGAAGCGCTATACATGCAACAAAAAGAGCAATCAGCCTCAAATTCAAAACTTAACTAGTTGCCACGTTTAAAAATGGCGCAAAAATTCATTGATAAAGGTAATTCAGCTTACTGTTTTGCTGTGACACTTTGTGTTGGTTTTTTTGCGCTAGTTTTAATTCAAGCTTGTTTTATTCAGAGTTGCCAGGCTTTAGAATACCGTTCAGTCGCTCCTGCTAGGGCTGTGATGCTAGATGCACCTTCTGTTAACGCCAATAAATTATATATTGTGGGTCAAGGGTATCCTGTTGAAATCATTGTTAATCTTGGCGATTGGCTAAAAGTACGTGATAACCAAGGCGGTATAAACTGGATAGATTTAAAATCCTTAATCACAAAACGTACGGTGCTAGTCACACTTAATCATGCAGAAATAAAACAAGCGGCAGATGTTGCATCAGCACTATTGGGTAATGTAGATAAAGACGTGGTATTAGAGTTACTAGAAGCCAGCACCAATAATGGCTGGGTTAAAGTGCGCCATCGTGATGGCGTTACTGGTTATATATTGAACACGAGTGTCTGGGGCGCGAATTGAAGAACAGGCCAGTTTAGAGTAAAGCTGTGCGAATTATTGTGCAAACTAATCAATAACAAAGTGGTGAAACGAGTTGGCTAAATTATTAAGTTCTAAAATTGCAGTGTTAGGTGCAGGCGCTTGGGGTACTGCATTGGCCATGCAAATTAGCACACAGCATCCCGTGGCACTGTGGGCGCGTAATGCAGGGCATGTTTCTGGCATGCGTAAAGCGCGCGCTAACCCCATGTACCTTGGCGACTTTGCTTTTAATGACAACCTTCAAGTTGAAGATGATTTAAGCGCGGCAATAAAAGATGCCAGCTTAATTTTATCGGTGGTGCCTACTGCTGGTTTTCGTCAAATACTTAAAGATATTAAAGCACTTAACTGTCAATTGCCCGTTGTTTGGGCGCATAAAGGTTTAGAGCCAATTACTGCTCAATTACCTCACGAAGTCGCTTTGGAGGAATTGGGCGCACATCAATGTTGGGGCGCGCTATCAGGTCCTAGCTTTGCGGCTGAATTGGTGCGAGGTTTACCCACTGCTGTGACATTGGCAGCGAGAGATGAGGTCTTTGCTGTAGAAGCAGCATCGTTAATTCATGCTGGTAATTTACGCGTTTACACCAGCACAGATGTGGTGGGTGTATCTGTTGGCGGTGCCTTAAAAAACGTCATGGCGATTGCCGCAGGCATTTCCGATGGCATGGGCTTCGGTAATAACGCACGTGCCGCGTTAATTACACGTGGGCTCGCAGAAATCACCCGTTTTGGCATGGCGCTAGGCGCAAAAGCTGAAACATTTATGGGTTTAGGTGGCGCAGGCGATTTAATACTAACTTGCACGGGGCAATACTCAAGAAATCGTGAAGTGGGCTTGCAGCTTGCTTCTGGCAAAACCCTGGCGGATATTTTACAGGGCCTGGGTCATGTGGCAGAAGGTGTAAACACCACGCGTGAAGTGATGCGCCGTGCCAAACTGCTTGGCGTTGAAATGCCCATAACCTGCGAAGTAGATAAAGCGCTATCACACGGAAAATCAGCACGTGATGCAGTGATGGATTTATTGGGGCGCGAACAAAAAGCTGAAGCGTTTTAGTTTTTTTCGCATGCATTAACAAGTACTAAATCGCTCAATATTAAACCGCTGATATTAAATTCCCTGAGTAAATCCCACTTGTCGCCAAGCTTCATATAGCAATACTGCGGCAGAGTTAGATAAATTTAAGCTACGGCTATCGGGCAACATCGGCAATCGCAGGCGGCATTTTGGCGTAAATTCTGCACGAATCTCTTCAGGCAGGCCGCGGGTTTCTGGTCCAAATACAAATACATCCTCATCTGCAAAACTAATATCACTGTGCCGTGTACTGCCTTTGGTGGTAATTGCAAAAAAGCGTTTGCCTGTTAATGCCGCTTTGCAATCAGACCAGTTTTCATAAACTTTAAGTGTGGTAAACTCATGATAATCTAAGCCAGCTCGTTTTAGTTGTTTGTCTTCCAGTGTAAAACCAAGCGGCTTGACCAAGTGTAATTGCGCGCCAGTATTGGCGCACAATCTTATTATGTTACCTGTGTTAGGCGGAATTTCGGGTTCAAATAATACGATGTGAAACATATTGTTATGTGAGCTTTATTTGGGTAAGGTTCTTGCGATTACCCAGCATTCTACATGACTTGCGCCCGCTTTTTTGAAGGTTTTAGCGAGTTCATTGAGACTGGCGCCTGTCGTCATTACATCATCAATCAGCGCGATTTTTAGATCTTTTAAGTTTGGTTGATGTGCTTTCTTTATGCTAAATACTCCACGAATATTTTTTACGCGCTCTTTGAGTGGCAAACTGGCTTGTGGTGGCGTGAGTTTTTCACGTATGCAAGCCTTGTAATCTAGCGGAATATCCAAATTTTTTGATATTAATTTGGCTATTTCTAATGCTTGATTAAATCCACGCTCTTGCAGGCGCTGCGGGTGCATAGGCATGGCAATGATTAAATCGATGCCTTTAGAATTAACGTCATTTTGCATTAAATGCGCTGTCATTAAATCAGCAAAGCTGTGACTTAAACTTAGCATGCTGCCATATTTGTAACGTTGCAGAAGCGCGGCTAGTGGAAAATCATAGGTAAATAACGCTTTTGTGGCATCAAAATCTGGCGCAGAGGTTAAACAATGACCGCAGGTGAGCTTGTTAAGTGACAGTAATCCGCATTGTGGGCAATGTGCTGATGTATGCCACGGCAGGTCTTTTTCGCAAGCTTTACATAACCCAACGTTGCCGCCATGCGCTGATTTGCACAGTAGGCAGCTTTGTTTAAATATCGCTTCGAATAATATCTGCTTACTATTTAAGCAGTTGTTTAGTAATTGCCTGAATTTCACTTTACAGCGTATAATTTCATATAAAATAATGATTTAAGCATTTGATTGTATTTAGAAATGCAAATAAAAATGATGAGGGAGATGGTACATGTTAGAAGCGGTGATTGATACACAGAGTCTAAAAAATGGCTTGAAAAATTTAAGCGGTTCTACAGAGCATTTAGTTGAAAATAGTACTGTAGATCGTTGGAGTGTAGCAGAGATCGTAGCACTATTTGAGCTGCCATTTAGTGATTTAATCCACCGCGCACAAACGGTACATCGTGAAAATTTTGACCCTAACGCGGTGCAAATAAGCACTTTATTATCAATAAAAACAGGGGGTTGCAGTGAGGATTGTGGCTATTGCCCACAAGCTGCACGTTACCATACTGAGGTGGAAGATGAGCCGCTGATGAAGTTGGAAGATGTTTTAGCCGCAGCCACTGAGGCTAAAAACAATGGCGCAAGCCGTTTCTGTATGGGCGCTGCTTGGCGCGGCCCTAAACAGCGCGATTTAGACCCAGTGCTCAAAATGATTGCTGAAGTAAAAGCGATGGGCTTAGAAACCTGTGCCACTTTGGGCATGCTAAAAGAAGGTCAGGCCGAGCAGCTAAAAGATGCTGGTTTAGATTACTACAATCACAATTTAGATACCGCGCCTGAATTTTATGGTGATGTGATTACTACCCGGACTTATCAAGACCGTTTAGATACTTTAGGTCGTGTGCGTAGTGCTGATATTCATGTGTGTAGCGGCGGTATTATTGGCATGGGTGAATCGCGTAATCAGCGTGCTGGTTTGTTAGCGCAGTTGGCCAATATGGAGCGCCCACCAGAAAGTGTACCGATTAATTTGCTTACGCAGGTAGAAGGCACGCCGCTTAATGGCACTGAAGAATTAGACCCGATTGAGTTTGTACGTACCATTGCGGCGGCGCGTATTACCATGCCACAAAGCTTTGTACGTTTGTCCGCAGGCCGCCAAAGCATGTCTGAGGCCATACAGGCATTATGTTTTATAGCAGGTGCGAACTCGATTTTTTATGGTGAAAAATTACTGACAACCGCTAATCCAGAAGCTGCAACAGATAAGAAGCTGTTTGCAAAACTTGGTATTCATCCGCTGTAATAACATATTTAATTAGTGATTGCTGATCTCAAAGCTGAACTAGAACAACGCGCTGCCGATGGTTTAATGCGCCGCCGCCGCGTGTTGCAAAGTGCGCAATCTGCCCATGTGCTGGTCGATAATAAGCCAGTGCTGTCGTTTTGTAGTAACGATTATCTCGGCTTAGCAAATCACCCAACGCTTAAGCTTGCTATGCAGCAAGGGGTTGATCAAGCGGGCGTTGGTAGCGGCGCATCACATTTAGTCACAGGTCATCATCAATTTCACGATACTTTAGAGCGCGAATTAGCATTATTTGTCGGCTTAGATGATGCGCTTTTATTTTCTACAGGTTATATGGCAAATATTGGCGTGGTGACTAGTTTAGTAGGTCGTAGTGATGTGATTTTTGCTGATAAGTTAAATCACGCCTCACTCAATGATGCAGCAGTTTTGTCGCGCGCAAATTTGCAGCGTTATGCACATAATGATATGGCGGCGTTGGAAACATTACTTAAAAACGTCAATCTTTCTAATTCCAATAAGCGTAAGTTAATAGTGACAGATGCAGTATTTAGTATGGATGGCGATATTGCACCACTAGATAATATATTGGCATTATGCGAGCAATATGATGCTTACTGTTTAGTGGACGATGCGCATGGTTTTGGTGTGCTAGGTGAAAATGGGCGCGGGGCTTTAAGTCACCTTAAAACTGGCCGCTATAAAACTTTAAGTCACTTTAAAATAAACTCACCACGCATTATTTACATGGCAACCTTAGGCAAGGCGGCTGGTGTTTCTGGTGCTTTTGTGGCGGGTAATCAGGTGGTGATTAGTTACTTAAAACAAAAAGCGCGTACCCATATTTACACCACAGCAGCGCCGCCCGCATTGGCTTACACCTTATCCAAATCGCTCGCTATCATCAAAAATGGTGATGATTTGCGTGTACATTTAAACAGCTTGATTGCTGCATTAAAGCAATCGTTAACATTAAAAAACTGGCGATTAATGCCGTCAAACTCTGCCATACAGCCATTGTTAGTGGGTAGTAATAATGCGGCAATTAAGCTAAGTGAGTATTTGCTCACATTGGGCATTTTAGTGCCAGCTATCCGCCCGCCAACCGTACCAACGGGTACCGCTAGATTACGTATTTCGCTCACTGCGGCGCATAGTTTGCATGATATAGAAAAACTCGCGCTGGCATTGCAGCAGGCAGAGCGCGATTTATTTGAGGTCACATGATGAGTGCGCATGTAGAAATTATAGGAACTGGCTCCGCGCCAAATTTAGTACTCATTCACGGCTGGGGCATGAGCAGTGCGGTATTTGCGCCACTCATTAAGCCATTATCTAAAGTATTTACGTTGCACTTAGTCGATTTGCCAGGCATGGGCGCTAGCCGCCCCATTGAACCATATCATTTGCATGCGCTGGCTGATGCGGTGGGGGAGAGTATTCCTGGCAAAGCCAATGTATTGGGTTGGTCTTTAGGTGGCTTGGTTGCGCAGCGTATTGCAATCTCTCAACCAGATCGTATACGTAGATTGATATTGGTAGGTGCTACGCCATGTTTTGTGAATCATGCAGATTGGCAACACGGCGTAAATCCTGCTGCATTTGATGATTTTGCACGTAAAGTGAACGAAAACTACCAAGCTACTATTTTGCAATTTTTAACCTTGCAGTGCATGGGCGCTAGTGATGCTAGAGCGACTACGCGCTTATTACGAACTGCGTTAGCAAGCAAACCTGCACCTACTCAAACCACTCTCAAACGGGCTTTACAAGTACTGTTGGATAGTGATTTACGCACTGAAATTGCGCACATTAGAAAGCCTACGTTACTTATTCATGGTGACAGAGACACGCTAGCGCCTTTAGCGGCCGCACATTGGTTATCGCAAAACTTGCCGGCAGGGTTTTTACGGGTGATTGCAGGGGCATCGCATGCGCCATTTTTATCACATCAAACTCAATTTATTGAAGCACTGACTCAGTTTTTAGAGCCAGAGCAACAATAACACTTTGTAAATTTCACAGCATTAAACTGAGCAGCATTTAATTCATGAGCCAAACTAACAATAAGCCAAACAATATTTCTATTCCAAATGATATTTATCACATGGATAAAGCACGTGTACGTGCCTCATTTGAGCGTGCAGCCAGCAGTTATGATGCCGCCGCCATATTGCAAAAAACCGTACGTGAAGAAATGCTAGCTCGTTTAGATTTAGTCAAAATCACACCTAAAAATATACTGGATATGGGCTGTGGTACTGGTCATGCAAGTTTGGCTTTAGTAAAACGCTTTAAGAAATCGCAAGTGATATCGCTAGATATTGCGATGGGTATGCTCAAAAAGGCACAAACACTATCTGCCATGCAAAAAGCAAAAAAGCTGCTGGGTATTAGCCAGCAACAATATTTATGTGCCGATATTGAGCATCTACCCGTTGCGGATAACAGTATAGGCTTGCTATGGTCTAACCTTGCCGTACAGTGGTGCAATGATTTAGATGTAGTATTTAGCGAAGCGCAACGCGTATTACAGCCAGAAGGCTTGCTGATGTTTAGCACTTTTGGCCCTGATACACTGAAAGAGCTTCGTGCTGCGACGCATATTGATGGTGAGCATGTCAGCGTTAGCCGTTTTATTGATATGCATGATATTGGTGATGCGCTAGTGCGTGCTGGCTTTAGCGCGCCAGTGCTTGATGTTGAGCGCTATACGCTTACTTATGATGATGTAAAAGGCGTCATGCGTGATTTAAAAGCGATTGGCGCACACAATGCAGCAGATGGACGTGTGCGTGGTTTGCAAGGCAAAGGTTTTTTAACAAAGCTATCTGAAAACTACGAAAAATTCAGACAAAATGGCAAGCTGCCCGCTACCTTTGAAGTGGTTTATGGACATGCCTGGGTAAATGCGAGCAAATCACCACCTAAAGTAAAGTCTATTGATGGCGCATCCCCTATTACTTTTCGCGCTAGATAATCACCAGAAAAAGTAGGCAAAAAATTTGCAAAAACAATCTTACTTTATTACAGGTACCGATACCGATGTTGGTAAAACCTACATTGCAGCGGCGCTAGTAAGCCATTTTGTGCAAGCGGGCATTAAAACTCTAGGCATGAAACCAATCGCGGCTGGGTATACAAAACAATCTGGCATATTAGTCAATGAAGATGTAACGCAATTAACTGCGGCAAGTAATGTAACCGCCCCGCTAAATCTCATTACGCCTTATGCATTTGAATTGGCAATTGCTCCGCATATCGCGGCACAAAAATCAGGCGTTAGTATTGAAATGGGTGTGATTTTGGCAGCGTATCAGAAGTTATTGCAACTGGCAGAGGTGGTGATTGTGGAAGGTGCTGGCGGTTTCTGTGTGCCGCTTAATCTCAATCAAACTAGATGCGAAACCATGGCAGATTTAGCCGTAAAACTTAATTTACCTATAATTTTGGTAGTAGCTATGCGTTTAGGCTGCATAAATCATGCGCTGTTGACCGTGCAAGCCATTCAAGCTTGTGGTTTGCAGTTAGCTGGCTGGGTTGCAAACCAAGTGAATGGTGAAATGGTCACTTATCAAGAAAATTTTGCTACGTTAAAACAATTAATACCTGCGCCATGTTTGGCAGAAGTTAAGCAGGGCGGCTTGCCGGTGTTTGATTAAATAGGCATGCTTATTAATTAGCATCGCATTACTCATTACTCTCACTCACAATTAACCATATATTATTTGTTCTTTGCCAACGCTGTTTTTTAATAACCACATCAGAAAACTCATCCGATTTAAAATCCTGTTCAAAGCTGACATTGACTTGGTTGCTATCAATATTAGTGATATGTAATTCACTCACTTTTATACTGATATGATGACGATCGTTAGTTCTGGAAGCGACATTAAAGCGGCTTAGCAACAGGGGCAGCAGCTATGTTGTCAGCAATGTTGATTACAATATTATTGTTTTCAGCGATTGTTTTATTAGTATTGCGCGCTGGTACGCCAAACAAAATAGCGTGATCTGGAAAGCTTTTATCTACCGCACTATTGATGGATATTTTTGAATAACTACCAATCTTGATATTGCCACACACCACACTGCCCGCACCAAACAGCACATAATCACCGACCAATGGGCCAATATCAGAACCACCATCAACACTTTCTATGGTAAATGCAGGGCCAATTGAGTTTTGATGTGCCAATATGCAACGCTTACCCAAAATGACATTTTTACCGATATTAATGTAGTTAGCATGCAGCAATAACAGACCCTCACCAATTTGCGTATGACTATCAATTTTGACGGTAAAAAACATACTGTTAATGCCTTCAAAAAATGAGGCAATTAATCCTAAATGATGAGTAAAAAAGAAAATTTGAAATCTATAAAGTATTTGACTCAGTACGGCATGATTTAATAAAAAAGACATTACGCGAATAAACGTTAACTGTTTACTTTCATAATCACAACGAAACTGCATATCACTTTTAATCAATTGAAAGGTTTGCAATACTGACTGTGTAGGCCATGCTTTCATAACATATCTTTCTTGTGAGATAAAATTGGATTCCATGCAATAACGGTTTCGGCTGAAACAACATCAACAGATCTGGCTGGAATGCCAGATATAACGCTACCTTCTATATCAACAGACTTGATGACGATAGCGTTGGACTTTATTTGCACATAATTTGCAATGGTTAAAGGCCTAATAAATTTTACATTGTGTCCTACCACGCAATAGTCACCAATTTTAATGCGGTCAACATCAAAGTTAATGCCCTCAATAGCACCTAGTGCAACGGTAGCTCGCCCTATAAACGTGCAGTTCTTACCAACAACGGCGACTCTTGTAAGCCCTACACCACCTAAATCATTTAATACTAAGCCACCAGCTATTTCTGCTCTTACATCAAGTTCGCTATGGGTATAAAAAGTGTCTATCATGATGAGCGGTTTAATTAGAAAAGCTAGTTTATTTAAAAATAAGTACCGTTTTAATCTATAAAGCAAAACCGATACCACACCGCGTTTATATGATATTAAAAAGCAATTTAAATATGTCTCAGATTTGCCTTCAAGCGCTAAACGACGAAATAAATCACTTTTAGCAAGCCGAAGTGTTTCAATGAACGAGCGAGACATGATTAATCAACAGCCCTTTGTATAGGCGTGCTAGTTTTTGTATTGAGGGCTCTGACTCTGCCATGAGGGTTAATTTTTATATCTTTGGTAGTGATTACAATCGTTTTATCAAAGCCTGGTAATACATGAAAGTAGTTATCGCTGAGCTTAAATTCTGGGACATCAATCACCACATAAAAAGCGGGTTGCTGCGCAGTTACCGTTAGATGATATTGTCCAGCGCCAACTGTTGTGGCTATCGCTTTTAAGCCAATATCATGCGTCATTGAATGAGTAACACTGGTATCAGCATAGATTTTTTGTGCTAAAACTTCACCATTTTCTGCGACTAATTTTGCTACGCAACTGGTGAAAGCACGCGGTCCAAAACGATAGGCATAACTGGAATCTACAAAGCGATTTAGAAAAAAATCGACGCTAAAACGCGTGACACTTTGCGGCGATAAGCTGATAGTTTGTGATTTATGTTCAAAAAGTTGTCCTTCTGCGGTGACTAAACTCATGCTTAACGTGGCGTTTAATGGGGTAGCACCATCGTGTGCAGTGTATACGGCTAAACCATCTAGGCCCTCATCTACAAATAGCAGGGTAGTGGGCTGCGCTGTGCGAGCGAGTGCGTAGAATGCGGATTTTGGCTGCCCTAAGATATCGATATAACCCCAGCCAGCACCCGGCTTAAAGTCATGCAAATTCCACACTAAAGCGGCGCGGCCATGGGCCGAGCTCGCGCGGAAGATAGAAAGTGTGCGTTCTACAGTTTCTGCCGTGGCAGCACGACAGTAATTGAGATAGCGTTGTTGGTCAGTTGTGCGAAGTTGTGCGGCATTAATATCAAATAGTTGCTCAACGTAAAAATCAGTAATGTCAGAAAAATCCCAGCCTGAACCCACATCACGTGCAACGCCTTCTTTCCATAAAGGGTGATGGGGTGGAATCACCTCACCTTTATAGAAAGTACGTAAGCTTTGGTCTTCTGGCACATGCGAAAAAGCTAAACACTCTGATGCAAAAGTGCCTTTAAATAGTCGCGCATCATCAAAACCACGGCGATAACCGCCAACGCCGTAATAATGCGAGGGGCCGTTACCGCTGTGAAATGGAATGCTATCTTTGCTTGTATTAGGGCTTGAATGAACGTAAGGAATATGTGGACAAAAATTTGCAGCAATATCGGCTAAGTAATGATCAAAAATCGCGTTATTAATCTCATTGAGTGCTAAGCCCATCATGCATGCTTGCTGTGCAACCTCACTATTACCAGCCAATACAGTTAAGCAGGGTCTAGCGCCATGCTGAGTTAAAAATGTGGTTGCCTCTTGTTGAATACTCGTTACAAACGCTTCATCAGATTCTGGATAATCAAAATTAGCAAATGCAAAATCTTGAAATATTAAAATGCCTAACTCATCACATATTGCATAAAAATCATCGCTTTCATACAGCATATTACCTGGCACGCGTAGCATGTTTAAGCCTGCATCTCGCAATAGTATTAGGCGTTCTCGCAGTTTTTCTTCACCAACTAGCAGGGTTGTAGGATTGATTGGCGTCCAACATGCCCCACGTAAAAATATGGCGACACCATTGATAGAAAGAGAAAAATTATCAGGGTTAATGCGCGCGATGCGCTTGAAGCCAAATTGCCCTAATTTAATATGTGTTAATTCATTGGCAATCGCGAGTTCTATGCTAACAAGGTAGCGCTTAGGTTGGCCATGCGTATGTGGCCAGTAGGCGCCAATATTGGGCACTTCAAATTGAGCATTAAGATGTAACAAGCCAGAAGTATCTTGCATGGTTTCAATTGGGATGCGTTTTACTAACTCGCCACTATCTTCATCAAAAACAATAGCATGCGCATTAATACCGCTAGCCCGCGATGTTAATGCTATATGCCTTAATGCAACATTTATTATGATTTCACCTGTACTGTCCCCAACCAATTGAGTGCTGATTAAATTGGATTCGATTTGAATTTTTCGCTGATTAATTAGACATATTGCACGATAAGGGCCAACTGCTTTTGTGGAGGCGCTGAAGCCTGGGGAATAGCCTAAAATGGGCGTTCGAATAAAACGCAAGTGTCTAGCATTGATTAATCGCGTACTAAATTTAGCGCGGGCATGCTTCGCGTTTAACAATGGCGTTAATGCTTTAAAGCAAATATAGAGCTCGTTTTTTGCTTTGATTTTGTCGCTAACATCTATGCTATGTGCATGGAATGCATTATGCGATTGTAGAATGAGCACATTATTGAGATAAACATTGGCAAGTGTCAGCAAGCCATCCAATTGCAAAAATGTGTGACTGGCTGTTTGCGATGGCGCATCAAAACGCATGCAATACCAGTGATCCATATCATGTAAAGAAGCCAGCAAATGCGCATTTTTTTCTTGCGTTTGATCAATGAGCATGGCGACTGTGCCAGGCACAATAGCGGGTGAAAAATGCAGTAATTGTTTATTTTTAGCTTGATGTAATGCTTGTGGCGATTGAAAAGCATTGGCTGGCGTACTAACCCATTCAAAACCTTGGTTTAGTTCTATGATTTGTTCACCAGCAATCTCACACATTTGATTTGAAAGTTGAAATCGCTGATGGCTAACCGATCGAATAGGCCTGTTCATTTTGTAACTTAACTAACGTGATTGGCTTGCAAAAGCGGCATCTAGGTGCGTATTTGCAATATCCCACTGTTGACTCATCTCTTCAAACAGCACATTTAAATCAGCTAGTTTCCCGCTATTTGCTACGCGCGCCAATTTAAGTACTAAGGTTTTGGCTTGTGTAGAAATTTGCTTAAATGCTTGCGCTGCACCCACTAAATGTGGATTTTCATTATCTAGCCATATTAAAAAATGCGCGCCTAGCTGATGCGCTGCGCCTAACTGACGTAAAGCCACAAAGGTATAAGCGTGATAATGTGGCAAGCCACCTGCAATAATAGCGTGTTGGTGCGCTTGCATAGATGCTGCATGTAATTGGATTGGGTTGTGTTTTGGACGTTTATGCAGATGATGGCGCGCGCTTGCAAAAGCTAAATCACGCAAAGTAGCATCGTCATGTTTAACAACAAGATTGAGTTTTGCAATTTCACAATAAGGCGGTAAATAACCACTATTTTTGGAGGTAAGTGGCGCTATAACGCCATCAAAATCATCCCCCTCTAAGCTAGCAAATGCAGCGTTATGAAAGTAATGCATTTTTTTATTGATTACATCAATCGCAGTAATACCTATCGTCGTTTTAACATGCGCGTTGCGGTAATCAATACCCAAAGTGTCGGGTAAATGAAATGCATCAGCTTCCACAAGTGGGATTGAACCGCGTTGTACTTGTGTCACAATTTGGTCAACCAAAGCCCCGTAAAGCGATAATTCTTCTATACGTATGCCATACATGGTTTCTAAATCGTGATGAGATGGCTTACCAAATGTCCATTGATCACCTTCAAAATCTGCGGCCAGCGTGTAGCCTAAACAAGCGATTGGATTTAGCCCAAGGCCATTCACAATTTCTATGATTAAATCTGAATAGCAATTGGTCTCACGAAAATCTTGATCAATTCCGTGTAGCACAGCATGTGGTAGATAATCTGCGGGTTGTAGCACGAAAATGTCATTGATATTATTGTTATTTATCATGATTGCATTTACATAGAAAGTTGCGCACGTACACTAGCTGGCCATTGCTTAAAATCAAACCCATGAAATTTGATGAGCGAAATAACCAGTCTATCGATACCAAAGCCTAAACACGCGGTATGGGCATCGTTTCCATCTGCTGTATGAATACCAAATAAATGCGAAAAATGATCCTGATGATAGTTGAATGATGCGACCGCAGTAGGTGATGCCTTACCCCAAATGGGCACGAGTATTTCAAATTTCAATTCCATTTCTTTTTGACTAGCCTGCATAAAACGACCACCACGACCGAAGAATGGATCACTCGCTACATCTAATGCCGCTGGTAGACCCAGATTTTCTATTAAACCCAAACCGCGATCTAGCCAGCTAGCACGCCATGTTTGCACTTCAGTTGGGCTGCCAGCACGCACATTTTCTCTAATTTCAAAGCTCATTAAACGGGCGGGATCATTAGATGGTTCATGTCTAAAGCAATAACAGTTTAAATCAAATAAAACGCCGCCATCAGGCAAGTTGCCTGCAAGGGTGGGGTAGAGTGGATAGCAACTTGCAGGGGTCAAAGTGACATCCGTTTGTGTTAAATGCGGGCTCCAATCTTCACCTGCTTTTACCGTATTGATGAGGTTTGCGTGTTCTTTATCACCCCCTGAAAAGGAGTGAATTGAACCAGAAAGCTGGGGGAAGTTACCCATATAGCCCACAGTACGCAGTAATTCACGTGGCACAACGGGTGGAAAAGCGACCTTTACAGCACCATCAGTACGTGACTCTTTATCTATAAGGTTATGTAAGGCCTGAACTAATTCAACAACCTGTGGGCCACGACCGACAATGCCTTTTACGCCACTATTGAATAGTAATTGATGGTCAAACAGCTGTTGCTTAAATTGCAAATGCGCAGTGTCTAAAGATTTTTTTACGTCAGTCAATTTTCTATCCCTTAAATAGTCTGGAGGACTAGCGCCCTTTATGTACTAACAGCATGGAAGTATTGGTTTGCTGAATACGATCGTTATGTACCATCATCACGCTAGAGTGTGCATCACGCAGATGGCGACCCAACGAAAATGGACCATTATTTTTATAGGCTTGAATACCACAAATCGCTAGTGCCTCAGTAACAATATCAACTACAGCGCGAGAGCTAGTGAGTTTAAGTGCGTTAATACGTAATGCAAATGCAATGCTGCCGATTTTTTGGGTATCTGCGGTGGCAAGCGCTTCAGTGTACTCACGTGCTAACCCGAATACATGGTATTCAAATGTTTGCAATGCAGCATCTAAATCAGCTACACGATGTGCCCCCATTGGTGTTTCACCTGGTGCAGACCGCGCTTTGGCACGTAATAATTCACGACATTTACTCACCGCATCTGTTGCTAAACCGAACCACCAAGCAGACCAAAAAATGTGTGAAGTAGGTACCATTGTGTAAGCGGCAATATCCGCAAATGGAGTTTGCATGATCTGCCATGCCTGCCCTGTGGCCTCTACAGTTGCTGGTGGGCTACATGTCCCACGCATACCTAAGGTATCCCAAACGCCTTGATCTTTTAATACAAAATGACCATTTTCGGCAATGACTAATACCTGGTCACTAGCCGCTGATTGCGCATCTTTTCTGGCGGTAATCATTAAATCATCAGCATACGAACCATAAGAAATGGTGGTGGCTTTTTTTGTGAGCTGATAAGTATTGTTTGTAATTTCTACCGCGCAACTACTGTTACGCATATTGCCGCCAGGACCTATTTCTGAAGTGACAGATGCAATTAAACGAATTTCTTTGGCCACACGGCTTAAATAATCTTGAAATTCAACACTATCATTAGCATGGTGCACAATGGATAAAATTTGCGTATGGTGCATGGCCAATATAGAGGCAGTTGCTGAACAATACTGACCTAAAACTGCACATTCTTCAGCCAACTCTAGAGGGTCTGCGCCTGCACCACCAAACTTAGTTGGTATAGGCCAAGCAAATGCACCAATTTCACGCAATGCAGTTATTGCTTCAATCGGAAAGCGACTTTTAGCATCAACATCAGCAGCATTTAACCGCGCGATGTTACGTCCAATTTCCTCAACTTGCGCCACACGTGCATTGCTTTCTGATGCACTACTGGCATTGAGAAAAGCCTTTAAATCAGCCATAGCGTTTGCCTTTTGAATTTTATCAAAATTGATTAAGCTATAACCGCAAGCTGCTCTATAGAGCTTGCAATTGACCGTATGCTCTCAAATACATCACGGCGAAGCATTGCATCGGGGAATTCAATTTCAAACTCTGACTCTAAACCCAGCATCACACCAACAGTCGCACGTGAACTCATGCCAGCAGCAAACAAATCATCGTCCGGCAATAAAGTAGAGGCATTTTTACTAAGTTCGGCGTGAGCACCAAGTACTTGCTGAACGCGTAAAATAGTGTTTTCTGAGATGCTGTATGTCATGTCTTGCTCCAAGTAAATTTTATTAATTGTTGGTAATTCTTAATCGGGTTAACTAGGTTTAGCATCACTAGCCACTACATTGAGTTCGTCATTTATTACTATTAATTTTGCAAAAAATATTTGCACACAATCATATTTTAAACAGTTATGCGATGTACGCTATAGCCCATAAAGGTCAGCTTTTGTTTGCTTTAATGTTATAAATTTATTTTTAATTACGCTAGGCTAAAGTTTCTAGCAGGTATACCAAACAAAACTGAGTGCGCTGTAAAGTTTTTATTAACTGCTGTATTAGCAGAAATCCTAGTATGGCTACCTATTGTGATATTGCCGTATAAAGCACTGCCAACACCAAGTAATACGTGTTCACCAATTGTGGGTCCCTGTTCTGAATTTTCAAATTCCGAGTCATTATTAAATGCTGCGTTAATTGAGTTTTGATGCGCCAATATGCAGTTACTGCCAATAATGACGTTTTTACCAATGTTGATGAAATTGGCATGTAACAGCAAAAATCTAGCGCCAATTTGGGTGTTGGAGTCTATTCTTACAGTAAATACAAGGCTGTTTATCCCAGCGATTGTGCAAGCAACAACATTTAATCTATTTAAATAAAAAAATATTTGTAAGCGTTACAACACTTGGCTCATTACAGAATGATTTACCAAAAACATTAAAATACGTAATTGAGTATTTAAGGGATCAACGCAACAGTCTTTGATATTACCTCACTTGGCGTTTGGTAGCCCAAAGTTTTTCTTGGTCGTTCATTTAGCTCTAACGCTACCTTATCT
>JAYVFU010000179.1:0-9608 GCA_043772865.1 Methylophilaceae bacterium
GTTAGCCATGCTGAGCAGCCCGCAATTCACACTGCCATAAAAAGTTCTGTAATGGTGGTAGATGATTCACTGACTATGCGTAAAGTACTTGGTCGCTTACTAGAGCGAGAAGGTTTTGACGTCATTATCGCTAAAGATGGTATGGATGCCTTACAGCTACTACAAGATGTAACGCCTGATATCATACTGACCGATATCGAAATGCCGCGAATGGATGGCTTTGGTCTGGTACGTAATATTCGAGATGATATCCGTACTAAGAACACGCCAGTAGTGATGATTAGCTCACGTACTGCAGAAAAGCACCGTAATGTTGCAGCGGAATTAGGCGTTAATGCATTCTTTGGTAAGCCTGTACCAGATGATGAACTGGTAGCAAAAATAAATGAGCTATTAAAATTAACGGTAGCTGCGTAACTTAATTTTTTATCAGCAAGATTTAAAAAACCTCAACTAATCATTAATTAGTTGAGGTTTTTTTGCGACAAAAAAATTATATAAATTTGTGTCGGTCAACTAAGCAAATACAAAATTAAAATGCTCGTCCGTCAACTTATTTATTGAGTTTTTATACAGATTTATTCGCTGATAAGTCTCTGCTTCTAAGGTAAAATTATGGTTATGCAGTCAATAGCCAACTTACCTAATTTCATTCATTTACGTTGCCATAGCGAGTATTCCGTGGTTGATGGCACGGTGCGTATTGATGATTATGTCGCCGCCGCTGTGGCCGATAAAATGCCCAGTATCGCTCTAACTGATTTAAGCAATTTATTTGGCGCTGTAAAGTTCTACAAAGCAGCGCGCAGTAAGGGATTAAAGCCCATCATTGGCTGTGATATTTGGGTAGAAAACGAGAGCAACCGCGATCAGCCAACCCGCATATTATTGCTATGCCAATCGCAAGCGGGTTATTTACGTTTGTGCCAACTTATCACGCGGGCTTATTTAGAAAACCAATATCGTGGGCGGGCTGAAGTAAAGCGTGCATGGTTTAGTGAAGCTAATGCAGATGGTAAAACCAATGAAGGCTTAATTATACTTTCCGCCGCAATTGCAGGTGATATAGGCGCCGCTTTGTTGCAAGAAAACTTAAGTTTAGCTAAAAAATTAGCACAACGTTGGTCTGAGTTATTTCCTAATCGCTTTTATATAGAAATACAGCGGAGCATTTCTGAGCAACAGTCAACACCGCTTAAATCCCAACAAGTGCAATACGTTCAACGTGCGCTTAACCTTGCAGCAGAACTTGCATTACCAGTTGTAGCCACTCATCCCATTCAGTTCACAACACCTGATGATTTTAAAGCGCATGAGGCCCGCACTTGTATTGCAGAAGGCTACATACTTGCTGATAGTCGTCGCCCTAAAAACTTTAATGAAGAGCAGTATTTTAAAACACAAGCACAAATGCAAGCCTTGTTTTCAGATATTCCTGAAGCGCTAGCCAACAGCGTAGAAATTGCTAAACGCTGTAATTTAGAACTTAAACTAGGTAAAAATTATCTACCAGATTTCCCTACACCTGATGGTTCAAGTTTAGATGAATATTTAATTAATCAATCGCGCGCGGGTTTAATGACGCGCTTAGCGTTATTGTACCCAGATGCCATAAAGCGAGAAGCCAAGTTACCAGAATACGAAGCTCGCCTTACTTTTGAAAATAAAATCATTAATCAAATGGGCTTTGCGGGCTACTTTTTGATTGTGGCAGATTTTATTAATTGGGCGAAAAATAATGGCGTGCCTGTTGGCCCTGGACGTGGTTCTGGTGCAGGGTCATTGGTGGCTTATAGTTTGGGCATTACCGATTTAGACCCGCTAGCTTATAATCTACTATTTGAGCGATTTTTAAATCCAGAGCGCGTTTCCATGCCCGACTTTGACATCGATTTTTGTCAAGAAGGGCGTGATCGCGTGATTGATTACGTAAAAAATAAATACGGGTTAGCGTCAGTTTCGCAAATCGCTACCTTCGGAACGATGGCGGCAAAAGCGGTGATTCGTGATGTAGGGCGCGTACTCGATTTGCCATTTAACTTTGTTGATGGTATTGCTAAATTAATTCCGCTGGAATTAGGCATTACGCTATCAAGCGCGCTAGAAAAAGAACCACAATTACAACAAAGGCGTGAGGCTGAAGATGAAGTAAATTTACTCTTAGAACTCGCTTTACGCCTTGAAGGTTTAGTACGCAATGTAGGCATGCATGCAGGTGGTGTGTTAATAGCACCAGGAAAAATTTCTGATTTCTCACCTATTTATTGCCAGCCAAATGGCGATAGTCTAGTAAGCCAGTACGATAAAGACGATGTTGAAGCCGTCGGTTTAGTTAAGTTCGATTTTTTGGGTTTGCGTACCTTAACCATTCTCGATATGGCAATGGAGAACACTAATAAACAGCGCGCTGCTGAAGGCTTAACGCCATTCGATTTTGCTACTTTGCCGTTAGATGATAAAGCCACTTATAATTTACTCAAGTCATCGAACACCACGGCTGTGTTTCAGCTAGAGTCACGCGGTATGAAGGATATGCTCAAGCAAGCACGCCCAGATTGCTTTGAAGACATTATCGCGCTTGTTGCATTATATCGACCAGGCCCGATGGATTTAATCCCAGATTTTTGCCGCCGTAAGCATGGTCAGCAACGTGTGGAATATCCACATCCAGCTACTGAGGTTATCTTAAAAGAAACCTACGGTATTGCGGTGTACCAAGAGCAGGTGATGCAAATTGCGCAGGTAGTGGGCGGTTATAGTTTGGGCGGTGCAGATTTATTACGCCGTGCGATGGGTAAAAAGAAAGTGGAAGAAATGGATGCGCAGCGCGCAACCTTTACCGAAGGCGCACAAAAAAATGGCCTTAACGAAAAGCAAGCAAAAGAGCTATTTGATTTGCTAGAAAAATTTGCAGGTTATGGTTTTAATAAATCTCATGCGGCTGCTTATGCTTTGGTGGCCTATCACACGGCTTATCTTAAAGCGCATTATCCAGCTGCATTTCTAGCTGCTACATTATCAGCTGATATGAATAACACCGATAGTGTACATATCTTTTTTGATGACTGTGCGCCCAATAAAATCGAAGTATTACCTCCAGATATTAACCAAAGCACGTTTCGCTTTGCGCCGCTTAATAAAAGCCAGATTTTATATGGTTTAGGTGCAGTAAAAGGCACAGGCTCGGCTGCGATTGAGCTCATTCAAGCATCACGTGATGAGCATGGACCATTTAAAGATTTATTTGATTTTTGTAGCCGTTTAGATCTACGTAAAGTTAATCGTCGAGTGATTGAATCACTGATACGGGCAGGTGCTTTTGATAAGCTCGAACCTAATCGCGCTGCCATGTTAGCTGGTGTGAGTATGGCGATTGGCGCTGCTGAGCAAACTAACCAGCATGCTGGGCAAGATAGTTTGTTTTGTGAAGTGACAGAAACCGCACATGAACTCCCCAAAATGCAGCCATGGGCAGAGCAAGAACAGCTCCAACAAGAAAAAATAGCGCTAGGTTTTTATTTAAGTGGACATCCTTATTTAAGTAGCTTGGCGGATATTTCACAATTTGTACGTGGCAGCCTTGCTGATTTAACGCCGCAAGATCAGCCGCGTTTGTTAGCTGGCGTGGTGATGGGCATGAGAGTGCGCATGACAGCACGAGGCAAAATGGCGATTGTGACCTTGGACGATGCAGTCGCAAGGGTTGATATTGTAGTGGGTAGTGAATTGCTTAATCAAAGCGCACACCTACTTAAAGAAGATCAAGTATTGATTGTAGAAGGTCGCGTCAGCCACGATGAATTTTCTGGTGGCATACGCGTTAATGCACGCAAATTGTATGACCTTACCACCGCGCGTAGTACGCATGCTAGCATGCTCAAGCTGTACTTTAACGGGCAATCTGATGCCGCAAAATTACTGACTATGCTCGCTCCATACCGCCGTGCTAATAGTGAGGCTGATGCTAATGGTGTTAAAAAATCTTGCATGATTAAAGTGGATTACCATAATAAAACTAGCCGTGTAGAAGTGATGCTAGGTGAGCAGTGGCGGGTTGAGTTGCATGATGATTTACTTAAAGATTTGCGTTCTTGGTTAAGCTCAGAAAATGTAAAAATACTTTATAATTAGTCGTTGAATATTACAAACCTGCAATAAGTGGGTTTTATAGGATTGGTGCATGAAAACAAGTTACTTAGATTTTGAACAGCCCATTGCAGAGTTAGAGGCGAAAATTGAAGCTTTGCAGTCTACGCATGACGAGCATGACTCAATCAATATCACCAAAGAACTTGCCCAGCTACAACAAAAAAATGACAAAATGCTCCAAGACGTTTATGAGAAATTAAGCGCATGGCAGATTTCGCAAGTTGCACGTCATCCACAGCGACCTTACACTTTAGACTACATCAAACACTTGTTTACTGATTTTGAAGAGTTGCATGGTGATCGTGCATTTGCCGATGACCCAGCAATTGTGGGCGGCATGGCACGTTTTGAAGGCAACCCTGTGATGGTCATTGGTCATCAAAAAGGACGTGATGTTAAAGAGCGCCAATATCGAAATTTTGGTATGCCGCGCCCTGAAGGTTATCGCAAAGCCTTACGGCTATACCGCTTGGCTGAAAAATTCAATTTACCCATTATTACCTTAATTGACACACCAGGCGCTTACCCCGGCATTGGTGCAGAAGAGCGTGGACAATCTGAGGCTATTGCGAAAAATTTGTATGTCATGAGCGAACTTAAAACGCCTATTATTGGTATTATTATTGGTGAAGGTGGCTCTGGTGGTGCGCTGGCGCTGGGTGTGGTAGATCAGTTGCTTATGCTGCAATATTCAACTTACTCAGTGATTTCACCAGAAGGTTGTGCATCAATTTTATGGAAAAGTGCTGCAAAAGCGCCAGAAGCAGCTGAGACATTAGCGATTACGGCGGATAAACTAAAAACATTAGGATTAATCGACGTCATTGTTGCCGAGCCACTAGGCGGTGTGCATCGTGCGCCTGAGGTTTTAATGCAAACTTTACGTCGTACACTTAAAGAACATTTGGCTAAATTACAAGTAAAACCAATAGATACACTTTTGAAAACACGCTATGAACGCTTAATGAGTTATGGCAAGTTTAAAGAAACTGCAGTCAAATAATCGTTAATTAAAATTATAAAACTTAAGAAAGTCTGTGTTTTAAAGCATCGCATCGCTTAGCTTTAAATCTTAGTTTTACCAACTCCCGCACAGGGCTACAACAAAATACACTATGTTTAAAGTTCTTTAAACGCATGTCCAAGCCAATTCAGAAAAATAAACTGCAATCTAATAAGTTGGAATTTAAGCTTGAGCAGTTTTTAGTGCAAGTTTTTGCTAACAAGAAACTAAAGCGACCAACTCTATTACTTGCCTTTAGTGGAGGTCTAGACTCTACTGTCTTACTAAATTTATTGGCTAATTTAAGACACACACTCAACTTTGATTTGAGTGCTGCGCATATTCATCATGGTTTAAGCAATCACGCAGATGATTGGGCTGAGTTTTGTCTCGTAAGCTGCAGCGCTTTGAATATTCCGCTTGAAATAATTTACGTTAATATCCCTATTGATAATGACTTAGGCATAGAAGCCGCCGCGCGACAATTGCGTTACGATGCTTTGTTTAAAAGTCATGCAGATTACATATGTGTGGCTCATCATGAAGATGATCAAGCTGAAACTCTGTTGTTACAGCTTGCACGTGGTGCTGGCGTCAAAGGCTTATCTGCAATGGCTGCAATAGATGATCAACGACGTATATTGCGTCCTTTGCTCAATATTTCACGCGCTGATTTGCTGGATTATGCACAACAAAATAATCTGACCTGGATTGAGGACGAAAGTAACCAAAATACCAAGTTTGATCGTAATTTTATTCGACACAATATTTTGCCTGTTTTGAATACACGTTACCCAGCAATTGCTAAAACATTAACGCGTTCTGCTGCACATTTAGCAGAGGCAGCGGCTTTGTTGGATGATTTAGCAGCATTGGATGCACAACAGGCTGTAGTGAGTGATGCGCTCAGTATTGCAAGCTTACAGGCTATGTCTTCCAATCGTGCACGCAATTTGCTGCGCTGGTGGATTGCTAGGCGGTATCAAGTGATGCGTATTGGTATGTCGCTTGAAACTTCGATGTCTATAGATTCAGTATCTGTAGACTCAACATCCAGAGATTTAGTATCTAATAATTTAATACCCAGTAATTTATTACCGAGCACTGAGCAATTAGCACAAATTCTTGCTCAATTAGCCTATGCTAAAGCTGATGCTCAAGTTGAAATTACATTAGTCAGCACGGTGCAAAATATGATTAGCATTCGCCGCTATCAAGGTTTTGCATATCTCATTAACATGCCTAAGTTTAATCCGCAGAATTACCATATTTTATGGCAGGGTGAGTCGAGTCTAACCTTGCCAGACAATAGCCAACTCACATTTACTAAGCAATTAGGCATGGGGTTAGCTTTAAAACGATTAAATATTCAAAAGTTAAGAATACACTATCGGCAAGGCGGAGAGCGTTTTAAACCTGCTGAAAATCGCCCAACCCTTACTCTAAAGCATCTATTACAAGAGACCAATATGCCTCCTTGGCAACGTGAGTGGTTGCCACTCATTTACGCGGATGAGAAGTTGGCTTTTGTGCCAGATTTGGGTGTAGCGGCGGCCATGCAGGCACAGGAAGGTGAAACTGGCTATGTTATAAAATGGCTAAAAAATGAGTATTTTGGTGGTTGTACATAGCCAGCTGGTTGAATATAACCACCAATTTTAAATAAGTCATGCAATTTCAAGCGCCAAAATTATTAAAAATATATATAAATCATATAGTTAACTATATATTAAAAAATTGGCATGGCACCTGCTATATACATATTAAGAAGTAGCAACCATAGTGTTTTTTTGCTATCACGTATTTAAGGGTTACGTGTTGTAAAGGAGGTAGCTATAACTTGTTTGACTCCATTGTTTGGGCAGTAATAAAAAAGGCGCTTAAATGCGCCTTTTTTATTATTTAAACTAGCTAACTAACTAGTAAGTTATGATTACTTTTCTTGACCAATTTGGTAGTTTTCATAACTTACTTCAACAATTTTTCCTGTTGTTGCATCTACTTCAACTTTAATTTCTTCTTTATCTGCTTCAGTAATATCAAACTCGTAACTAGCCTTGCCATCTGCCTCAACTTCATATTCAGTTTCGGCTAAGGTACCTGGGTGAGCCGCTAAAGCCGTTGCTTTTGCATCAGCTTCTGACACTTTAGCTGCAGCTTTAAATTTTGCATCATCCGCTTTTACTTCTTGTTCTACTTCAGTGATCTTTCCAATTTTAGCATTGCAAGTTACATCCCAAGCGGTACCGTCAGCAGACTCAATATCAAACTCATAGAAGCCAATTTTTTTCTGTGTAACATACTCAACTTTAACTATTTTACCTTCATGTTTTGTAAGTGCTGCTTTTGTGCACTTACCCAAGCTATCATAAGCCGCTGGCTTAAACGATTCGTGATCTGCCATAGCTGTGTTTGCAAAAAAAGCAGTTGCGACTAAAGTTGCAACTAAAGATAAACGTAACATAATAATTCCTTAATTGAATGAATAACAAATTGAGTAAAGCAATAAAAATGCCATATAAACTTGCATTTATATGGCAAAACTCTCTACTGCTAAGAGTTGGGACAAGTAATAAAAATTCAATAGCGCTTTGATTTAATTACATATTTTTTACATTATCGGTTGTATACAGCCAAATTATTGGTTATATTCAGCCGATAAATTGAATTTTCAGTATATAAATTGATTTTATTTTTTTGTGATCATTTAAACTGATGATATGTATTGATTGTAATTAGTTTTA
The DNA here is from genome assembly GCA_043772865.1 of Methylophilaceae bacterium. GTDB lineage: Bacteria > Pseudomonadota > Gammaproteobacteria > Burkholderiales > Methylophilaceae > JACMMS01. The sequence goes on from JAYVFU010000179.1 coordinate 7,897, forward strand.
ATAAAAGTAATTTGCACTAATTTGTTGCGAATCTCTCACATTAACTTGAAAATTTACTTAATAACATCTTTCAAAATATCCCAAATATTATTCAGTACGGTTGGCTGCGCTTTTGCAAGTGGATGCAAGCCATCTTCTTGATTTAGCTCATGGTTTCCTGCAACACTATCTAACAAAAATGGCACTAATGGTAATTGGTATTGCTTAGCCAACATTTCGTAACTTTCTTTAAAGTCATTGGTATATTTAAGCCCATAATTTGGTGGGATTTTCATGCCGACTAATATTACTTTGGTTTTATATTTTTGCGACATGATGATCATCGCGTTTAAGTTTTTACGCATTTCTACGATGGGCAGGCCACGTAAGCCATCATTAGCACCAAGTTCTATAAGTATCCATTGAGGTCGATGTTGTTTTAGCGCCGCTTCTATACGGCTTAGCCCACCACTTGTGGTTTCGCCGCTAATACTTGCATTAATGACGGTGTAATTGAGCTTTTTTTCATCAATGCGGTGTTGCAGTAAAACTACCCAGCCTTGTTCTTGGGCAATGCCATAGGCTGCGGATAGACTATCGCCATAGACCAATATAACAGGTTTGGCAGCCTGCACTATTAGCGGGGAGCTTAGTAATCCTAACAAAGCTAATTTTAAAATTATTCTGTGGTATTGCCATAAACGGGCTTTAAAAGCGTGAGTAAGTCCCAACTTTAAATTGGCTAAGTTAAATCTTGTAAATTGTGGCATGGTTAGAATTCTTATCGTTTAAATTAGTCATAATAATGTATAAATTTGTTTGGATACCAAATAATGATTGCAATTGAAGCACTTAATATTACCCATCAAGTTGGGGAAAAAGCGAATGAAATTACTATTTTACAAAATTTAAACCTTACCGCTCAGTCTGGCGAAAAAATTGCCATTATTGGCAGCTCAGGTTCGGGTAAGTCAACCTTGCTTGGGTTGCTTGCTGGCTTGGATACCCCAACACATGGCGAAGTTTTGGTAGATAACAAAACTTTCAGTGGTTTAAATGAAGATGGTCGGGCAGCAGTGCGCGGTAAACGTATGGGGTTTGTGTTTCAGTCATTTCAATTACTGCCAGCGCTTACCGCGCTGGAAAATGTCATGATTCCTTTACAGTTGGCCAATAACCCACAAGCTGAAGCGTTGGCGTTGGATTCTCTAGCAAAAGTTGGTTTAGGCCACAGAACTCAACATTATCCAAGACAACTTTCTGGCGGCGAGCAGCAACGAGTTGCCATTGCACGCGCTTTTGCGCCACAGCCCGCTATTTTATTTGCTGATGAGCCAACTGGTAATTTAGATGTTGCTACAGGACAAATTATTATTGATTTATTGTTTAAGTTAAATGCGGATGCAGGCACAACTTTAGTCTTAGTGACGCACGATGCATTATTAGCTGAACGTTGTCAGCGGCAGTTATTGCTTGTAAATGGGTGTTTGCAAGAAAAAACAGCTATAGAGGCTGTAGCCTAATGTTAAAGCTCGCACTAAAGCAATTTGCCAGCCAATGGCGCTCTGGAGATTTACGTGTATTAATGATGGCGTTAATACTGGCTGTAACGGCCATTACCGCTGTTGGGTTTTTCACCAATCGTGTTGAGTCTGCATTAAGTCAGCAAGGTGGCATGTTGCTAGGTGGCGATTTGGTAGTCATAGCTGACCATGCACTTCCTAAAGAATATC
>JAYVFU010000180.1:0-9589 GCA_043772865.1 Methylophilaceae bacterium
TTCTTGGCTTTACTTCCTTACACAGACAAGCACTAAGAGAGGCTAAATCATGCAAATTATTTTATTAGAAAAAGTTGCAAACCTAGGCACTCTAGGTGACATTGTTAAAGTCAAGGATGGCTACGGCCGTAACTTTTTAATTCCACAACGTAAAGCAAAACGCGCTACAGAGGCTAACAAAGCTGAGTTCGCAGCGCGTCGTGTTGAATTAGAGAAGCAACAGGCTGCTTTGTTAGCCGTTTCACAAGCGCGTGGCGAAAAATTAGCGGGTTATGTACTAACAGTGATTCAAAAAGCAGGTGTTGATGGCCGTTTATTTGGTTCAGTCACCAATGGTGATATTGCTGAAGGCTTAATAGCTGCTGGCTTTGAAGTGGTTAAAGCTGAAGTACGTTTACCAAATGGCCCATTGAAAGCCATTGGTGACCATGTTGTGAGCGTTGCAATTCATCATGATGTAGTAGTAGATATTACTGTAACAGTGGTTGGTGAAGCTTAGTTTGCTTGCACTGCTGTAATTAGAAAAGGCTACTTCGGTAGCCTTTTTTATTGGTGTTTTACGCTATAAATAAAGTCATTAGTTTAAATTTGAGTGAAGCGATAGAATAGTTTTAATTTAACTTAATCGTTATAAGCCATGAATATAAAACATAGTTGGTCACAGGTTGTTCAACCTGATGATGTAAGTTTTGGAAATTTTAGTAGCCTCGCAGGTAGTGTTGAACGCGCATCTACTGTTGTATTTCCTGATGTTGAAAGCTTGCGTAATCGCAATTGGCAAGATAAAAGTCAATATAGCTATGGTTTGCTAGGTACACCAACAACCCGACGTTTAGAGCGCAAACTGGCTTTAATTGAAGGCGGTGTGCATTGTATTTTGCTGCCTTCTGGCTTGGCTGCTATTAGTTTGACATTACTTGCTTTGTTAAAATCTGGTGATAGGGTGTTGCTGCCCTATAACGCTTATCAGCCAGCAGCTGAAGTCGCCAAATTTATGCAGGAAAATTATGGTGTTGAATTAGCATTTTATGATCCACTAGATATTCTTAGTATAGTGATAACAACAAATACCAAGTTATTGTGGGTTGAAACGCCAGGCTCTGTCACTATGGAAATAGCTGACTTACCAGCTTTAGCTCAATTAGCGCATAAAAATAATGCGTTAGTGGCTATAGATGCAACTTGGGCTGCTGGGATTACTTTAGATGTATTTGAGTTGGGCGCGGATATTTCCATTCAAGCCCTGACCAAATATCAATCTGGCGGTAGTGATGTCATGATGGGCAGCATTGTTACGCGTGATGATGCTATCAATTTGAAATTATTAGATACTCATGTGCGTTTAGGGCTGGGTGTGAGTCCAGAAGATTGTAATATTGTGTTGCGCAGCCTACCGCATTATAAATTACGCTATCAAGCGCAAGATATTGCGGCGCGCCAAGTAGCTACTTGGTTGAGTCAGCATCCAGCAATACTACAATTGCTGCATCCAGCTTTTGAAGGCTCGCCTGGCCATGAAATATGGCAACGTGACTTTACAGGTGCCGCTAGTTTATTTTCTGTAGTGTTTCAACCGCATATCACACAGCTACAAATTGATACTTGCTTAAATACGATGAAGTTATTTCGTATTGGCTACAGCTGGGGTGGGGCAGTAAGCTTAGTTGTACCTTTTGAAATGAACCAATTACATGCACACCATTCTTACAAGGGTCATTTAGTACGTTTTTATATCGGATTAGAGGATGCGGTAGATTTAATAGAAGATATAAATCAATCATTTAAAACTTTAATATGAAGTAATTTATTACTATAAGGATAGTTATGCCAAGCGCAAAATGGAATGGTCAAGTGATTGCAGAAAGCACACAGTATGAAACGGTAGATGGCAATATATATTTTCCGCGTAGCGCGTTAAATCTTAAGTTTTTTAAAGAAAACACACACACTACCGTTTGCTCATGGAAAGGCACAGCCTCTTATTTTGATGTAATTGTAGATGGTAAAACTAATGCAAATGCGGCTTGGTATTATCCAACACCTAAAGATGCGGCAAAAAATATTACGGGTTATGTTGCATTTTGGAAAGGTGTTGAGGTGGTGAAGTAATTGGTCTTTGGCGCAAACAATTAGCTGGTTAAAAGTAGTAAGCCAAAATCTGATTCTTCTTCATCTTGCCAAATATGCTCCATTTGCCAGCCACATTCACCTGCTAAGTTAGTAAAAGCTTCTAGGCTATATTTATAACAGTTTTCAGTATGAATAGACTCATCGGCTTTAAAGTTAAATAACGCGCTACTTACTGACACAGATTGTGATTGTTGGCTCACCAAATGCATCTCAATCCGGCTTTGTGCTTGATTAAAATTAGCTTGGTGTTTGAATTGCTCAATATCAAAATTAGCAGCTAACTCTCTATTAGCGCGTGCTAACAAGTTGAGGTTAAAGCTTGCTGTAATGCCAGTTGCATCATTATAAGCGGCTAATAATTTTTCTTTATCTTGCGTCATATCTACACCAATGAGCAACCAAGCATTATCGCTCACTAAATGATGAAAACTTATGAGTAGTTTTTTGGCTTCATCAGGTGAAAAATTGCCAATAGTTGAACCTGGAAAAAATACCATGCGCTGCATGTTGTTATCAAGTTTAAGTTTGGCCATCGGTTTAGTGAAATCAGCCATTAATGGTTTGACACTAAGCGCAGGAAAATCATATTGCAGTTGATTGGCTGTTTCTATTAAGAAATCTTCTGAAATATCAATCGGAATATACTGTTTTAGATTTGGTTGCGATTCCAGCAATAAACGAGTTTTAACACTTGAGCCGCTACCAGGTTCAACTACTACATCTAAATATGGAATGTAATCTCGTAAATGAGCAACAACATCTTCCAACAGCCTCGTTTCTACACGAGTAGGGTAATATTCTGCAGTTTTAGTGATTTCTTCAAAAAGTCGCGAGCCAATTTCATCATAAAACCATTTGCAAGGCAGTGTTTTGGGCGTTTGTGATAGCCCATGTAAAAAGTCTTGTTGCAGCCCATTATCAGCCATTTTAGTTAAACTCGTTTTAGTCAAACTATAGTCTTCAGTAATTTTCATATGCTTTATTTTCTATTATGCTTTATTTTTTATTTTTATTCTGTTTATCACTATTGCTATTCAGCTAGCCGTAAGCCACTAAATTGCCAACGTTGATGTGGATAAAAAAAGTTTCTATAACTAGCTCGTAGGTGGTCGCAGGGGCTTACACATGAGCCGCCCCGTAAAACGTATTGTCCATTCATAAATTTACCGTTATATTCACCAATGGCACCCGCACTCATTTTAAATCTTGGGTATGCAACGTACGGGCTAGCAGTCCATTCCCAAACATCACCATACATTTGGTTAAGTACATTATTTTGATCATTGTTACACGTAGGCTGCGGTTGATAATATTCAGTATCAGAAAAATTTCCGCTTACAGGTTGTGTGCGAGCCGCTACTTCCCATTCCATTTCTGTGGGTAACCTTTTGCCTACCCAGCGCGCATAAGCATCAGCTTCAAAGTAACTGATGTGTGTAACTGGCGAATTAAGATTAATGGGCTGTAAACCAGATAATGTCATGTTTTTATAGCCGTCAGTATTAGTCCAATACATGGGCATTTGCCATTGTTCTGCTTGTGCTATTTTCCAGCCATCTGCTAGCCATAATAGTGGTGTGTTGTAGCCACCAGCTTCTATAAATCTTATCCATTCAGCATTCGTCACTAAGTTAAGGGCTAGCTGAAATGGCTCAAGATGCACTTTGTGTTGAGGAAATTCGTTATCAAAGCCAAAGCCCGAGCCGTCATGACCAATCAGTTCTAAACCGCCATTGAAGCTCACCATATTATTGGATTGTATAGCTTTGCTAGTTTCAATAGGCGCTAAAATATTTTCTGTGCGGAAAGCCACATTGAGCGGATTTTGCGCCAAGGTGTACAAAATATCGGTTAAAAATAGCTCTTGATGTTGTTGCTCGTGATGAATGCCGAGTTCGATAATTTCTAGCATTTGAGCATCTAGGCCATTATTAATCGCTTTTATTACGGCTTCATCTACTTCATTGCGATAACTCATAACCTCAACCAAGGCTGGGCGGGTGATTAATCCGCGTTTGCTTTGCGCTTGTCTATTGCCTATTGTTTCGTAATAAGAATTAAATAAAAAACGATAGGCTTCAGCATTTTTAGTTTGTTTGTTTAAAGCGCGAAGAAAAAACTCTTCAAAAAACCAGGTGGTATGCGCTAAGTGCCATTTGCTTGGGCTAGCAAAGTCGGCCGCTTGTATAGTCATATCTGCTTCTGAAAGCGGTTTTGATAAGTACACGGTTTGATTGCGCGTAGCAGTAAATCGGGCACTCAATTCTTGAATAGTGGGTTGGTGCATGTGGCTTCCTGCAAATAGATGCTGATGTTGACAAGCTAAATCTTAACTTCGTTTCACAAATAAGCAAATCACTACTCGAATACTGATACGAATTGCTATAATGCGCCTATGGCTGATCAAGACTTAGACGCACTAAAACTTCCCCCACATTCTGTTGAAGCCGAACAATCGGTGATTGGCGGCCTGTTGCTTGAAAATGAAGCACTGGATAAAATCGCCGATATTCTAAGCGCGTCTGATTTTTATCGGCATGATCATCGTTTAATTTTTAAGCATATTGGCAAGCTAATTGAGCATAATCGCCCAGCAGATATTGTGACAGTGGCAGAGTCTCTTGAGAATTCAGCTGAGCTATCTAGCGTAGGCGGCATTGCTTATCTAGGCGCCTTGGCACAAAACACGCCAACCGCTGCTAATATTAGACGCTATGCCGAGATAGTCCGCGAGCGCGCAATCATGCGCAAATTGGTTGAGGTTGGCTCTGGCATTGCCGAGAGTGCTTACGCGCCACAAGGCCGCGATGCACAGCAACTATTGGATGAAGCTGAAGCCAAGATTTTTATGATTGCGGAGGGCGGTAAACGCAGTTCTGAAGGCTTTATTGATATTAAAGTGTTGCTACCCCAAGTGGCAGACCGAATTGATATGTTGTTTTCACGCGATAACCCAAGTGATGTCACAGGCATACCCACGGGTTTCAATGATCTGGATAAAATGACCTCAGGCTTTCAAGGCGGTGATTTAATTATTGTTGCAGGTCGCCCATCCATGGGTAAAACAGCGTTTTCAATTAACATCGCAGAAAACGTCGCTTTAGATACTGGCTTACCTGTGGCGATTTTTTCTATGGAAATGGCATCCACACAGCTCGCTATGCGCATGATAGGTTCTGTCGGGCGCTTAGACCAACATAAAATGCGCACAGGTCGACTTGAGGATGAAGATTGGGAGCGCCTAGCAGCGGCATTAGGTAAGCTCAATGAAGCGCCGATATTTATTGATGAAGGCGCAGGTTTGAGCAGTTTTGACGTACGTGCGCGTGCGCGGCGTTTACATCGCCAATGTGGCAAACTCGGTCTAATTGTGGTCGATTACCTGCAATTGATGTCAGCACCCGCTGGGCGACAAGGAGAAAATCGTGCAACTGAGATTTCTGAAATATCGCGTTCATTAAAAGCGCTGGCAAAAGAGTTAGATGTACCTGTAGTCGCGCTGTCTCAGTTGAATCGAAGTGTGGAACAACGCCCTGATAAGCGTCCTGTGATGTCGGATTTACGCGAGTCTGGTGCGATTGAGCAAGATGCAGATTTGATATTATTTATCTATCGAGATGAAGTTTACAACTCTGACAGCCCTGATAAAGGTACCGCTGAAATTATTATTGCTAAACAGCGTAACGGCCCAATTGGCCGAGTGCGATTGACTTTCTTGGGTGCTCATACGCGTTTTGAAAATCATGCTAACTCATATATTGGCGATAATGAGTAATCAATCATATTCAATATGAATGATTGATGTGCCAACTTCAATAGCCATTCACCTGCAATTATCAGACAAAACCTAGATTAACTCATGAAAGTGGTTGAATAGTGGCAAAAGCAAAAACCATTTACAGCTGTACCGAATGCGGCGCCCAAGAGCCTAAATGGCAGGGGCAATGCCCAAGTTGCATGGCGTGGAACACCTTGGTTGAAGCGATTGCAGAAACCCCCGTGCCAAATCGCTACGCTCCATTAGCGCAGGCAAGCAGCATACAAAAATTACAGGATGTTGAGGCGGCAGAAGTGCCGCGCCAAGCCACTGGCATATCGGAGTTTGACCGCGTGTTAGGCGGCGGCTTAGTGCCAGGTGGTGTTGTGTTGATTGGTGGCGATCCTGGTATTGGTAAATCGACATTATTACTACAAACGCTTTGCCATCTTGGCAATGCCAAAGTTCAAACGCTGTATATCAGTGGTGAAGAGTCTGCCCAGCAAATTGCCATGCGTGCTAAAAGGTTGGGGCTAGATGCAGCGCCACTTGCATTGTTAGCAGAAATTAATCTTGAAAAAATTATTGCCACTTTGCAAGCGCACAAGCCGCAAGTCGCGGTGATTGACTCCATTCAAACCGTGTATTCCGAAGCGCTACAATCGGCACCAGGCTCCGTTGCACAGGTGCGTGAATGCTCGGCCCAGCTGACACGTGCGGCCAAGCAATTGGGCATTAGCGTGATATTGGTTGGGCATGTGACTAAAGAAGGTTCGCTGGCAGGGCCGCGTGTCTTAGAACATATTGTAGATACCGTACTGTACTTTGAAGGAGACCCAAACTCTAGTTTTAGGCTAGTACGCGCTTTTAAAAATCGCTTTGGAGCCGTGAACGAATTAGGCGTTTTTGCGATGACAGAAAAAGGTCTGCGCGAAGTCAGTAATCCCTCAGCGTTGTTTTTATCGCATCATGCAGAGGAAGTTGCTGGCTCTTGTATCACAGTGACGCAAGAAGGCACTCGTCCACTATTGGTTGAAGTGCAGGCACTGGTTGATGAAGCCCATGCACCAAACCCTAAACGTTTATGTGTTGGACTAGAACAAAATCGCCTAGCGATGTTGTTAGCCGTATTGCATAGGCATGCTGGTGTTGCTTGCTTTGATCAAGATGTATTTGTTAATGCGGTAGGCGGCGTAAAAATTAGTGAACCAGCAGTAGATTTAGCAGTGCTATTAGCGATTGTATCTTCTTTAAAAAACAAGGCATTAAACAACAAACTGATAGTATTTGGTGAAGTTGGCCTAGCAGGTGAGGTACGTCCTGTACAACGTGGTCAAGAGCGCTTAAAAGAAGCGGCTAAACTAGGTTTTACCCATGCCATCGTGCCTAAAGCTAATGCGCCTAAGGCCGAAATTAAAGGCATGAAAGTATTTGCTGTTGATCGTTTAGAGCAGGCGCTAACCAAAATGCGTGAGATTTAAGTACATGCCCTTAATAAATAATGGCTGCACATTCAATACCACTTCGTACAGCGCCTTCAATGGTTGATGGATAAGCGGCATAGGTATAATCGCCTGCCATCAATAAGTTGGGATAGGGCGTTTTTGTGGTAGGTCGCAATAAATTCACACTACATGAAAACGTCGCTCTTTTTTCTGCAATCACCTTGTGCCATAAAGGCTTGGTTAAATGCGGGAAAGCATGGTGTAGCTCTTGCGCCACCCTCAGCGCTAAAGCTTCATGCGTAAGATGCTGGTGCTTGCCTTCTGCACTAATGACAACCGCCATTAAGCCTTTTTGATCACACAAAATACCACGGTCAAACACCCATTGACTCAAAGTATTAGTGAGTGAAAACATAGGCTTATCTAATGTAATTTTGCTAGCGTATTGCAAATAAATTGTATAAATAGGTTGATAGTGATAGCGCTCAACTTGTGTTTTTGTTTCGTTGAGTTTTGGAAAGTTATTAATTAAATTATTTAATCTGATTGGTGAATTTGCCAAAATTACATGGGTAAATGCATGCTCAGTTTTGCTATTACCTGTTTTGGCTACGATTTGATAACCAGTTGGGTTTGCTGTTGAGTTGCTAAATGATACAGATTTAACGCGATGATTTAAAAGAATTTTTACATTTTTTGATTCTAAATAACGTGTAATTGGCAGTGCAAATATTTGGGATAAATCAACTTTAGCAATCAAAAAATCGCTACTTTTTTTAGCCTGATTAAACGTTTCATTTAATACATTTAAAAAAATCTGTGTGCTAGCGATATTAATTGGGGTGTTAAGCGCCGCCAAACAAAGTGGTTCCCATAATAATTTTATTACTTTTTCGGGTTGTTTTTTTTGCGCTAAAAACTCACTCAATGGCAAATTTCGTGCTAGTTGGTACTTATTCCTTTTTAGTATGATTATTAACTTAATGACACTAAAACATTCTCTATAGCGCAAGCCATAACTCAATAAAAAACCAAATAAATGATTAAGTGGGTGAGGTAAAAACTTAGGTACGGAAAGCCTAAAGTCAAGCAAACCTGTCTGCGATATCATCTCAAGCGTGAGGGGTAAGCGCATAAAAGCCACATTTTCTGGTACGCCAACTTTAGCTAGTAATTTGAGTGTTTCGCGATATGCACCTAGCAGAATATGTTGCCCGTTATCTACCTTTACAATTTCACTATTAAACTCTACGTTAATGCTTCTAGCGCGGCCACCTAATTGTAAGCTAGCTTCAAAAATGGTGGCTGAGATGCCTTTATCTGCTAATGCAACTGCTGCAGACATGCCTGCTAAGCCTCCACCAATAATGGCAACATGAATATTTTTTTTATTATTCTGCATATTAGATAACTAAATTTTCTACAAGGTATATTTTAGATAAGCTTTAAAGGCAAGTATAAATTTACGTAAGTTGGGTAGTGAGGTTTTTGCATTCAATACTTTTTCGGCGCCACCATCTTTAATTTCACGCAATAAGGTACGGTAAATGGCTGCCATCATCAAACCTGTTTTTTGAGATTTTTGGTCTTCTACTGGTAGTTCTCGTAAAGCTTTATCGTAGTACGTTTCTGCACGCTCTATTTGAAATTCTATGAGTTCTTTTACTGCTTGAGATTCACGACCTTGCAATATATCCTGTTCTGAAACCCCCGCTTTTTTAAGTTCATCTAGCGGTAAGTAAATGCGATTGCGCCGCGCATCTTCACCCACATCGCGTGCAATATTGGTCAGTTGAAATGCCATGCCTAAATCATGCGCATATTTCAGCGTTTGACGATTGGTGTAGCCAAAAATAGATGCACTTAAAATGCCTACTACACTAGCCACTCGGTAACAGTATAGTTGCAGCTGCTTGAAGTCTTCATAGCGATTAAAATTAAGATCCATTTCCATGCCATCAATAATTTCGTGAAAATGCTCTTCATTTAATTGATAAGTATCGATAGCAGGTGCAAGTGCTTTGCTAACAGGATGCTGTGGATTGTTGGCAAATAGATTCGTAACTTCCGTATGCCACCAAGCTAATTTAGTTTGTGCTACGTGTAAATCTTGGCACTCATCTGCAATATCATCAACTTCACGACAGAAAGCGTATAGCGCAGTAATGGCATGGCGTTGTTGTTTGGGTAGAAATAAAAAACTGTAATAAAAACTAGAACCGCTAGCCGATGCTTTTTCTTGGCAATATTGTTGAGG
>JAYVFU010000181.1:0-3302 GCA_043772865.1 Methylophilaceae bacterium
TTGGCGGAGCCTCTTACGAATTATCACTTGAATGACTCGTAGAATATGAACTCAATTTAATAAATATTATTTATACCCCCATTTATACCCCCAAATAAGTTTTCTTAGAGGTTTTTTTAAATAATTTTAATAAGGTTATGTGGTAAATCGTTCATAGATTATTATATTTTCATCCTATATTTAAAATTGTATAGGAGATCAAAATGATTGAACGTAAAAATAAACTAGCTGAAGTGGCTATTAAAAGAGGAATAAAATTATCTAAAACTCATGGCCTTGCATCAGCTCACAGGGTTATGCGGCAAGCTAACCTACCAACTCATATGATTCAAAGAGTATTGTATGAATTTAAAAGAATTAGAAGCGCTGATTTACTTGATTAAGTAAAATCCTTAGTTAACTTTAAGTTAATAGCATAGTAGTTAATTTAAATCACAATGTATTATCATTACATTAAATCTGATTAACAGATTCAACGAAATTAAAGGATAAATATCATGTGGACAACACCAGCAGCTACTGAAATGCGTTTTGGCTTTGAAGTTACAATGTACGTAATGAATAAGTAATTAGCTTTAATGTATCTAAAGAGCCCACTTAGAAATAAGTGGGTTTTTTTATATCAAGAGCTTTTGTGATCGTGTAGAAATTATATGGAAAATTCATTGAATACTGGTCATTATTTACCTATTAGCTCTACTATACAAAACATCATTAACCTCAAATAACACTAATGCTAAACTTCATTGTATCTACTATTTCTTTTTCTTTCGCTGCGTTTATATTAAATCGTTTTTTAAAGACTCACCCAGATAGTCCTAAATCCATAACGTTCACAGTAGTAGTTATAGCAACAATCTTTTCGTTAGGTGCTGGCTGGGCAGTAGATCAATTAGATGGTGATGCTAAATTACATAAAAACGACCCTTCTATGCAGGAAGTTTTAAAGAGTGGTGACCCGATGAAAATAGTAAAGATGCTAGTCGGTTTCTAGGTACACTAAATTGATGAAACAATTATATAAATAATGGCTTTTTCCAAACATCATCATGTTTACGTGATTGAATTATCAAAAGAAGTGCTATTAAAGAGCAAATTCAAGAAATGCAATCCTAATTACATTACAGGCAAACCCTGTGTATATATTGGAATGACAGGCCTAGACCCTGATTTACGATTTGATAAACATAAGGCAGGTATTCAATCCAACAGATATGTTAAAGAGTACGGCCTTAGGCTACTACCTGATTTATACGAGGGATTTAATCCATTGTCATATGATGAAGCTTGTTCAATGGAAATTGAAATGGGGATCGATTTAAGAAGTGCTGGCTTTGGTGTATGGCAAGCATAACGTTATTACAAAATCATTTAATAGGTCTTTCAATAAAGCAAAACAAAATTAGCTCACATCAAGAAACAATGACCGCATTTAACGGCTCTTGCTTATATCAAAGTGAAATTATATTTTTGTTATCTTCATTTTTAAATCTCTACATGGCCCCACTTATATTTAGCTTTCGCATCATCCAAAGTCTGCCATTCCATGTTCTTAGGGCTATCTAGACCGCCACATGCAAGCGGTTTAAAGTGATCTATTACATAGCCTAGACATCTCCTACAAAAGAACCATTTGCAGGGCAGGGATGCTCTAACTTGAATTCTTTGATGGTATGATAACTGCGTTGCTGTTTGCAATAAGCTGGGTCTATTAATAAAGCGCTAAGTATTAAAAGGCTGACTAATTCTTGCATCGCCAGATTTCGCCTAACGAAAGAAACATTAAATCTGACATCTGTAAATTAGTATACTCAGGATTCATAGTCAGGAATTTTTTAATGACTTCATAAGATTGACCATATGTTGCTCCTGATGGAGTGCAAATGTAGTTATTAAATATGAATACTTTATTTTCTTTCTCAGCAATCCTTTTATCTGTTTGATAAATGTAATTTTGCATATCAGATAAACCCTGAATATATGTAACTGACAAGTATCTATTACCTGTGGAATCTAGCGCCAGCCATTCATTGCCAGTCATTGCAACACTCTCACCAGCAAATAACAAAAGAAGTAAGGTCGCTATAGTCTTCATAAATACCTGTTTGTATAAATACATTCCTACATACATTAAACTATTTTTTACCCAAATGGAAAAACACATGTCTTAGGTGGGTATAATTCTAATCAAGAAAGAATATTTTTACTTGATCTATCTGCAAAAAGTAACAGTACACCCTTCGCTTTTTCAGGATAAATCTTTCTAATTTCCTCACATACGCGATTTTTGAAATTGTCCTCACTTTCATCATCAGCCATATAAAAATTATCTGCTCCATGCCATATATGATTAATAGGGCTGTTTAATTCGTCAGGATCTACAAAACCAACTAAGAATATTTCAGTAACTTTATCTTTGTTGAGTGTGCTTTTACTTTCTAATACTTTTAAACGCTGTTCAATCGTTGCCATTACTTTTTTCCTCTAATAATAATATGCGTTGTTCAATGTCATGTACCTCAATAGCTTTTGCAATAGCTGACAATACATACACTAGCCTGGTACCTTGTTGCGCTTCAATCTGGTTACTCCTCATTTCTCTATAGACACGAGCCATTTCAAGCCTTATGTCATCAATAGACTTAAGATGAATCTTTAAGGGGGTAGGCACTAGCGCCATGCTTTCCCCATCAATGATTGCAGGCGTTTTGTCGTTAGCTGATTTGCTCAATTTGTAAATTTGAGTTCAGTTATTTCAATATCATTGAGAAACTCACTAGCTAGCTCACACACAGCATCTAGTTCTGAAAAAAACTCAATCCCTAAGCCGGAGCGCTCAATAATTTCAGTACGGTAATGATTTGTATCTGCTAGTGCGTTTATTCGAGCCTCTATTATTTCTAGCCTACGTCTAACCGTTTCAGCAGTGATTGTTAGGCTAGGTATACCCAACTTACTTGCAATGTGGTCAAAATGTATTCTGTGTAGTGAGATGTTGTAAATGCCTTCACTTCCAGCATTTTGCTGAAGCTGAATCACTTCACCATTAATTTCATAAGCAATATCGGGTATATGAGTAATCATTAATTATTTCCTTAATTTAATAATCCATAATTTACAAGTTTAAATCCACTTTTATGCGGTGCAACCGCCTCTGGTTTAACTTGTTCGACTTCTTGTGCCATCACACCACGTTCACGTTTACTGGACTTCCCCCGATTTAGTAGACAGATGATAATGTCTGAAATCACTTAAAGGAAGTTAAATGAGAGGAATCAGATACACAGACGAGTTTAAGGCTG
>JAYVFU010000182.1:0-3281 GCA_043772865.1 Methylophilaceae bacterium
CGAACCTGGCTTAAACCGCGTTATTCGCGCTGCCTACGACTTGCTCGGCCTACAAACCTACTTTACCGCTGGCGTACAAGAAGTACGCGCTTGGACCGTTAAAAAAGGTGCCACCGCGCCACAAGCTGCAGGCGTGATTCACACCGATTTCGAGCGTGGCTTCATTCGCGCAGAAGTGATTCAATACGACGAATATGTGAAAAACAAAGGCGAGCAAGGCAGCAAAGAAGCCGGCAAAATGCGCTTAGAAGGCAAAGAATATATCGTGCAAGATGGTGATGTGATGCACTTTAGATTCAACGTTTAGGCTGCGCGCGTTTTAAGTATTAGCTCTGCGAGATTTAACGATTAGCTCCACGAAGTTTAATAGCTAACAAATCTAAGCCGTTTGTGGTTAGCCTGTCGATCCACACAATCCTTCGACAAGCTCAGGACGAACGGTTAAAGTAGTCCGAATAACACAAAGTATTTTTGACAATAAGCAGCTAAAACACTAGAATTGCGCCCTTGTCTAAAGTTTAAGCAATTAAGCTTTAAAAACAGTTTCACGTTGTAAGTTTTCACGGTGATGTAGCTCAGCTGGTTAGAGCACAGGATTCATAATCCTGGGGTCGAGGGTTCAAGTCCCTCTTTCACCACCAAATAAAAAGCCACGCCTTCGGGTGTGGCTTTTTACTTTCTAAGCTTATTTGCCAAGACCACTTTAACGACCATTGAACGTTTTACTTGCAAATGATACTAAATATAGATACTATTTATGTGTGAAAACTAAGCACGCCAAAACACTCAAGCTGATTTACAGCAAGCCAATATCAGCCAACATTCAATGGCGTGATATAGAAGCCCTGCTAACAAGTTTAGGTGCAGAGATAAGTGAGCGAGAAGGTTCGCGGGTGCTAATAAAACTGTTTGATGAAAGGCGTGTGTTTCACAGGCCACACCCAAGCCCCAATACAGATAAAGGCGCGGCAGAAGCGATTAAAAAATGGTTACAAGTAAACGGAGTAAAACCAAATGAATAAATTAAACATTAACGGCATTAACGCAGTCATCAGTTTTGATGCAGATATCAACCTGTTTCGTGGGGAATTTGTAGGGCTTAACGGCTATGCAGATTTTTATGCCGCCGATGTAGCAGGCTTAAATAAAGAAGGCGAGATTTCACTAAAAGTATTTTTAGAAGCCTGCGAAGCGGATGGTGTAAACCCTTACAAACAGTATTCGGGTAAGTTAATCACCCGTATCTCACCTGATTTACATGCACTAGCAGCCGAAACAGCCAAAGCGCAGCAATTAAGTTTAAATGCGCTGATAGAACGCGCTATACAGCGTGAGATAGCTGCTTAAATTCACCACCTAATAAATAGCCATACCATAGTGCCCGTCTTTTTAATTTTAGCAAATACAATAATCAGATTGCTCTTTCGTCTCAATACGAGACTATCTTAAAACAATCCTCTATATAAAATACTCTTGCTTAATGAAGCTAGCCACATTATCAATATCTGGATAAATTGAGCCTCTAGTGATTCCGAGAGCTTTTAATTGACTTCTAATAAGGTCTTTCTTATCACCATTGATAATTAAAGGGTTTTCATAACTGGCAATATACTCAGATTGTATCTTTGCTGGATTATTTTTATTTCCCGAGATTCCATATAAGAGAAATGCTCCATCTTGTTTAAGTATTCGCGCATTATCAAGTTTAGGCTTTACACACACCACTGATTCTAGATGCTTTCTTTCTATAAGTGCTTGAAAATAAGGTTTTTCTTGCCTTATTTCGTGAAGTAAATATTTAATTTCGGGTTCTAAATTAAATTGATCAACTGATAAACCACTATTTGGCAAATTAAAGCTTGCTGGTCTACGGCTTAAATTTGAAATTACACTTACCGTATCACTGTCATAATATTTTATATCGCACTTAGGTATCTTAAAAACAATTACCTCTCCACTTTGATTTTTACTGGTTGTCTCAGATGTTGCAAAATAAAGCGCTATTAATGGATTGCTTGTTATGTCTAACAATCTAGTTGGAAGAGAGTAGTGCTGCATTTTAACTAATGCTTGAAATGTAGAGAGAGATGATTCAAAATCTGACGGGCATCTAAGTATTAATTCCTTAAATAGGATGTCTTCATTTTTAATCCAGCCTACGTTACGATAAACGCTAGGAACTAATTCGTAACGAATATCTGAATGACCACGATAAAAATATACATGCTCATCATCTAATATAATTTTTTCTAATTCCCCAAGGAAGGTTCTAAGGCTTCCGATTTTATTTATGTTTAGTACCAAATCTGAAGTTAAATCTACGACTTCAACATCAAGCACATTTTTCCTCAAAGCCTCTATACCGTTATCACGACCTGCTTCAGATTCATATTGCTGGCTTTGACCGATTACTTGTTGGTTGGCAGCTTTAAGTACAAAGTAAGGTTTGCCAGATTTTGAAACCAAACGCTCGAAGCGTTCGTCAATACTTGCATTTTTTAGTATTGCCGCGATACCATTTAATGCGCCAGCTTTGCTTTCGTACATCCCTGATTGCAAAATAATTTGGCCATTTGATGCAAAAAGACTAAAGTGTGTTTGGCCGCTTTTTGCGGTTTTTACTTCAAACTTACCAGCCATCTGAACCCTTTTTAAGCACACAAGCTATTAGAAGATATTAAATGTAAAATTTATACTGCTATTGTTAATTTGAACGTAGGTAGTTTGCAACCATTTGCAACAACAATTGGGACATACCAAGTGTTATGTATTTTAAACCATATTCAATGTATTTTCACACGCCCTGCAAGGCAACATCCATTAGGTTTGCAGGGCATGTGTCTATATATTTAAAGGTGTTTTACTTAAAAAAAACAAAAAAGCCCAGTGATTTCTCACTGGGCTTTTTTAATTAAATGCTTAAGTAAAATTAAGCGATATTGGCACCAACAACTGCGGCCATTTGCATCATGTCAATTGTTTCGCCTACTTTAATGTTTGTAAGGTCGGTTAATTTACCTGTTTTGCTGGTTGATTTAGTATTTTTGAAAATTGGGTGCAATTTATCATCACACACAATATATTTGCCTGCATCCATCGCAGCGCCGTTTACAGTTTTAGTCTGTAATTTGTTGGCTTTAATGTAATCCCATATTTTTTTAGTGATTTCAGTACGTGGAAGTGAACTTGCGCCTACTAAAGCTGCTAGCTCACTTTTCATTGTAACTGGGGTGCTTAAACCTTTTGCTTCTGCCATTTTACTATCCTTAATATGTTGTTTA
>JAYVFU010000183.1:0-3272 GCA_043772865.1 Methylophilaceae bacterium
CTAAATATTTTAATTTCTGGATATTTTTGCAGCGTTTCATTCATTAAATCAATTAGTTGGCTTTCAATTCCATCTTGGATAACAATTGACTCTTCCAAGTATTCTGTTTGGTAAAATAAGTGGCTGTAATGCGTATCCAACACCCATTCCATCATCGGGTGCGCCATAGCGGGGAAGCCTGGTACAAAATAATGCTGCTTGATTGAGAAACCCGCCACACGATTCACTGGGTTGGGGACTAACGCTGCGCCTTGCGGGAAATCGGCCATAATGACGCGCTTTGGGTAAGCGCCTTCGCCAAACTGTGCTTCAATCTCAGCCACTGCTTGCGGGTGGCGCGCAATTGGCACATTAAGCGCATCGGCTACTGCTTGCCGCGTGTAATCATCTGGCGTGGCACCAATACCGCCGAAAGAAAACACAATATCGTCAGTGGCAAAACTACGCTTAAAGCTAGCAATCATGCGGCTTGGGTCGTCGCCCACATACTCCGCCCAGCCCAGTTGCAAGCCGCGCGCGTTAAGAATGCTGATGGCTTGCGTTAAATGCTTATCCTCGCGCCTGCCCGAGAGAATTTCATCGCCGATAATGTAAATGCCGAAGGTTTGCATAAGATTACTTAATTTGCTGTAATTGGATTAAAAGGTTAGCGCTATACTTGCTTTAACGCCGTTAGCTGCACTAGTTCACTATATTGCGCCAACACGCTATCGCTGGTCAGCAAATAAGCGGGTAGGCTTAAGGCTTGCGCTATCAGCAATCTATCAAACGGGTCGCGGTGATGCCATGCCATATTGGCTACAGCAAAGGTATGCGGCGCTTGCACAGCCAGCTCGCTAAAGTCTGTTTCAATAGCAAGGCGGTGAATATCTTGTGGTAAGAAATCAAAGTGGGTTTTATTTAAACTGCTTTTAATCGCAATTTCCCAAATGCTAACCGCGCTAAAATACACGGTATTTTCCGCATCGCTTAGTTGTGTTTGTATCTCTGCGCTCAAGCGTTCTGGCGCAATCAGCGCGCAAAGCAGAATGTTGGTATCAAGCAAAAGCGTGCGTTGCGTCATGCGTGTTAGCCAGCCTCGAACATGGCTTGTATTTCGTCCGCTTGCAAGCTATCAAAATTGGCGGGCAGGGCGTAGATTGCTTTACCTAAACCAAGTTGGCGAGTTTTTTTTACCGCTTCTAACGGCATTAGTCGAGCAACAGGCCTGCCTGCGCGGGCAATAATAATACTCTCGCCTTGTGTAGCTTGATCTATAAAACGTGAAAGTTGCGTTTTAGCTTCGTGAATATTGACAGTTTGCATGATGATTTCCTTTGCAAATTCAAACTTAGCTAAGTTTAGTCCAGTTGGAGTGGGGTGTCAATGCCAAGGGCGGGTTAATGTGCGCTTGCCTGAGAGGATTTTGTCGCCGATGATGCAGATGTCGAAGTTTTGCATATGTCTAAAATTTACAATTACTCATATATTTTTTGCTTGCCATAAAAAGTAAAAGTCACTTGAACGAGCTTCTTCTTTTTCTTTAAATGTTTTGTTGTAATCCATTAAAGCAGTAGCTAGTGCAGTTCCACCACCTATAGTAGCAATGATTTCTCCAATATTTGCTGGGAGTGTGCCTGAATAAAGCCCTATAGCAACAGCGCCTGTACCAAAAATAACTTTTTCTTTTAGAGACTCTCTAGATTTAGATTTCCAGTCTTTTATTTTTTTATCTATAAGGTTTATTTCAGGCAATATTTGGTCTCTGAATATATATGAAATTTCTTGTTCACTCAGAGATTTAGAGTCGCGCATAAATTTATTTAATCTATCTCTGTAAACAGAAAAAGCTTCAGCTTCTGTCTCGCGGAGGTTAAGAACTATTTTCATATCTTGACTATGAACAGTTGGTAGGTAATGTTGCATACCACTTTCAAAGGCAGAGCTATTTGCTGCATATTTACTTTTATTCATTTTGGTCGCTATTTTAGCTTGTACAGCTTTATCGAATAAATAGGATGTATCATGAAATGCAGAATGCCACTCTTGATTAGAGAGGTCTTTTAAAATTGGATTTATTACAAGCGATAATAATTCATTATCAATAATTTCTTTTTTTGTTAGTGAATATGGTGTCGTTTTCTTTAATAAGAAATTCAGATACTTAGGCAAAGTATCGAAGTAATGAAAATATATTACTCCATGCTCAATTAATTCCTCTGGGCCTGATATTTCTAAAAAAGCCAATCCATTTTTCATGTAATCAAAGTTGATTGAACATTTATCAATTAAATATTCATGCAGTAGCTCATATAGCTCACCTTCTTTTTTTTCTATACTCTCAGCTAATGGTTTAGCAATAATTTCATTGTGGTGTAAACAAAGTGGCACGAGATTATTTGCGTATTTGATGATGCCTTTTTTTATTAATGGTTTTAGTTGAATGTAGCTGGCTATTCCATGTATGAGCTCCATGCGCTCATATTCACTAACTGTTTCTTTATCTTGAAGAGCAAGACGTTCAAATGGATTTTGAATATACACTTGGTCAGCATAAAGTGAAGAAAAAGTTATCAACTGATTTAATTTCTCAACACGGCATTCTGCAGCAGAGCAAGGGTGCTTGCCACCACTTAATGAAGAGTTCGCAGTAAATGAGAAATTGTCATTTACTGATTGCTTGGTATTGAAGTGGTGGGCCGATATTAATGCAAGTGTTTCAGAAAATTCAAAAATGTCATCATCACTACCATCCATAATGGCTTTGAAAAGGTCGTCATTATTTATTAATCTAATAGCAGTATCAAACTCTTCAATAAAGTCCATTGGAATCCTTAGTAGTTTATATAAATACAGCGCATTTATTAATGTGCACTTTCCCAATTGCTACCCACACCAACCTCAGCAAGCAATGGCACAGATAATTTAGCCACATTTTGCATCAATTCAGGCAAAGTTTTTTTCACCAATTCCAGCTCATTGTCTGGCACTTCTAGCACCAGTTCATCGTGCACTTGCATGATGAGTTTGGTTTGTAATTTCTCATCTTTCAGCCATTTATCAACCGCAATCATCGCCAGTTTAATCAAATCAGCCGCCGTACCTTGCATGGGTGCGTTAATGGCGGCGCGTTCTGCGCCATTGCGCCGTTGCACATTCGCGCTGTTGATTTCTGGTACCCATAATCTACGGCCGAAGTAGGTTTCTACATAGCCTTGTTGTTTGGCGATGGCGCGGGTGTTGTCCATGTATTGGCGTACGCCTGGGTAGCGCGCGAAGTAGCGTTCTATATA
>JAYVFU010000184.1:0-3264 GCA_043772865.1 Methylophilaceae bacterium
CAATATTAATGGTTAAAATATCACCTACAAAACGTGGGCGTCTATCTTCAAACATGGGTCTGTAAGCAGAAGCTACAAAAATGCTGCCATTTTTTGCAGTTTGTATTTGTGCTGCTTCTGGCCTCGCTGTAGTTGGTTTTGTAATGATGCTGTTTGGGCTAATGGAACAGGCGTTTAATAAAAAACTTGCTGTTATTACATAATTTATAGACGTAAAAATTCTAGCAAGTTTAGATTGGTAGCTGACTAGTTTTTTTAGATATCTGCGCATAAAATTGTTATCCTTTAAATCTTCTTTATGCATTTTTATTAAGTAAATTTATAACTGAGCTAATTTCTGCAGCATCTGATCAGAAGTTGTAATGGCTTTGCTGTTAATCTCATAAGCGCGCTGGGTTTGTATCATGTTGACTAATTCCTCAACCACGTTTACATTAGAAGTCTCCACATAACCTTGCGATAACAAACCGGCGCCATTGGTACCAGGAGTATTGGTATTTGGGTTACCAGAGGCAGAGGTTTCTACATATAAATTTTCACCTTTCGACATTAATCCAGCCGGATTAATAAAAGTAGCCAACTGTAAAGCCCCCACTTGCGTGGTTTGTGAAGAGTTTGGTAGCGTGATGCTCACAGTACCGTCGCGACCAATGGAAAGGCTCTGCGCATTTGCCGGAATGGTAATAGCAGGCTGCACAGGAAAGCCACTAGAAGTGACTAACTGACCTTGGCTATCTGTTTGAAAAGAACCATCGCGCGTATATGCAGTGGTGCCATCAGGCAACAATATTTGAAAAAAGCCATTACCTTGAATAGCCACGTCTTTATCGTTACTGGTCTGTTGTAAATTACCTTGCGAAAAAATACGCTCGGTTGCCACAGGGCGCACACCAGTGCCAAGTTGTAAGCCGGAAGGTAACTGTGTTTGTTGTGATGATTGTGCACCAGGCTGGCGAATATTTTGATAAATCAAATCTTCAAATACGGCATGAGAGCGTTTAAATCCATTAGTGCTAACGTTTGCCAAGTTATTAGCAATGACGTCCATTTGTGTTTGCTGCGCATCAAGCCCAGTTTTAGAAATCCATAAAGACCGTATCATTGCTCGTTCCTTTCGATGTTACATATTAATTATTCAATAATTAAATAGTAAACCAATGCTGATTAACTCAAACTTAGAAGCTGACCTGCTTTATTAGCGTTATTCTCTGCGTTCTGTAATAGCTTCATTTGCACATCAAATTGGCGAGCTAGGTTGATCATATTCACCATAGAATCTACTACATTAACGTTGCTGCCTTCTAATGCGCCGCTGACCACTGCAACGTTGGCATCTGCAGTTACACTACTGCCGTCATTGGTGCTGAATAAGCCATCGTCACCCCGTACTAAAGATGACTCTGGTGGATCAACCAATTTAAGCCTGCCAATAATGGTGGCGGGGCCAGGCAGAGTATTGGTTGATGTGGATGAAATAGTGCCGTCTTTACCAATGCTTACGCTCACATCTGGCGGCACGCTAATTGGGCCACCATCGCCCATTACATTTAAGCCATTGGCAGTTTGCAAAATACCATTTTCGTTAATTTTAAATGAACCACTGCGTGTATAGGCTTCAGAGCCATCGGGTCTTGTTACCGCAAACCAGCCAGTATCAGGAATAGCAACATCTAAATTACGATTAGTGGTTTGAATGGGGCCAGGAGTAAAGTCTGTACCAACGGTTGCATCGACTACAAAAGTGCGTGTTGGCAAGCCTTCACCTAAAATAGGCACTGCACGAAAGCTATCGACTTGCGCTCTAAAACCACCAGAACTCACGTTAGCTAAGTTATGTGAATTAGTGGCTTGCTGTTCAAGAATATGTTTTAAGCCCGTCATGGCGGTGTAGATCATGCGATCCATAATATATTTTCCTTAATCGGGCGTAGTAACAAAAATAGCTTTAAAAAATGCTGCGCAAACTAACGAAGATTCACTAAGGTTTGCAATACTTGATCTTGCGTTTTAATGGTTTGGGCATTGGCTTGGTAAATGCGCTGTGCGGTAATCATATTTACAAGTTCTGCAGTAAGGTCAACATTTGAATCTTCTACCGCAGATGATTGTAAAACACCCAAACTTCCAGAGTCTGGCACCCCTACTAAAGGTGAACCAGAGGTTGAGCTTTCAGCCCATGCGTTATTGCCTAGTGACTGCAAACCATTAGGGTTAACAAAGTTAGCGAGCACAACTTGGCCTAATACGGCAGATTGTCCATTGGTGTAACGCCCTGTAATAATGCCATCGGCACCTGTATTAAAACCAGAAAGTCGACCTGAGGTGTAGCCATCTTGCGACATGCTGTTGACACTAAATGAAGAACCAAATTGTGTGCTTTTGCTATAGTCAATAGCCACAGAAACTGCACTAGCGCCTGTTGTCACAGGAAAACTCACCGTAGGAGAGGCTGGTGTAGTTGTAGGCGCTGTGCCTGTGCCATTAAACACCAATCTTGCAGTGGCTACTGGTGTGGCTGGCGGTGTGTAATTGGTGGTTATACCATCCGCCGTAGTTAACATATCCCATGTACTAGGTGCAGTTTTAACAAAAAAACTTTGTACAGTATGAGAGTTGCCCAAGCCATCAAATACAGATACAGCTGATGAGTTGGTATAGGTGCTTGGATCAGTTGCATCAAATGCTGCCAAGGTTTTTACTGGGCTACGCGAATCTAAATTAAATAAGCCTTTAATCGTTGTAGAAGGTTTTGGTACCAAATCGGCAGTACTAATATTAAGTTCTGTAGGTGCGCCTGTCGATAGGGTGCCTGAGGTTGTGGCCGAATATCCAGTAAGACGTTTATTGCTAGCATCAACAATATAACCAAGCTTATCCATTTGAAATTGCCCATTTCGTGAGTAAGTGATGGCGCCATTATTACTCATACGATAAAAACCACCACCATTAATAGCGATATCTAAAGAGTTGCTGGTACTCGTTACATTACCTTGCGTAAACTGCTGTGCTACGGCAGCAACCTTGGTGCCAATACCAATTTGTGATGAGCCGCTACCAGTTAATGAGTTGGCATAAACATCCGCAAACTCTGCACGTGCACCTTTAAATCCAACGGTATTAGAGTTAGATACATTATTGCCAATGACTTCAAGATTTTTAGATGCTGCATTTAACCCGCTAAGGCCTTGTTGAAAACTCATGGTGTTCTCCTAAATTCTGTGTGGGTGATGATTAAATTGATTGAGTAATTATTTATTTAGCACG
>JAYVFU010000185.1:0-30308 GCA_043772865.1 Methylophilaceae bacterium
GTTTGCCCTAGTGTTTGCAATACCTCAGCTAAGCCAAATGGTTCGTAACCAGCGCGGGTGGCCAATACCATGCCCATGCTGTCAGCTTCATATTCTGCATCTTTATCTAAACCGCGTGCGCTAATTTCAGCACCACTGCCAATAACCTTTTGTATAGACTGATTATTTTTACCTAATTTTCCACTTAAAAAATTGGCACCCAAATTTAAAAGCTGCTGTTTTTGAATCACTTTAAGTTGGTGTTTTTTGACTACATGGGCAATTTCATGCCCTAACACACCTGCTAATTGCGCTTCGTTATCCAGTTTTTTGTATAAACCTTTTGTTATCAGCACATACCCGCCAGGTGCGGAAAACGCATTGAGGTCTTCGGATTCTATAACGCCAAAATGCCATGGCAAATCTGCACGTTCGCTTTGACTTGCTACCCAGCGCCCAACTTCGTTAACATATTTTTGTAGTTCCGCATCTTTAACTAACGGTGCAGCACCTAAAATATTGCCAGTAATTTCACGTCCTAAAGCAATTTCTTCAGTTTTTGATGGTTTTTTCCAATTGATGCTCGCTAATGCGTTTGTTTCTGCATTTGCTTGGCCTGATGTGTTGGTGGCAGCATCATCTTCAACGACTTTTGCATCTTCTGCTTTGCTTTGACTGTCTTTTATTGTTTCTTTAAGTTTTTTAAAATCAAAAGCATTGCTGGTTATTGAAAAGCTAAATAATGCAAATGAGATTAATAAACAACTGAAGATTTTTTTAATACTGAGGGATTTTTTTGTAGAAATAACTTGCATTATTGAGCACCTTTACTTGTAGCTGCACTATTAACAAAGTAGCTCATTTTTGTTACTTGTAGCTGACCTGCCTCTGCAAATTTTTTGGCTTGCACTCCACTTTCTGTGTAACTTTCCATAGCTTTCATTTCTTTTTCACTAAATTTTGCGCTTTTAAGTTCTTCAGCACTTAAGCCACGCACGCCAGTGGTGGCAACCACTTGACCTGTGCCAGATCTACCGCTTGCGATATCCAAAATACCTTTGCCGTTACTGGCTATGCTATTAGTACGCTTCACTGAAAGTAATCGTACCCAGCCTGTACTTTTTTTTGCTTTAATTTGCAGCCAAGCACCTTTTTTCGTGATGATTTCTACGTTGTCTCCACGCAGCAAATTGCCTACGGTTTTTGCATCGTTAAATGGCTCGGCAAGTAACTTATCCCCTTTTAATGCAACCCCTAAATCGGCTGCAAACGCAGTATTTAAAGTGAGTACAGACAATAAAATAAGTAGTGAAATTAAACAGAATTTTTTGTACATATTGTTTCCAGAATTGTTACTTAATATGAATTAAGGGTTGTTTAATAAGACCTGATTTATACAGGCTTTACATCTTCATGCTCTAGCTTGATAACAGATTGTGCAAACAGGCTACGCCATTGCTTAGCGCTGCTAATACCACTTATTTTTTCATTAGCAATGATGCCATCGTGCAGGGTGTAACGTACTTCGGTGTCTTTTGGCAGACCTACTAGCAATATCAAATTTTCCAATTGTTGAGATAATTGAACTGCATCCTCTTTTGCTGCTTGTGCATATTCTGGTTTATCG
This sequence comes from Methylophilaceae bacterium, assembly GCA_043772865.1. Taxonomy (GTDB): domain Bacteria; phylum Pseudomonadota; class Gammaproteobacteria; order Burkholderiales; family Methylophilaceae; genus JACMMS01. The sequence continues at coordinate 1,607 of JAYVFU010000185.1, forward strand.
GCTGCATATATCCAAACTACAATCACCATATCACCAAATAACCCCCATAAGCCATTTTGCAAGCCTTTGAGTATATCTACCGTGTTGGGTGTGTGGCTTTTTAGCTCTAAATGACGTTTAATTTGTTTGAGTGTAGTGTCGGTAAGGGATTCTCGGCTTTCAATCAATGTAGGCATGATGAGCACTGCCTGTGATTCTTGACCATTAGCTTTTATACCAAATGCTAGCCAGCGCTGTAAAGCTCGGTCTGTAGCTAATGCGTATATTTTTGCAATACTAAAATAAGCGACTGCCCAAATAATTGGCGCTGTAAAGTCTAGATAGAAGTTAGTCATATTAATGCCAATGTAAGACAAGGCTAATAAGCCAACTTGGCTGGCACTAAATAATTTATTAAAACGGTCGCGATCCATATTGAAGAAAAATGCGGCGGTAGTTAGCCAAACTAACATTAAGCTTAACAACACATAGGTAAATGCACCACGCCATACGTGTAAGTAATCGTTGTGTTTTACATTATCAATAGCGGTGGCAAGTATTTCTACACCAGGATGCGCTTTTGCCATGGCGGTGGCTTTTAAATCAAATAATGATGGCGCTGTTGAGCCAATAATCACAATTTTGTTCGTAAATTCATTGGGCGCGCGCGTTTTAACTTTGCTACCCATATCGGTCATCACGTCACTAAACGTCACATATTGGTATGTAAAAGGCTTGCCACGCCAGTTCATCAACATGTTTTGTGGCAGACACTTATCTGGTTCCGTTCTAGCGTAATTACCCACAATTAGCGGCAATGACGGCAAGCGATAGCCATATTCATCGCGATAAAGTTTGTATTCACGCACAATGCCATCTTTATCAGGGTCAATATTATGCGTGCCCAAATGCTTCGTATTGAGTACCGCTTCAAAGTGCGGTAAAACCACAGCAATGGTAGCTTTTGGGTTTGATGGAGACTGGCTATCTAGAGATTGGCTATTAAGTGGTGCGGCTAAAATGCCTGGAATATCATAAGGTTTTACTAGGCTTAAATGATCTTGCTCGGGCGCTAAACGCAAAAAGGGAAAAAACACATTGTTGGCTTGAGAATTAGTGGTTTTAATTACATCGTTAAAATAAGCGTCACTATCTGGATTGTAAATATCAGCGTCGCTAAATAAAATATCAAACACAATGGCTTTGGGGTGTTGTGCCTCAATATTTTCTACAAACTCACCAAATACTTGGCGTGGCCAAGGCCAGCGACCATAATCCTTAGCCAGCGCGCTTAAGCTGGCTTCATTAACATCCACAATCACAATGTCGTTATCTGGTTTGGGTGTAAAAATACGATTTTTCACCATCACATCAAATGCCTTGTCGCGCATGTTTTCACCAATGTGAAACACGCCAGCATCCACAAGTATGGCTAGCGTGATTAAAGTGGCTAGATATAAGTAGAAGTTGTTCCTGAGCTTACGGGTAACATTAGTAAGCCATAAGCCAGCTGAGATTTTGAGTGATTGAAATTTTAGTTTAAGCATTAATTAAATAGCTAGTGAAAAAAATGGTTTGATATTGCAATTTAGCGAAGTTTAGCAGGGGCAAGCACTAAAGTGTCGCTATAATTATAAGTTATGAACGAAACTCTACCCATTGTATTAAATATTACCTGCATCTTATTGCTCATCGTTTTGTTGTTACTTGTGTGGCGGCAATTAAGATTGCAACAATTAAATACCAGTGCCACCTTGCAGGCAAGCGAGCAAGCTAGTATTCAATCAGCACAATTAAGCCAAGCCTTAGAGCAAAAACATCGCGGCATGCTGTTGGATTTGCATGATGGTTTAAATAAGCTAGGCGATAGGCTGGGCGCTCATGCGGCTGAAACCAGCGAACGTTTGCGTGCAAGCGTGGCACAGGAGCTGTTATCTACACGCGAGGCCATGCAGACTTTACAGCTATCGCAAGCTGATAACCTAAGCAAAACCCGTGAAGCCGTATTGGAGAGGCTGCACATTACGCTGGCCGACCAAGGAAAAACCCAGCAAGAGCTTATTCAAAATACCATGCGCGCGGCTACTGTAAGCCTAAAAGAGAGTATTGATGAACTCACTAAATCGGTAGATGGGCGCTTGGAGTTGATTGGCGGTAAAGTATCTGAGCGCTTAGACGAAGGCTTTAAAAAAACCACAGAAACGTTTACTAACGTGATGACGCATTTATCACGCATTGATGAGGCGCAGAAAAAGATTGATGGCCTAGCCACTAACGTGATTAGCTTGCAGGATTTATTAAGCGATAAACGTTCGCGCGGTGCTTTTGGCGAGGTGCAGCTAGAGGGCTTGGTGCGTAACGCTTTGCCCCCTAATTCATACGAATTTCAATATAGTTTAGGTGAAAATAAACGCGTAGACTGCATGTTGTTTTTGCCTGAACCAACTGGCAATGTGGCGGTGGATAGCAAATTTCCGCTTGAAAATTACCATCGCATGTTTGAAGTGGGCGCTGCAGAAGCCGATAGAGTAGCGGCTAAGCGTCAATTTAAACTAGATGTGAAAAAGCATGTGGATGATATTGCTAAAAAATATATTATCCCCAATGTTACAAGTGATGGTGCGGTGATGTTTATTCCTGCTGAGGCAGTGTTTGCAGAGATTCATGCTTACCATCCAGAAATCATCAATTATGCGATGGGGCAACGCGTGTGGCTGGTTTCACCTACTACATTAATGGCGGTGCTTAATACTGCGCGTGCAGTGTTAAAAGACACCGAAATGCGCAAACAAGTACACATAATACAATCTGAATTAGGTAAGCTTGGTAAAGATTTTGCGCTGTTTGATAAGCGCATGAAAGGTCTTGCCGACCATATTCGACAAGCCAGTAAAGATGTAGAAGATGTACATATTACTAGCAAAAAAATCACTGCAGGCTTTGCTAAAATCGAGCGTGTAGAACTTTCTGATAAACCTTTAGCGGTGCCAGATTTATTAGATTTGCTGGATGAAAATAACGAACAAGAGGAAGCAACATGATGATAAAAGTGCTTTATTTTGCACGCTTAAAAGAATCGCTTAATTACTCTACTGAAGACATGGTATTGCCCAGCAACATTAAAACCATTCTGCAATTAAAAACACTTCTTAGTACGCGCGGTGACAATTGGGCAATGATTTTTTCGGGTAAACAAGTAGTGCGTGCTGCGATTAATCATGCGCTGGTAGATGATACAGAGGTGATTGAAGCGGATGATGAAGTTGCATTTTTCCCGCCAGTCACAGGTGGATAGTTTTGTTGATTTAATACTAAAATATGAAAATTAGCATACAAACACAAGATTTTGATGCAACTGCCGAGCAGGCTTTACTATGCTGCAACCGCACAGATATAGGGGCTGTGGCAAGCTTTGTTGGCTTTGTACGTGAAGTTAATAACGAGTCAAATCATCAAAAAAATGTATCAAGTATGATGCTTGAGCACTATCCTGGTATGACAGAAAAAGCGCTCGCTGCTATTGTTGAACAAGCGCAACAACGCTGGAAAATCATAGATGCTACGATTATTCACCGTGTAGGTGTGTTGCAAGCTGCAGAACAAATTGTGTTAGTTGCTGTGGCAAGCGCACATCGTGGTGATGCTTTTGCGGCTTGCGAATTTATAATGGATTACTTAAAAACTGAAGCACCATTTTGGAAAAAAGAAACAACTGCCGATGGCGATCAATGGGTGGATGCTAAAGTGACGGATGATGCCGCGCGTGAGCGCTGGAAAAATTTTAAGTAAAGAGAAGTGCTAAGTAGATTAAACGCAAAACACAGTAAGATCTTAAAAAAAAGTGAATTATTGAGAATCTTGCAAGAAGTGATTTAATGCTTTGATACTCACCATTTCGTCATCCTCGCGCATGCGGGGATTCATTTAAGTGGTTGATAAAAATGGATTACCGCGTTTGCGGCAATGACAAAATTAAGTATTTTAAGTCATGTGATAAATCACTTAATCAACTAACCGTGTTCAATTAAAATAAACTGAAAAATTAAGCAAATATAACAATATGTTACAAATAATAGAACCACAAAATCTTAATGCACATATAGCCCCTCATGAGCTGTCATTTTCTAGTACAGCAGAGTTGTTAAGTGTCGAGCAGGTGCATGGCTGGGTTGCCCAATCCGATGCTAAAAAATCTGCTACATTTGGACTTATACTTCAGCAACCAGGATTTAATTTACTAGTATTGGGTGAACAGGGTACAGGTCGTACCTCGCTTATGCAGAGCGCTATGCAAGAAGCCGCGTTAAATGGCACACATGAAATCACAGATTTAGTGGCACTGTTTAATTTTGAGATGAACGAAAAGCCTTTATTTGTGACTTTACCAGCAGGGGCAGCAGTAAAGTTTAGACTGGCGATGGATCACTTTATTCGCCAGCTAGTCAAACAACTCTCGTCTATTGCCGCTGCATCTGCTACTGCCAACGAGCATATTGAAAAATCTGATTTACTAGCCACTATAAACGGCTTTATTACCGTTCATTTTGATGCTCTGCAACTAGACCTTAATTTAAGCGCTGCATCTCATTTAACTTTGGCCAAATATTTTCACCAATTGAAACTGGATGTACTAGAGTATTTAGAAGCTTGGCAACCTAATTCGAGTACCAGCTCAGATAATGAAAAAGAGACCGATAGCCTGCTAGATAGCTTATTAAGTGAAAGTTTCTTAGGGCGCTACCGAGTGAATATTTTAGTGGGCAATCCGAGTGCACAGCCCAAAATCTTGGCCCCCGTTATTTACGATAATGATCCTAGTCTGCAATCGCTATTTGGTGGTATCGAAAGCGCGACAGAAAGCTCAAGTACGCCCGACTTTATGCGGTTGCGCGCAGGCAATTTAATGCGTGCAAATGGTGGTATGTTGATGTTGCATTTACGTGATTTGCTACAAGACCAGCAAAATGGTAGTCAAATTTTAGAAAAACTACATCGTTTTTTACGTAATGGTACCCTGCAAATTGAGGATTTAAGTAGCGGCACATTAAGTGGCAGCTCTGGGCAAACAGCGAGTTTTGCAAACGCTAATAGTGTGTTGCCTGTGCAAGTTAAGTTGGTGTTGATTGCTACACGTGAAGATTTTTATCAAATGCTGGATGAAAAAGCAGATTTCTTCAATTACTTTCCTATTAAAGTAGAGTTTGCAGAGCGTATAGAAGCCAATGTGGCGAATTATGCAGCTGTCGCAGGTTTTGTTGCGCAAAAATGCCAGCAATTTAGTTGCCCACATTTCACTGCCGAAGCCGTTGCGGTATTAATAGGCGCTTTGCAGCGTTTAGAGGAAGACCAAACGCGCATCAGTACTAATTTTGCACGTTTAGAACGCTTGATTTTAGAAAGCGTTGCTATTAGCGGTATTAATGCTGTAAAAAGCAATGAAACTAAAGAAAATCAACTCATCACCGCCCAAGATGTAAAAGCCGCTATCGCTGCCAAGCAAGCACGGCATCATTATGTAGAGGCACAAATTCGTGATTCGATTATTGATAACGAACTGATGATACAAGTGCATGGAAGTGTAGTAGGGCAGGTTAACGGTTTGACGCATATTGAGCTAGGTGATGCAAGTTTTGGTTCGCCAGTGCGCATTACCGCAAGATGCTACGCAGGTAGTAAAGGCGTAATAAATATTGATCGTGAAGTGCAAATGAGTGGGCCTAATCACGATAAAGGTATCTTTATTTTACAAAGCTGGCTAAGTGCAAGTTTTTCATCTTTGGCGCCACTCAGCCTCAATGCCTCGCTAGTATTTGAGCAAGAATACAACGGAGTTGAGGGTGATTCTGCATCATGTGCAGAGTTGTTTGCCTTATTGTCTGCCTTATCTGGCTTAGGTATTAAGCAGGGTCTGGCTGTGACTGGTGCGTTAAATCAATTTGGTGAGGTCATGCCAATTGGTGGCGTAAACGAAAAAATTGAAGGCTATTTTAGAGTATGCCGCGCCATTGGTTTAGATGGTAAACAAGGCGTGATAATCCCTAAACGTAACCAAAACCATTTATTGCTAGATGATGAAGTGGTGGCTGCGGTGGCAGCAGGGCAGTTTCACATTTATACGATAGACCACGTTTTAGAAGGCATTGCTCATTTAACCGATACGACGGCAGGGAACATAGATGAGCATGGTCATTACGCAGCTGAAAGTGTGATGGGTTATGCACAAAAAGTACTATCAGGTTATAGAAAAACATTAGAGAACAATAGATTTAACAATAAAGTTTAAACATGCGCCAAGAAGAAAATATCGATAACAAAACCCGCCTAGATAAATGGCTGTGGGCGGCGCGTTTTTTTAAAACGCGCAATTTGGCTTCAGATGCTATTGATAGTGGCAAAGTGCATGTAGATGGTGACAGTGTTAAGCCAGCAAAAGAGGTGCGTTTAAATGCGGTAATTCATATCCGTAATAAAGACTTTGAAATTGAAGTAACTGTCACAGGCTTATCAATTCAACGTAAAGGTGCGCCAGAAGCAGCATTACTTTATGCTGAAACACCCGCCAGTATTAACAAGCGTGAAAATTTAAGCATAACAAAAGAACAAGACCACGCGCGGCGTGACCGCGGCTTAGGCCGACCCACTAAGCGTCAGCAACGTGATATTAAGAAGTTTACAGGCTTAGACTTTTAGTGATTATTTGCATGATTGTAATGAGAGTTTTTCACGAATCCGATTTAACTCAAAAACTAATCAATTCGTCATCCTCGCGAAAGTGGGGATCCACCTAACTAACTAATTGAAAATGGATTCCCGCTTTCGCGGGAATGACGAAGTTGGGTGTTTTTGCTAATGAAATGCTGATTTTTTGTTTCGTGCAAAAATCTTAATATTTAAAATAAATAAAATTAACCACTTTTAACTAAGGCTTTCAAATGGCAACTACAAACCTCAATTGTTTTAAAGCGTACGATATTCGCGGCAGATTAGGTGATGAGCTTAATGAAGATATTGCCTACCGCATTGGTCGTGCTTACGCGCAGTTTATGCAGGCATCAACCAAAAAAGTAACCGTAGCTGTAGGTGCAGATATTCGCCACAGTAGCGAAGGCCTTAAAATGGCGCTGGCAAATGGTTTAATGGATGGTGGCGCGCATGTTATTGATTTAGGCGTTACGGGTACTGAAGAAATTTACTTTGCGACTTTTTATCTCAAGCTAAATGGCGGTATTGAAGTCACAGCCAGCCATAATCCCATTGATTGCAATGGCATGAAACTGGTGCGCGAACAATCTAAGCCGATTAGTGGTGACACAGGTTTAAACGAAATTAAAGCCATGGTTGAGGCTAATGAGTTTTTACCAGTGTTGATGCGTGGTAGCTACAACAAACAAAGCGCATTACCGCAGTTTGTAGAACACTTACTTACCTATATTGATGTAAAAAAATTCAAACCGCTTAATTTAGTGGTTAATGCGGGTAACGGTGCGGCAGGGCATGTGTTAGATGCAATAGAACAAGCCTTTACTACGCTTAAAGTGCCCGTTACTTTTATCAAAGTACATCATGAGCCTAATGGTGATTTCCCCAATGGTATTCCAAATCCATTGCTGCCAGAAAATCGTGCTGCAACCGCTAATGCCGTGATAGCGCATAGTGCAGATATGGGCATTGCTTGGGATGGCGATTTTGACCGCTGCTTTTTGTTTGATGAGACAGGCGAGTTTATTGAAGGCTATTACATTGTTGGCTTATTAGCTGCGGCATTTTTAGCCAAACATCCTAATGAAAAAATCATTCACGACCCTCGTTTAGTGTGGAACACACAAGATATTGTGACTAACATGGGTGGTCACGCCATTATGAGTAAAACAGGGCATGCTTTTATTAAAGAGCGTATGCGTGCCGAAAATGCGATTTATGGTGGCGAAATGAGCGCACATCATTATTTCAGAGATTTTTCATACTGCGATAGTGGCATGATTCCATGGCTATTGGTATGTGAACTTTTAAGCACCACAGGCAAAACCTTGTCTGCGCTAGTATCTGAGCGAATCAAGTTGTTTCCATGTAGCGGTGAAATTAATTTTAAAGTGGCTGATATGCCAAGCATTGTCCAAAAAATTGAAACTTACTTTGTTAGCCAACCGCCTCAAAACCAGCCTGTTGAAATTGATAGAACCGATGGGCTAAATATGTATTTTTCACAATGGCGTTTTAATTTACGTGGCTCTAATACTGAATCACTTTTACGATTAAATGTAGAATCGCGTGCTGATGCAGATTTAATGACAGCAAAATTGGCGGAGATTACCCAGCTAATTAAATCTTAATGGCAATCAGAAGTTCAGGTATGAGCCTAGATGCGGTTAAGTATTCAACTAGATATCTCAGTCTGTCATCCACCCGAAAGCGGGGATCCATGTTGACTTTAAAACCTTGAAATGGATCCTCGCTTTCGCGAGGATGACGAATTCTAAAAAACTAGGATAAAGTTGATTTGTGCAATGACTTAATTAGCATTTTTTAAATTGCGTTGTGGGTTTAATCATAAAGCTCAAGCTGGCTTTAAATAGCTTAAGCAAACTTTTAATTTTCTTGGTAAACTGCACAAACGCTTTAGTTCAATCTTTGAACGCATGTTTTGAGCATATAGCTAAGTGGTGTTGTAATTTTAATTTTTAAGCTTGGAGTTTGTACTCATTATTAAGCAGATTTAAAAGATGCTCACTGACGAATATCGTTATAAGATTTTGAAAATGATAGCGGCTAAGCCCAACATCACACAACGCGAGCTGGCGCGCGAGCTTAGTGTTAGCTTAGGCCGAGCTAATTTCTGTTTAAAAGCATTAATAGAAAAAGGCTTATTGAAAGCCACTAACTTTAAAAATAGTCAAAATAAATTGGCTTATGTGTACTTATTAACACCTTACGGCATAGAAGAAAAATCGAGTATTACCGTTAGGTTTTTAAAAGCAAAATTGCAAGAACACGCTCAATTACAAAGTGAAATTAATATGCTCATACAAGAGAGCCAAGCTGTTCAAGAGCCACAAGCTACTCAAATAAACATAACAACCAAGCAGACACAATTATTTGATGAACAAGCTAAACAATTGCCAATTAATGACACATTTAATATTTAAGAAAGACGCAAATGGATAATCGCTATGCAATTCTTCTCTGTGGTGGCTCTGGTACTAGATTGTGGCCATTATCACGTAAACTAAGACCTAAACAGCTGCTTGCGCTTAATGGCGATGACACTTTGTTGCAACAAACGGCTGCGCGTTTATGCCAGTTAATTCCAGCAAAAAACCTATTTACGGTCACCCATGAAGATCATAAATTTGAAGTAAAAGGCCAGTTGGCAGAAAATTATGCAGATGCAGTAGCCAATGTTTTGGCAGAGCCCTGTGCAAAAAATACCTTGCCTGCTATTGCTTGGGCAGTGAGTCAAATTATTGCAAAAGATGCTAACGCGAGTATTGGCGTATTTGCATCAGACCATGCCATTGATAACAATCAAGCTTTTTTAAATGCTTGGCAAACTGCAGAACTAGCCGCAGAAAATGGCTATTTAACACTTTTAGGCATTACACCGCATGAGCCAGCAACAGGTTACGGCTATATTAAACCTGCTGAGAGCCTTAATTTTGCAGATGCTCATTCAAACAGCGCTCATTCAAACAGTGCTCATTTAAATAGCATTAAGCTACCCATTCATCAAGTTGCGCAATTTGTAGAAAAACCATCACGCGATATTGCTACAAAATTTGTGGCAGACGGCTATCTGTGGAACAGCGGCATGTTTGTGTTTAAAGCGGCTGTTTTTATGAAAATGCTAGAACAATATCAGCCAGATATATATGCGCAAATTATGGCGTTAAACGCGCAAGATTTAGCTATACAGTACGCAGCATTACCAAGTTTATCGATGGATAATGGCTTAGCAGAAGTGGCAGAAAAAGTTGCAGTAGTGCCTGTCAACATGGCTTGGAGTGATCTTGGAAGCTGGGATTCAATTTATCAACGCCAACAAAAAAATGCAGAAAATAACGTGATACATGGTGAAGTGCTCACTCAAGATACGAAAAACAGCCTTTTATGGACAGAACATGGCCTGCTGGCTACATTAGGCTTAAGTAACATTGCCATTATTCAAACAGCAGATGCTACTTTGGTGTGTGATCGCAGCCGCACTGAAGATATCAAGCAACTGGTTGCCAGTGTGCAAGCACAAAAACCGCACCTCACAGAAATACACCAAACCGCTTACCGCCCGTGGGGTAGCTACACGGTACTGATGGAATCATTCAACTTTAAAATTAAACGTATTGTGGTTAACCCAGGCCAAAAACTCTCCATGCAAATGCACAAACACCGTTCAGAGCACTGGGTGGTAGTATCAGGCGTAGCGACTATTACAAATGGTGAAGTTGAATTTACGCTTAATGAAAATCAATCTACCTACATTCCAAAAACGCACAAACATCGCCTAGAAAACAAGAGTGACAAACCACTTAGCATTATTGAAGTACAGTGTGGTGATTATGTGGGTGAAGACGATATTATTAGATTTAACGACACTTACGGAAGAGTATAAGCTGGGAAATATGCGTAAACAAACAAAACAACTAGACCTACTTACATGATTAAAGCATCAACTTCAATTAACCCCCATGCCATTCAGCCTACATCTTTAATAGCACTTTTTAAAAGTTTTTGGCGAAACCGTCAATTAATTGTTCAAATGACTAAACGTGAGGTAATCGGGCGTTATAAAGGCTCGGCTATGGGCTTAGCATGGTCATTTTTTAATCCTGTATTTATGTTGGTGGTTTACACCTTTGTTTTTTCAGAGATATTTAAATCACGCTGGGGTGGCATAGGTGGTGACGATAGTAAAACGCAATTTGCAGTAGTTTTGTTTGTTGGCATGATCGTACTTAGTTTATTTAGTGAAGTACTCAATAGGGCGCCAGGGTTAATACTTGCTAATGTCAATTATGTAAAAAAAGTAGTATTTCCCATTGAAATATTGCCAGTCATTGCCATGGGTGCAGCACTATTTCATAGCTTAGTAAGCCTATTTGTACTTTTAACAGCTTTCATCATATTTAATGGTTTTTTACATTGGACCATTATATTTATTCCGCTCGTATTATTACCGCTTGTTATATTAAGTTTAGGCTTAGCTTGGATGCTAGCTTCACTAGGCGTTTTTTTGCGTGATGTTGGGCAAACTATAGGAATCATCACCACGGTATTAATGTTTCTTGCTCCTGTTTTTTATCCTATTACAGCAGTGCCAGAAAGGTTTCGCCCTTTTATCATGGCCAACCCAGTGACTTTTATTATTGAACAAATGCGTGAAGTGATTATTTGGGGGCATTTACCAAATTGGCTAGGCTTATTGGCTTATGCCACAGTAGCTACTTTAATAGCATGGATAGGTTTTGCATGGTTTCAAAAAACAAGAAAAGGCTTTGCTGATGTCCTCTAACGATATCGCTATCCGCGTTAGTAACTTAAGTAAATGCTACGAAATTTACGATAACCCGCGCGATAGATTAAAGCGCTTTGTCATGCCGCGACTAATGAAAATGGCAGGTAAAGTTAGCAAACAATATTTTCGTGAATTTTGGGCACTTAAAGAGGTGTCATTCGAAATTAAAAAAGGTGAAACCGTCGGCATTATTGGGCGCAACGGCAGTGGTAAATCTACCCTGCTACAAATGATTTGCGGCACACTCACCCCAACAAGCGGTAGCATAGAAACCAATGGGCGTATTGCAGCATTGCTAGAGCTTGGCTCAGGCTTTAACCCAGAATTTACTGGGCGCGAAAATGTTTACATGAATGCATCGGTATTGGGATTAACTAATCAAGAAATTGATGACAGATTTGACGATATTGCCGCATTTGCTGATATAGGTGATTTTGTTAATCAGTCAGTTAAAACATATTCAAGTGGCATGATGGTGCGTTTAGCTTTTGCAGTGATAGCGCATGTAGATGCAGACATATTAGTAGTGGATGAAGCACTATCAGTGGGAGATGCAGTATTCAATCAAAAGTGTATGCGTTTCATCCGTTCGTTTCAAGAGCGAGGGACGTTGTTGTTTGTGAGCCATGATATGAGTTCAGTACAAAACCTATGCCAATCTGCAGTATGGTTGGGTCATGGACAAGTAATGAAGCGGGGGGATTCAAAGCAGGTTGCTGACTCTTATTTGCAATACACTTTACAAGAAGTGTATGGGCAAGAAGTAGAACTTACCGCTGTTGCAGTGCCAGAAGGTGCCTCGGATACTGAGCTGATTGCGGACGATACACCAGATTTACTTTCCATTGAGGAATATGGTTCACAAATGCATGTACGAAACAACCTTCAAAACGCCTCAGGGTGGTCTGCGGGAGGAGCTGAAATATTATTGGTTGTTTTAGAAAGCGTTTCAGGTGGTGACAACACAATTTTTGCTGGTGGTGAAAAAGTCCGCATTGTCGTTCATGCGAAAGCTAATAAAGATCTGCACAGCCCTATATTGGGTTTTGTGTTCAGGGATCGACTCGGTCAAGATCTATTCGGAGAGAACACTTTGCCTTTCACAGCCAATAGATTAACACCAGTGAAAGGGGGGCAAAAGTTCATAGGAAAATTCGTTTTCACGCTTCCAATGTTGCCAAACGGCCAATATGCCGTTTTTGCATCTGTAGCAGAGGGCGATCTTTATAACAACGTACAACATCATCTACTTCACGATGCCCTTATCGTGAACGTTTCTTCCAGCAAAATAAGGTGGGGCCTTGTGGGCATCGCCTTTGAAAGTGTAGTACTTGAGGCATGCAATGAAGACTAATACGTTAGAAGCAATCTACGCGGATCACACTGGAAAAGTGTCTGATAAGTGGTCTATATACTTAATTGAATATGAAAGGATATTTTCACAATATCGGCATAAACCGTTGAGTTTGCTTGAAATTGGTATTCAAAATGGCGGCTCACTTGAAATTCTAGCTAAATACTTTCAGCAAGGACGGCAATTTGTTGGTTCTGATATCAATCCAGATTGCGCAAAATTAGTATTCGATGACCCCCGAATAAGCTTTGTGCTTGGTGACGCAAATACTGATAAAGCGCAGAGTGCTATCCAGGGCATCGCGCCGTCATTTGAAATCATTCTGGATGATGGTTCCCACCGCTCTAACGACATAGTGAAATCTTTTGCGCGGTATTTCCCGTTACTACTTGATGGTGGTGTATTTATAATAGAAGATCTGCATTGTAGTTATTGGGCAGAATTTGAAGGAGGATTATTTGACCCTTATTCATCATTGGCGTTTTTCAAAAAGCTTACAGATGTAATAAACCACGAGTTCTGGGGTATCCCCAAGCAAAGGGCCAGTGTATTGAAAGGGTTTTTTTCCAAGTATGATATCCTTATTGGTGAAGAAACCCTGCAACAAATTCATTCCATTGAATTCATCAATTCAATGTGTGTAATCAAGAAAATGGAGCACGTGCGCAACGTTCTTGGCCCCAGATTTGTTGCTGGTCAATTAGAAGCAGTATCACCCGCAAATCTGGATTTTCACTTGACTTTAATAAGTGAACAAGATCAATCTCGCAATAAATACGCTACCGGTATAGCACCCGAAGATGAAGTTTTGGTTCGCAACATGGAAATTAGCTATTTAATACAGCAGCGGGCATTGATAAACGCAGCAATGATGAACATGAGGCAAGAAGAGGTTTCTTTCGGTTCAGTTGTTGGTAGGACGCTCAATCGTTTGTTAGCAAGATTTGCACGTGGTGGCGCAAAGCGGCAGCACGCTGTGAGTTTAGTAACACATTTTGCTCGAACGCTTGAATCAAATGGTGTAAACGTGACTTTAAAGCGGCTTTTTAACTATATATATAAACGCATGAATTTTATGAAGGGCAATTTATTAGCTAACCCAAATTTAGTTACAGATCACCCTGAACTAGCTCAGTGGATCGATGAACATGAGCCTAACCAAGCTCAATTGACAATGCAGACCGAAACGGCAAAGCAGTTCTCATATTCGCCACTAATAAGTACTATTGTGCCAATATATAAGGTTCCTCGAGAGGTGCTGCATGAAACTCTTACAAGCCTTGAGCGACAAACATATGCTAATTGGCAGGCTTGTCTCGTGTGGGCCGATACCGAGGACCTGGTCGGTTGGGAATGGTTAAAAAAGCGCACAGTTTTAGACCAACGCTTCAAAATTAAACTGCTTGAAGTTAACGGTGGCATTTCTGTTAATTCAGATTCAGCGCTCGAACTTGCCGATGGAGAATTCATCGCCTTGCTTGATCACGACGACACGATAACACCATGGGCGTACTTTGAGATTGTATCTTTGCTACAATCACGCCCAGAATTAGATCTTATTTATTCTGACAAGGATTCAATAAGTGCTGATGGGCGAGTACGGATGAATGCTCTGTTTAAGCCTGACTGGAGCCCAGAAATGCTTCATTCAGTTAATTATCTTACACATCTTAATGTGATCAGAACTAGTTTAATTCGCAGCATCGGCGGGTGGCGTCCTGAAACCGATGGTGCGCAGGATTGGGATCTATTTTTCCGAATTGCTGAGCGAACAAAAAATGTTGCAAGGGTTGCTTCTATCTTGTATCACTGGCGTATTCTTCCTACATCAACCGCTTCTGGCTTACACACAAAACCTTACGCGGCACTGGCTCAGTTGAGGACGCAACAAGATTATTTCTTGCGACGTGGTTTGGCTGCAGCTGTTGTGCCTACTGAAGAAGGCATGTTCAAAGTCTGCTGGTTAGTGCGGCCAAAATCACTTGATGTGATTGTCTATCAAACTGGAACAGTTGAGCAGCTTAAGCGAATTCTTGCTGAGTTAATGGAGAGCGAGCAACCAGCCATTCGTCACATACATGTTGTTCATAGTAATGGTGGCGAGGATTATATCAATTTGGTTCATCCATCTTGGCGCGATCGTATTGTTTTTACATGCACCGACTCGGTGAACTGGTACAAAGCGTTAGAAATTGCAACCGCTTCTACCAGATCACAAACGCTTATACTATTAGACGGAAGAGCTTGCCGTTTGTCGGGTAGTCTTGTTGAAGAATTAGGTGGCTGGGTGACAGAGCACCCTGATATTGCATGGGCAAGTGCTTTAGCCATCAATGAGCAAGATATAGTTTTTGAAGCGGGGCGTGTGATTAGCACAGACGGGCGATCAGCACCTCTATTAAATGGTAGTCCTCTCTATTCCTTTGGGTGGTTTGGCGGCCCACTTTGGTATCGAAATTCGAGTGCTTGTTCGCCCTATGCAGTTGCATTAAAGGCTGGTGATGCCGCGAGAATTATGTCTGAATTTAACTCCAAAGAGCAAGCCGTGTCAGAATTCAGTGAATTTTGTCGGCAGTTAACTACTGGTGGACGCCGAGGTTTGATTAATCCATTTGCTAAAATATATTTTGAGCATGCTCCCGAAAAAAACTGGTTCAACGAAGGCGCAGTTTTTCATTCAGACCCTTATTTCAATCCCGCATTTTCTCAGGTTAGTCCGCTTAGGCTTCATTCATGAAACAATATATCAAGCAATCTCTTCGCAACGTTGCACGGGGAATTTTTGCACCTTATTTGAAATACTTACAAAGTAGTGCAAGCACTTGGAGCGGGTATACTAACGATGCACTTCAGCTTGCTCAAGTTATAGATTGCTCGTCAGAGGATTTGCAACGACCACAGCAACACCCAGAGAGAGTTGCAGAAGTGATTTCAGATCGTGTGTGTAATTGGTATCTTCCGTCATTTGACAATCCGTTTTATGGTGGAATCATGACAATCTTAAGGTTAGCCGATTATTTGTATCGCACGCACGGAATCAAGCAGCGGTTTTTAATTTGTGGCTCCGCACAGAAGGAAGAGGTAAAAGCAAATCTGATCCGTGCCTTTGATCGGCTTGCAAATGCAGAAGTCATTATCCTTGATTCGACTGAAGCTATAGTTAACATCCCCGCTTCAGATTATTCTGTTGCGACACTATGGACTACCGCTTACGTTTTGCTGGGTGTACAAAATACGGGTTATAAGTTCTACATGATTCAGGATTTTGAGCCAGCTTTCTACCCTGCCGGCAGCACATATGCACAAGCAGAACTCAGCTACAAATTCGGCTTCTACGGTATTGCAAACACTCAGTCGATTAAAGAAATTTACGAGAATGATTATGGGGGAACTGCAGTTGTTTTGAACCCCAACATTGACCAGACTGTATTCCATTCTAAAACTGATGAGCGGTCTTTGACGACTAAAAGGATGTTCTACTACGCGCGACCAGGGACACCCCGCAACGGTTTTGAATTAGCCGCCGCAGCGTTAAAAAAGGTCAAGGCAAAACATGGCGATCAAGTTGATATTGTCTGCGCTGGAGCAGGCTGGAACCCAGCAGATTTTGGTTTGAATGATGTGGTGCGTACTGTTGGCATGCTACCTTATGCTGAGACTGGTAATTTGTATCGTAGCTGCCATGTGGGCTTCGTCATGATGATGACCAAACACCCTTCTTATCTCCCTTTTGAATTAATGGCGTGCGGATCGCTTGTGGTTGCCAATCATAATGTAGCAAATACTTGGCTTTTAAAAGATGGTGAAAATTGTCTACTTTCTCCAGCAAGTGCCTCGTGCCTTGCTGAAACATTATCATTTGCTTTAGATAATTACGATATTCTTGATAATATTAGAAAGCATGCTACACATACCATTCACAGTAATCATGCGGATTGGGATAAGGGGTTTGATGAGGTTTCCGCTTTCATGTTTCAGCTTAAGCTACCCACTGAACCAAACAAACTAATGACTTTTTTTGCTGCTAGAAAACTGACCCCTTAATGATATTTTCAGTATTCAACACCAACAGAGAGCTAGACATTTTTGCGTGGGTAACATTTCTTCTAAGTGCCATTATTTGTGTTTTTGCCATATCTTATGTTGAGATGCAAAAAGAGCCTGCGGGTTTGCTTGTCTTGGATGTAACTAGTACGCAACCCGGAGTGTTAAAGGTTCTTTACACTAAAGATGGTGTGTTGACTGACCCTGGGTGGGAAGTAAATTTTCCGCAGGGCAAAGTGAGCCAATCCGCAAGTTTTCCGATAAGCGCCGGGCAATACGAGTTGATAGGTTTTAAACCACTAGTAGAGGCGGGCGGAAAGGTATCAATTAAAAATCTCAAAATCATTTCTGGCTCTGGTGTTAATGATATCAGTACGGACAACTTTGTTAGCATCAACCAACTTGATATACTTAGTTCACAAACCGGTGAGAAAGTTATAGCACCAGCGCAAGATGCTAGCGATCCTTTTGGGGTCATTCCAAATCTCCAAAAGGTCGTTCCGGGGTTGCCTTTCGCCCTTCAATCCTTTTTATGGATAGCAGCAGGCAAGCTCATCTTGATTACTGTTTTTTTGATGCTCATGTATGGTTTAAGTGGCAGTTTGCCTTTCGCACGAGGCTTGCCGAATAAACCAAGGCCGGAACCTGGTCGCTCCCAATGGTTGGGTTTTCTCGCTATTGGGCTGATCGTCCTCTACCTACGCAATGCGCACTCCATTTTTGTACCCGTGCTATATGCAGAAGATGGTTTCTGGAGTGCGGGAATTATTAATCATGGCTTTTTCTACATGCTCTTTAATGCTAGGCCTGACTATTTCGTTTTTGGGAACGTACTGTTAATTGCATTGGCGCAACTAACGAATGCTATTTTTTTTGGTTACAATTTAACCTATTTGCCACACTTCGTTTCATTATATTCCATATTGTTTTACGCGACATTGGCAGTTGCCCCCATTGTTCTTTTACGGGGCGTTCTGTGCATCGAAGCTCGCTTAATACTGTGGTTACTAGTGTTATTGATACCACTTGGTGACAGTTCATACGAAATGTTGGGGCGGTTAAATAACATAGGTTATGCTTTTCTGTTTGTCACATACTGTCTGCTTATCTGGCGCCGACATTTTTTGCAAAGTGCTTTGCGTAAACAAATTATTGTAGTCGATTTAGCTCTTTTTATATGTGCCAATACCAATCCGCTATGCTATCCGATCATTGCGATCGCTTTAGGTTACGATGCATTGCATAACTGGTTAGTAAATGGCCGCCCTCGTGTGCACTTTTGGCTAAAAGAATACATGAAGTCTTTTAGCACTCGAAGTGCAATTGTACTTTTGATTATGCTATTTCTAATGGGGCTCTGGATTTTAGTGCGAGAATTAAGAGGGGTATCGCCACTGGCTGGAGAAATTGTTTTACGGAATGTTCCTGAAATGATTGTCGCAAGATCGTTCTTATATCCAATCATTTTTCCGTTTTATACTAACTTAAATAACATGGCAAGTAGCTTATTGCTAATTATTGTTATCGTAACTGTATTTTTGCTAGCTAAAGGCTTACTGCGTGAAAGATTTATACTTATCAGTGCCACAGTCGTTCTTGTAGCATGTACTGCGATCACCCTTCTGTCTCGCCCAGGACTTATAGGAATTATGGGTGATTATATAACCAGTTTCCCCGATAGATATTTCTACGGGCTTAATTTACTTTTTTACTTGGTGTTTGTTTCAGCATTAGCAGCCAGTTTTGGAACAGACAGAAACAGTTGGAGGAGGATTAGCGCTAACACCCTGGCAGGAGGAATTATTGCGTTGTATGTCGGCAGCACTACATTTATGTTTGAATACTCCAAACCGCGATTTGTTCATCTGCCAGAAACGACTTTTCGAGAAGAAGTAAGAAAAGCCTATATCGAGGGGAGACTAGGTCCAGATAGGAAGGGATATAACGTTGCTTTGCATCCCCAACCGTTGTTTACTGACTTTCCCGCAAATTATGTTATCGCAACTGCTTTGGGTGTGCGATTTCCGCCATCTATGCAAATGGCACGTACATCTGAGATGCCAATGAAGCTTTCTGAAGCTGCACACAACTATGAAAGGAAAATAGTTTATCAAAAAGCTGCTGGTCGGTTACGGGAGGATGGTTTGTTTTTTGTTTCCGGAGGAAGCCGCTCGTGGATTCCGAATGGCAATTGGCTCATACAGAACAATATGTCACCAGCGGATGTGATAGAGATTAGTCACGAAGAATTTTCTGCTATTCCAGACAGTGGCATGCCAGTTAAATAGATCAAATGTTTACTTTTAATAACTTTGCGTGAGATATAAAATGAGTAATTTCCCCATTTTCCTATCCCTTGTACTGGTTGTTCGCAACCAGTCGGACGAGCTTCATTTAATTCTTGCTGACATAGCCAATGCCATTGATAACCTTGTCAGCGATTATGAATTGATCATCGTTGACAATGCCTCTGAAGACAACAGCATTGCCACGCTCAAAAAACTTACCACTGAAGGTGGGCAACCTAATCTGCAAATATACGCACTAACCCAAGAAGTAGACTCGGATACTGCTTCTTGGGTGGGGTTAGAAAATGCATTGGGTGACTTTGTTGCGGTCATTGACCCTCTGGCAGAAGATATTGAATTTCTACAAGAAATGCTCCAAAAAGCTTTCAGTGGTGCCGATGTAGTTTTTGCTAACAATCAGCAAAAAGCCCCACAGAGCCATGCTTATCGAGTTTCATATGCCGTCTTTAATGGGCTCTACAAGCATTTTAATGGCATTCACCTCGCTAACGAGGCGCCTCAATATCGCGTACTCAGTAAAAGAGTCGTCAATTTCATTCTTCAGCATCCTCAACCTGCAATGTCTTATCGTCATCTACCAGCTACAGGGGGATTTACGCGCGTCAATTTAAATTATAGCTCTGTCCCAAAACTATCGCATACCAAGCGTCTTGGCGAAAGTATCGACCGGGGTATGCGATTGCTGGTTTCGACCACCCGTGCGCCAATGCGTTTAGTCACATCGCTCTCATTATTTGGTGCTGTTACCAACCTGGTGTATTCGATCTATGTCATTGCCATTGGTTTGGTCAAGACAGATGTTGCCCCTGGCTGGGTCAGCCTTTCGCTGCAGCAGTCGGGTATGTTTTTCTTGATCTCGCTCGTTTTACTTGTGTTGGGTGAATACATCTTGCACATGGCCAGCCTATCTAACGAGGGGCCGCTTTATCACGTAGGGCAAGAGTTCACCAGTGCCCGTATGACCCGACGTGAAAAGTTGAATGTTGAAGAAGTAAGTGCCAAACCGATAAATACACTAGGCACACGCCCTGAACGAATAGTCTGATGCTAGCTACAGATATAAATCAAGACGCCGTGATTATTGGCGGTGGGTTTTACGGCGCTGTTATTGCAATTTACTTAGCAAAGCAGCGTGGGCTAAAGCGTATTGTCTTAGTAGAGCGCGAGGCGGCACTA
Organism: Methylophilaceae bacterium; assembly: GCA_043772865.1. Classification (GTDB taxonomy): domain Bacteria; phylum Pseudomonadota; class Gammaproteobacteria; order Burkholderiales; family Methylophilaceae; genus JACMMS01. Next base: position 21,975 of record JAYVFU010000185.1, read on the forward strand.
CTTACACGCGCCTCTTACAATAATCAGGCACGTGTTCATAATGGCTATCATTATCCACGGAGCTTTACGACTGCATATCGAAGTCAGGTTAATCTACCCAAGTTCGTGCGTGATTGGCCCGATGCGGTAATGCAAAACTTCACCAAACTTTACGCGATTGCACGCCGTAATTCTAAGGTTACTGCCAAACAGTTTGATCGCTTTTGTCGAGAAATTGGCGCTAAGATTGAACCAGCAGAACCATCGCTACGGAACTTATTTGAGCCGCGTCTGATTGAAGATGTTTTTCTAGTCGAAGAATATGCTTTTGATTCAACCAAGTTGGCCAATTGGGCGGCGAAAGAGTTACAAGATTGTGGTGTGCAGATTCGCCTACAAACAAGAGTAATGGCAATTTCAAAAGGGTCAAACCAAACTTTGCAGGTTGCATTAAAACCTGAAAACGGTTCTGAAGAATTGCTTACAAGCCGCTTCGTATTTAACTGTACGTATAGCGGGCTAAATCAACTTAAGGGTGAATTTCCTGGTACCCAAACTGGCCTTAAGCATGAGATTACTGAAATGGCATTAATTCAATCGCCGCCTGCACTTGCTGGCTTGGGTGTCACCGTTATGGATGGCCCTTTTTTCTCGATGATGCCGTTTCCCGCTCGTGGCTTGCATACGCTTTCCCATGTTCGTTATACGCCTCATACGCACTGGGACGACGAGCAAGGCATCGACCCTTACCAAAAGCTAAATCAGTACGAACGTGCAACGCGTGTCGATCGCATGTTAAGGGATGTAGGGCGCTATCTTCCTGCGGTGTTGGATGCTAAATATGTAGACTCGTTATTTGAGATCAAAACCGTTCTGGTCAAGAATGAGGGTGATGACGGCAGGCCGATTTTGTTTGAGAAGCACGTGGAATTGCCGGGATGTTACTCCGTGCTGGGCGGGAAGATTGACAATATTTACGATGTACTGGAAAAATTAGATGCAGAAATACTTTAAAAATACCGTTCAAAGTCCCCTGTTTTTGGGTGTATTTGCCTTAATTTTATTGCTTATCTTTTCTTTAAGTTTAAGGGAGCAGGATTTCAAAAGAGTAAATGGTGCTCAAAATTTGGAAGCAACATATCACATACTACTGACAGTTACTGCGCTAAATGAAAGTTCGGCAGAAAACCATTGGTATCTACCCAGCGTATCTTTGGGTAGAGAAGCGGACAAAAACATCCCATGGGGCGCCACTGTTGCCACCATGACTGGCGACTATATTTATACAAGTTTTCCGCCACTTGGTTTTTTGGCTCCCTATTTTTGGTTTAAAGCGTTTGACTTAGAGCCATCAGTTAAAAACTTAGCTCGTTTTAATTTTTTCCTAGGTGGCGTAAGCGTATTCACTCTTTTTTTTCTATTGATAAGTCTACTTAAATTTAATGGGTATGGCCCATGGATTTCGGTGGGAGGAGCTCTCGTTGGTAGCGCCATAGGAATTTTTAGTCGTGAAGCTTTGCTGTCTCATGGAGTAATTTACTGGAGCCAAAGTCTGTACCAGATAATTCTGGTTTTTTCCCTCTACTTTATATTCAAGTGGTTAACTAGCGAAACAAAACTAAGCCGCCAACTTTGTTTAGCGGCAATCATCGTTTTAGCTATTGTCGGAGCACTGACGGAATGGAGTGGTTACATATTCAATGGCGGTCTGATTTTAATCTTGTGGTTAAGCAGGCTAGATACGGTGCATTCAAAAGTTCTTGCGATATATATATTTATCGCAACCGCGATTGCAGGAATAATGACTGTTATGCACTTTAGTCTTGCTGTCGGTTTCGTGCCAGCAACTGAGGCTTTTTTAGGTAGATTTTTGGCAAGAAATACTTCAATAGGTAACGTTAATGGACTGATTCAGGGTTATGGCCTTTCATATGGTCTATTTATTCTGACGTTATTATCAATACTTGCTCTATCCTATTTTGGTAACAGGCAACAGGCAACAGGTAACAGGCAACAGGCAACAGGCAACAGGCAACAGGCAACATTTTTCATATTCATCGCAGCGTGCATGCCACTGTTTGAGAATATCGTAATGCTTCAACATGCTACGCAATTTTCTTTTGACAGGCTGAAATTTATTTTTCCGGCCGCGTTAATATTGGCATTTTCATTTGCTCGATTCGAAACTAAGGGGCGAGCTATTTTATTTATCCTTATGTTAATTGCGAGTTATCAGGGTTACAAGAGCTACAAAACGGATATGAGTAGCTATTCATCATGGGGTTCTGTTGACTCCGAAAACAGACAACTTGTATCGAGAATCTCAGATAAGGTAGACATGAATTGCGCTGTATTCTCCTCCAATATAGGGGTGCGCGGTTATGCTAATTTACTTTTTCATCGTGGAATTTATGAATATAAATCTTTGCAAGAGACTTCAGAGCTTTTGGTAAAGCATAATGCTTGTGCTTCTGTTTATGTCGAGGGTACTTGGGCATTTACGGATCTACAAGAATATACAAAGGCAACCATTAGTTACCGCGATGGTTCTACGGACATTATCACAAAGTGAAACTTTAACGATGAATGCATTAATTGGATTTTCAGGATTTGTAGGAAGCACACTTCTTAAGCAAGCTACCTTTGACATGCTATATCGATCGACTAATATCCTCGAAATTGAGGGTCAATCGTTCGATACAGTTGTATGCGCTGGTGCGCCCGCGCAGAAATGGATTGCCAATCAAGAGCCGGATGCGGATCGTCAAAAGATTGATGCCCTGATCGGACACCTGAAAACCGTCAAGTGCAAAACATTTATTTTGATTAGTACGGTCGATGTGTTCAAAAATACAATTGGGGTTGATGAAGAGGCGCCAGTCGAGGAGGCGGGACTTCACGCATATGGCTTGCATCGGCTTTTGCTTGAAAAGTTTGTCGAGAGCCACTTTACTAACCACCTTATAGTGCGTCTGCCTGGACTCGTAGGCCCAGGACTTCGCAAGAATGTTATTTTTGATTTCTTGAACGACAACAATCTGCACTTTATTGAAAACAGAGGTGTTTTCCAGTTCTACCCAATGGTTAACCTCTGGTATGACATTCAACTTGCACTCAACGCTGGCTTGAAGTTGGTTCACCTTACCGCAGAACCGATCAGCGTAGCTGAGGTTTCAAAGCAAGGCTTTGGCAAAATATTTGAACAGGTCTTACTTAGCACTCCGGCCACCTACGACATGCGAAGCTGCCACGCTCAAGTATTTGGAGCTACTGGGCATTACCAGTACAGCGCACGCGAAACGATTCAAGCTATTAGGGCATATGCACAATCTGAGCCGCTTGCAATCAAGAATGAACCGGGAGAAAAATCATGAGACTAGCGATTTCTAATATTGCTTGGGATACTGCTGAAGATGAGACGATAGTCACTTTACTTGAGCGCTATGGAGTTGATGCAATTGATATTGCGCCAGGTAAATATTTTCCTGAACCTGCCAAGGCCACTGATGATGACATTGCTCGCGTTAAAAACTGGTGGGTTGAACGTGGTATCGAAATCACTGGCATGCAGGCGCTGCTGTTTGGTACAACAGGCTTAAATGTCTTTGGCTCAACAGAGTTACAAGGTGCGATGCTGCAGCATCTCACCGCCGTGTGTCATATTGGCAGTGGATTGGGTGCAAAGAAACTGGTGTTTGGATCGCCAAAGAATCGAGATTGCTCAGGATTGACTAATCAAGAAACCACGAATGTAGCAGTTTCTTTTTTTCGACGGCTTGGAGACATCGCTCAATCTTATGATGTTGCGATTTGCCTAGAACCCAACCCAACTTGCTATGGCGCTAACTTTATGACCACTAGCAGTGAAACTGCACAGGCGGTGCGACTGATTGATCATTCAGCCATAAGGATGCAGTTTGATACAGGCGCGATCACTATTAACGGCGAGGATCCTATTTCAGTTCTGCAGGACTGCGCATCCCTTATTGGGCACATTCATGCTAGCGAGCCAGATTTGCTTCCTTTGGGTGACGGAGGAACTAACCACCCAAAGATGGTTACAGCCCTTAAGCATTATTTGCCTAATCACGTGGTTTCTATCGAAATGCTGGCAACCAAGAATGAACCGCACAATGTATCTATTGAACGTGCACTGAAGGTAGCGACTCACCACTACCGCAATAACGGAGTTGGGGCCAACGAATGAAATGGCTCATTCTAATATTCGGTATCGCCTCCAACGCCTCAGCTAGCGTTTTGGTTAAGATGGCTATGATGCCTCCCCGAAAGTTCCCTTCTATCAATGAGCCTATGGCGGCGTTGGGTAATTGGCCCTTTTGGTTAGGATTGGGGCTTTATGGTGCAGCATTCTTGCTCTATGCCGCCGCCTTAGCGCGTTTGCCGCTCAATGTGGCGCATCCTATATTGACCGCGGGGGCGATAGCAACCGTAGCCCTGTGCTCCGTAGTGATTTTTCGCGAGCCGTTTCATTGGACAACAGCGGCTGGAATAGTACTGGTGATTGCCGGTGTAACGTTGATTACGGTCCGAGTGGCCTGATAGCTGAAGAAGAGTAACTATGAGCTCTAATATTACTCCTAAAATACGTGCCAATTGGCAAGTACCGACCTTTGATACGCCCTTATGGCTTGGTCGCCAGAACCCTTGGTGTGTCGTAATTCCGGTCATTAATGAAGGGGAACGAATCAAGAGCCTGCTTTCCAGAATGGCCGCTCTGAAAATTGGCAGCATTGCTGACATCATCATCGTGGATGGTGGCAGTACTGATGATTCGCTGAGACTAGAGTCGTTGCAACAGAGCGATGTGCAGGGATTACTAGTTAAAACAGGGCCAGGTAAATTGAGCGCACAGCTTCGCTGTGCCTACGCTTTCGCACTTGATCACGAATATGAAGGAATTATTACCATTGATGGAAATGATAAAGATGATCCAGAAGCGATACCGCGTTTCATTGAATCACTTAACGATGGAGTGGACTTTATACAAGCTTCACGTTTTATTGCCGGTGGGGTTGCACAAAATACACCGAAGTTACGGAACTTCGCCATCCGTTACATTCATGCGCCGATGCTAAGCTTTTTTTCAGGTTTTAGGTGGACTGATACTACTCAAGGTTTCCGCGCTTATAGTAGGAAGATGTTGCTTGATCCTAACATTGCACCATTTCGCGATGTATTTACGACCTACGAGTTGCTAGCTTATCTTACATATCGTGCCCCGAAGCTTGGATATAACTGTCTCGAAATCCCAACTATTCGGCGTTATCCAATGGGGGAAGTGCCAACCAAGATCAGTACATTTAAAGGTAATTTGGCAGTGCTGCAAGTGCTTTTTCTAGCTTGTTTGGGTAGATATAATAAGCTGTAGAATTTTCAAAAATAAAAATGGGAGATAATTATCCTGAAAAGGATTGACTGCGACTTATTGACTGCAATTATTTGCCACAGTCAGAGAGGTGTCATGTCGGATAAGTTAAGGATGGCTGTCAGAATAGAGAATTCGCGATATTTCAGGGGCGATGCAATGAGGTATTATTAGTGACAATATTACATGGATCTGGTGTTGCTGCTATTGTGATCACCTATCAACCTGAGCTTGAAACTCTTGAGAAACTTTTAAATGCACTTGTTACACAAGTTGAATCAGTAGTTATCGTAGACAATGGTTCTCATGTGGATTTGGAAGCTTGGAATAATCAGCGTCTAACACCGGCAGTAAGAGTATTGTTGCTTGGCGATAACCGTGGCATTGCAGCTGCACACAATTTAGGTATTCAATGGGCACAGGATAATGGTGCAAAGTATGTGCTGTTAATGGATCAAGACAGCATCCCTGAGCATGATATGGTTCAAGAGTTGACATTTGCTTTGTTAGCAGCAGGCAAGAAATCCGAATTTGCACCCATAGCAGCAGGCCCTATTTCTGTTGATACGCGTACAGCTAAGAAGTCTTTTTTTGTTATCGAGCACAATGGCATTCCTTTTAGATGGCAATCAGCAACTACTTTAACGCCAGATAATTTATTGCGTGAGGTGAGTTTTTTAATTTCTTCGGGCACTTTAATCAATTTAGATTTATTGAAAAGTGTGGGGGGTATGCGAAGTAACTACTTTATTGATCATGTAGATACGGAATGGTGCTTTAGAGCCAGAACTAAAGGTTATTGTCTTTTGGGTGTGCCTAGCGCACAAATGCAACATACGCTCGGAGATAAAGTAAAAAATGTTTGGCTCTTTGGTTGGCGACAAGTAGCTCATCATTCTCCACTTCGGGATTACTACATGTTTCGGAATACATTGTTAATGTTTCGTGATGTAAAAATGTCTATTCTCTGGCGATTACATTTACTATGGCGATTAGTACAATTTTCAAGCTATTTTTTAATATTCACTCATCAACGCGGCCAACGATTTTATTGCATGGCGTTGGGTATTGGCCATGGTTTGCGCGGAATAAGTGGTAAATTTGATTTAAAAACTGGGCAGTGTACTCAAATTCCGAAGTCTGATTTAGACCTATAAAATAATTTTACAACGTTGCAGTGTAGTAATTCACTACATAGCGCTGAGCTTTCCCAACTTTACAGCGGCTTTTTTTGATCGATTTTTATGCAGTCAAGAATAACAAAGTAGCAGTACTTATAGCGGTTGTTATACGGCTTACTTATTAAATGCTACTTTAACGCAATGGAATTCAAAGGTTTGATCGTCAAGGATGAAGTCAGATCGCGCTTCCCCAAATTTTATGGCTGTCTAATTGCTAACTTTTTTATCCCCCATTGATTATGGCATCTATTAGAAAAAATATTACTTGGAATCTGCTAGGCAACATACTGCCGTTAGCTGTTGGCCTAGTGATTTTCCCATTAATCATCTCAGCGTATGGCACTGAACGATTCGGCTTGCTGGCTTTGGCATGGTCACTAGTAGGCTATTTTAGTTTGTTTGATATGGGGCTATCTCGTGCACTCACGCAAATGGTTTCCGAGTGCTTATCTAAGCAGGTTGATAACGCTGAAATTGTGGAAATGATACGCACAAGCTTCCGTGTAATGTGGTTGTTAGGTTTTGTAGGTGGCAGTGTGTTGTGGATGATTGCGCCATGGCTGGTAAGAGATGTGCTGAAAGTATCGTCAGCTTTAAACTATGAAACCATCCAAGCTTTTTCTATACTAGCCTTTTCTATTCCTTTAGTTGTGCACACTTCGGCGTTACGTGGCGTTTTAGATGCCTTGCAACTATTTAAGCAGGCCAGTTTAATTAGAATGCTCATGGGCTTAGGCACTTTTCTTGGACCTTATATCGCTTCTAAAATCGGCGTTTCTCTTATTTATGCAATATATTCATTAGTCTTGGTGAGAATAGTAGGCTGGGCACTGCATTATTATGTGGTTACCAATGCGCCGTTATTAAAGGTTAAAGCGCTTGGTTATAACAGCAAATGGTTAAAGCCATTGTTTGCATTTGGTGGATGGATGACTATAAGTAATGTGATTGGCCCGTTGATGGTATATTTAGATCGATTTGCTATCGCCGCAATTATTGGCGCTAGCGCTGTTGCTTATTACGTAGCACCTTACGAAGTAGTCACTAAAATGTTGGCGGTGCCAGCGGCTATTTCTGGTGTTTTATTTCCATTTTTTGCTAAAGAGTGGCAAATTAACCCTGATAGCTCAGCTAAATATTTAAATAATGGCGTCACTTATGTGTTAATTTTTCTTTATCCACCAATATTGTTTTTATCATTGTTTGCACCCGAGTGGTTAAACATCTGGCTAAATAAAGAGTTTGCAATAAATGGTATTAGTATTGTCTGCTGGCTATGTGCTGGAGTGTTAGTAAATAGCGTAGCGCAAATCATTTTTGCAAATGTGCAGGGGGCAGGTAAAGCAGACTGGACAGCAAAATTGCATATGCTTGAGTTGGTTCCATATTTAATCTTGTTGTGGCTTGCTCTCAAATATTTTGGCATTGCTGGCGCTGCAATGGTGTGGTTTTTAAGGGCAATACTTGATATGTTTGGCTTGGCTTACTTAGCAACAAAGTTAAACCTAAATAATTATAGTGCAGTTGCTAAGTCATTATTTATTACTATCTTTAGTGTTGTGCCGTTAATAGCATCAATATTTATACAATCGCTTATTGTTCGTACGATGCTGGCAATAATTGTTTTTGCAATTTACTTTTTAATTGCAATAAAAAAATTGCATAGCGATGGCGCAATTAATTTTTTAAAAAGCTATTTTAAATATTAAAAATGGCAAATCAATTAACAATACGATCTAAATCAAAACCTGCCTGCATTATCTGTGGCGCTTCTGGTACTTTTATCTA
>JAYVFU010000186.1:0-30174 GCA_043772865.1 Methylophilaceae bacterium
GAGCCAGGAGATGAGTATTTACAAAGTGCATTACTTGATTACCAAGCTGCATTACAAGCCACGGGCAAGTTTGATTCTGTGGTTGTGTCCGCAAATACACAGGCGGATGCTAACCCAGCAAACAGTACCATCACCGTTAACGTGACTGAAAAGAAATCTAAAACAGCCGCAATAGGGGTAGGTGTAAGTACCAATACGGGTGCACGTGTACAACTTAACTATACAAACCGTAATTTATTTGAACGTGGCTGGTTATGGGATACCACCACAAAAATTGAACAATACTCACAATCTATTGATTCACAAATTAGGCTGCCCCAAACTAAAACAGGTTACCGCGATAGCATTAATAACAGCATGATTAGGTTGGATGTTCAAGGGCAAACAACCACAGACTTTAACAGTGGCGTTAAGCGCACTTGGGGCGATAAAAAGCGTGAGCAATTTGTAGGCGCAAATTTTTTGTTTGAATCGTTAGCAGTCGATAACGAAAAAACCACCTATACCAAATCAACTACACTAGCTTATGGCATTACCATTCGCCACCTGAACAATGACTTATTTCCTACCCGTGGCTATTTGTTGAATACACAATTTCAAGCTTCACCATTTGAAAAAATCTCGGATGGGCGTTTTTTACAAAGCTACGCTAAAACCCAAGCCTATTACAAAATCGCTAAAAATACGCAGTTTGTAGGTAGATTAGAAGTCGGTATGGTCAGTGGCTCTAATAGTACCCATGTGCCAGCTACTTTTTTGTTTCGAACTGGTGGTGATCAATCAGTGCGTGGCTATGCCTTTCAAAGCTTAGGCGTAGCTAGCGGCAGTTCAACCATTGGCGGTCGTGTGTTGCTTACAGGCAGTGCAGAAGTCACACAATGGTTAACCAAAGCTTGGGGCGCTGCGGCGTTTGTAGATTTTGGCAACGCTGCACAAAGTTGGAGCGACTATAAAGCCGTTTATGGTTACGGCTTAGGTGTACGCTGGAAAAGCCCAGCAGGGCCAGTAGGACTAGATATTGCCTATGGTGAGGCAACAGGGGAGTATCGCGCACACTTTAATTTGGGGGTGAGTTTTTAACATGCTGAAACCTAGCCTTTTATTAAAACGCTTAAGTATTTTTCTTTTAAGTTTTAGCTTGATTTGGACGCCGCAGCTCACTCGTGCAGCCACAATAAGCTTGCAATCTGGCTTAAGTCATTTAGAGATGGATTTAGGGTCAGCCGATTTACGCATTGAGCAAATTGACACTAATATGCAATTAGCCACTGATGCTAAAGGCATTTTAAAAGTCGCGCATGTTAAAGCTAAACGCGTACTGATCACCATGAAAGAAAACAACAAAACTAATAGTGAGAACCTCAATTTATTGCCCGAAAAAATTAATCTACCACTACCTATTATTGTGCAAGATGCGACTATAGATGAGATTGTGATTAAAAGTGGTGAAAGCACAACCACTTTAAAACATGTAGCGCTGAGCCTAGATGCTTCTGATAAAAATTTAAAAATTGTGTTGTCAAATGTGACTATTTTGGTTGAACAAAAAGCCAAAGGTTTAGTAGAAAAATACGATGCAAAAATGCAGTTGAATATAAGCAATCAAAAACCATTTAATTTGGATGGTTTTGTTGAAGCTATACAAAAAGATGGTCAAAAGAATGATGCAAAAAATTCAATTAGAGTAGATTTATCTGGCAGCTTGCAACACTTACACTTTTCTAATAAAGTTGCACTAGCTAATAAAAGTGCGCTATCTAATAAAAGTGCACTAGCAAATCGTAATAATCCTGATAACAGCTTACACATTACGCCCTATACGGGTCAAGCAGATACTTTTGCGCAAATCATTACCGAAGGTGAAATTAGTTTAGAGGGCAATTACCCTGTGACATTACATACTTCCTTGCAAAACTTTAAGCCAGAATTAGCACTTAATAACCCAAACACATTCACTGGCCTTATTAATTTAAAAGTTGATGCAGTCGGTGAGTTATCTCCATCAGCAAATATCAAAGTATCCGCGCAAACATTTGATAGCACATTAAATGCTTTACCATTACAGATTAACTCTACATTTTCTATTGAAAACAAGCAGTTAAAAGCACTTAATTTCACTGCCTTATTAGCAAAAAATCAACTATCAGGCGCGGGGAATTTGGGTGCAGAAGGCTCGAATATAAGCTGGAATGCAAACTTGAGTGATTTATCAAGTCTAGGCGAAGCGTTTGCTGGCACGCTGAAGGCTAATGGAAAAATAACTCAAGAAGTAGATGCACTATCATTTCAATATCAGTTTTCCGCTGAAAAACTACGCTTACCCGATTTGATTAACATTGAAAATATACAAGCACAAGGCACCATTTATACAACTGGCGGCGCTGCTCTTAGTGGTAGCACACTTGGTGGTAATACATTGGCAAATGACATAAAAATAATAGGCCTCAGTAAAAAGGATAGCACACCCATTAATGCGTCACTCATGTTAAATGGGCTTTTAGAAAAACACGTGCTGTCACTTGTTATAAACAATACCAATAATACCGATGATAGTTTTAACATTGAATCTGTCATCTCTGGTGGATTTAATAGCGCTGATCCTGCACAAAATAATTGGCAAGGACAAATTGAAAGCATCACAAGTACCAATAGCCAAAAAATTACTTTAGCTAATCCAGCCCCTGTGCAATGGAGTAGCGAAAACGGTTTTGCATTGCAAAATTTTGCGCTTAATATTAATCAAGGCAGAATATTCATAGATTCATTATTACTCAATAACAACGCTACAAACTCCCTGCAAACTAAAGGGCATATTGACCAGCTAGCCTTACAGGATTTGCCAAGTAGCTTGCTAGCAATACCCAGCAACGTGAAACAAAATTTGGTATTCAATGGTAGCTGGAACATCAACGTTGCAGACACTATTAATGCAGATGTCAAATTTTGGCGCGATTCTGGTGATGTTTTACTGATCAAAGAAAATAATCAAACGCTTACACTCGGCATAGAAAATATGCTGACTAATTTAAACATTCAGCACAACAATCTCAAGGCAGACATACATATTGCTGGTAGAAATTTAGGGTCTTTTAATACAGATTTTAATTCAGTTGTTACGTCACTAGCCGCTAAATCTGGCGCTTCATTTGGCTTTAGTCAATCAGCGCCGCTTAAGCTTAATGTAGATGGCCAACTTAAAACATTGGCTTGGCTACCCTTTCCATCTAACATTGCCGATGCGCAAAGCGATGGTACTGTAAAACTTAAAATCACCGCAGATGGCACGCTATCCGCACCCAACTTAACGGGCAATATCTCCGGCAATGCGCTCTCATTTATCTTACCTAGCCAAGGGGTAAACCTCAAAAATGGCTTACTACAAGCAGACTTTACAGATAAATCATTAGTGATTAAACAACTCATATTCACAAGTGGTGCGGGTACTATTCAAGCAACCGGTCATGCTGAATTAAGCGATGGAAAACCCACTTTTAGCTTGGATTGGCATGCCGATAAATTATCGGCATTATCACGTACTGACCGCTTTTTAGTGCTCAGCGGTACTGCTAAAACGCAATTACAAGATAACTTACTCACACTGGGTGGTGACTTTAAAGTACTTAATGGTTTATTTGAATTGCCTAAAAATTCTGCACCTACTTTAGGCAACGACGTGATTATTTTGAACCAAGATGAGGATTTATCAGAACTTAAAAAGCGTAAAACTAATGCTAACGCACTTAAAATCAATATCTCCGCGCTTAATGTTGATTTTGGATCCAAAACTACAACAAGCAACTTAAGCAATGCCGGTACTAATATCGCTACAATCTTTGACACCAGCAAACAGTTTATTGTGCGCGGTAATGGTTTAGAAGGCCGGGTCACTGGTGCTGTCACTTTATCGGGCAAGCCCGATGAAACGATTAACGCAAAAGGCTCATTAGATATAGTCGGCACTTATTTGGCCTATGGGCAAATTCTAGATATTGAAACAGGAACCATTAATTTTAGTGGTCCAATTGAAAATGCAGGGCTCAACATTTTAGCCACACGCAATACCAGCCCAGTTAAAGCTGGCGTACAAATTACAGGCAATATGCGTATCCCCACTGTGAAACTCGTTTCAACGCCTGAGGTATCGGATAACGATAAATTATCATGGCTTATTTTAGGTCAATCTTTATCTACAGCGGGAGAAGGTAGCGTTGCGATATTATCATTAGCAGCTTATTCACTGCTAAGTGACGGCGGTTCTGTACCTTTACAAACACGATTAGCGCGATCCGCTGGCTTTGATTCGCTTAGTGTAAACGGCTCTGATGCTAGCACTTACAGTGTAAGCGTAGGCAAACGCCTAAGCCAAAACCTATATTTAGGCTACGAAAAAAGTTTATTCGGCTTACTCAATGTCGCTAAACTCACTTACGACATCACCAAACGAATTTCCTTAGTCACCCGCGCTGGCTCAGATAGCGCGGTAGACGTGCTGTATACTTTTAGTTTTGATTAGCGTGCCTCAAGACGAATAGTGATAAGCAATGATGAAAACTATTGGCTTATTTGAACTTGACACTAAAATAATGTAATAAAAATAAGAGAAAAAAATGAATGAAATCTTAGTCCTATATTACTCCCAAGGTGGAGCAGTGCGCGATATGGCGCAGCTGATTGCGCGCGGTATTGAAAGCGTTAACGGTGCTAAGGCACGTATTCGCACGGTACCTAAAGTATCTAGCAATTGTGAAGCGACTGAACCTGATATTCCTGCCACTGGCGCCCCCTATGTTGAGCTAAAAGATTTAGAAGAATGCTGTGGTTTGGCACTTGGCAGCCCTACCCGCTTTGGCAATATGGCAGCGCCGATGAAGTATTTTTTAGATGGCACGGTAGGCGCGTGGCTAAAAGGCACACTCATTGGCAAGCCTGCCGCTGTGTTCACTTCCACTGGCAGCATGCACGGTGGTAATGAAACCACGCTGCTCACTATGATGTTACCGCTGATGCATCATGGTATGTTAATCGTAGGCTTGCCATACTCTGAGCCAGTGTTATCTAGTACACAATCTGGTGGTACGCCTTATGGTGCAAGTCATATTGGCGGTGCGGCGGATGATCAACCTATTACTGATGATGAGCGAAAATTATGCCTATTATTGGGCAAGCGTTTAGCTGAAACCGCATTAAAACTATCAAAATAAGTCGATTAATCCTCTAAGTACAATATGAACCTAGCCACTGAAGCAAAACAATTTCTCCGCAGTACACGTAGTGCTGTGCTTTCTACATTTTCAGCCAAATTTGAAGGTTATCCATTTGGCTCGGTTGCGCCTTTCGTACTCGATCATGCATTACAACCGATTGTTTTAATTAGCACCATTGCCGAGCATACCAAAAATATCCTCTTAAACCCAAAAATCTCTTTATTGGTATTTGAAGGCAATGAAGATTTACAAGCAAATTCGCGGTTAACCTTAATATGTGATGCCATCAAAATAGAATCTGACGCATCTAACCAAGGATATATTGATTTGCGTGCACGTTATTGTCGCTACTTTCCAGAATCTGTTGGCTATTTTGCTATGCACGACTTCAATTTTTACCGTCTTCATATCCGCCAAGCACGCTATATAGCGGGGTTTGGCAAAATGGGCTGGTTATCTGGCACAGAATTAAACAGCAATGAATTAAATAGCGGAGAAAATAATGACTCTGGCTCTATTTTAGCAGCTCAAGAAACCAGTATTATTGAGCACATGAACGCAGATCATGTTGATAGCATGATTCAGTACTGCCAACATTTTCACAACATCATTGCAACACATGTTGAAATGTTAGGTATTGATAGCACAGGTTTTGATGTCAAAGTGAACTTAACTAATAGTGCTCATCAATTTGTGCGCTTTAATTTTGAACAGACTATTACCGATGCACAAACTGCTAGAATGGCGCTAGTCGCCATGTCTAAAGCTGTGCATAGCTAAAGTCACCTCTCAAAGCCATCTATGAAAAACACCCTTGATTTAATAAAATCGCTAAAATTGATAGCCAGTATTAGCTTAATTGCACTTATCTTGTTATGCCTAGCTTGGGAAGGCTGGCTTGCCCCATTAAAACCAGCAGGCTCACAATTAGTTTTAAAAGCCGTGCCACTCTTACTGCCTCTATTTGGCATTCTCAAAGGTAAACGCTATACCTATCAATGGGCCAGCATGTTTATTTTATTTTACTTTACAGAAGGCTGCGTGCGGGCGTGGGCAGATACTGGTTTATCTGCCCAGTTAGCTTATATTGAGATATTGTTAAGTGTTATTTTTTTCACTTGCACCGTTTTATATGCACGTGTATCGCGTAGAGACAATAAAACGCCTAATCTACCAGCCTAATTTTTTAATTTAAGCTTTATAATTAACCATTAAATAAAAATACGACTAAGCGCATGAAAATTCTACTTTCTAATGACGATGGCTATTTAGCACCAGGTTTAAATATCCTAGCTGAACATATTGCTAAAATCGCTGATATCACCGTGGTAGCGCCTGAAAGGAATCGTAGCGGCGCTAGCAACTCTCTTACGCTAGATAGACCATTGAGTGTGCGCAAAGCTGCCAATGGGTTTTTTTATGTGAATGGCACACCAACTGACTGCGTACATTTAGCGCTTACAGGGCTAATGGATAGCGCGCCAGATATGGTCATTAGTGGCATTAATGATGGTGCCAATATGGGTGACGATACCATTTATAGCGGCACGGTAGCCGCCGCGATGGAAGGCTATCTATTGGGCATTCCATCATTTGCCATTTCTATGTCACAACATAATGCCCAGCACTTTGAAACAGCAGCAAAAGTGGCCGTAGAGTTAGTACAGCACTATCAAAAGACTGGTTTTATAACTCCGACATTATTAAATATTAATGTGCCAGATGTGCCATATTCCGCGTTAAAAGGTCGTGAAGTCACGCGTTTAGGTAAGCGCCACAAGGCTGAACCAGTTATTACTACCAAAACCCCGCGTAATGAAACTGTGTACTGGGTAGGCGCTGCAGGACAACCAAATGATGGTGGTACAGGTACAGATTTTTATGCAGTAGCCAATCATTTTGTATCTATTTCACCCATACATGTCGATTTAACCAAACATCAACAATTGGCTGAAATTAAAGACTGGTTAAGTAAATAAATATGGCATTACTCAACAAGCCTAGCGCTAAAGCAGGCATAGGCATGACTTCACAACGCACACGTGACCGCATGCTTGCTCGTTTGCGTGAGCAAGGCATTAAAGATGAAGTTGTACTGCACGCTATTAACAGCATCCCCCGCCATATTTTTGTAGATGAAGCACTGAGTATTCGCGCTTATGAAGATGTTTCTTTGCCAATTGGTTATGGGCAAACTATATCTCAGCCCTATATTGTGGCTAGAATGACTGAGATTTTACGCAATGGCGGTCATTTAAATAAAGTGCTAGAAATTGGCACAGGCTGCGGTTATCAAACGGCAGTACTTTCTAAATTAGCCGCTGAGGTTTATTCTGTAGAGCGTATTCGTCCTTTAGTCATGAAAGCACTAGACAATTTACGTTCACTTAAATGCACTAACGTTAAGCTAGATCACGCGGATGGCACCATGGGCTTGCCGCAATTAGCACCATTTGATGGCATCATTGTGACTGCTGCTGCGAGCCATATCCCACAAGATTTACTTGCTCAGCTTGCTGTTGGTGGGCGTTTGGTTATCCCCGTTGGTACAGATGAACAAGTGCTACATTTAATTGTGCGCACACCTACCGAATACCGCCAAACTGCACTTGAAGCCGTGAAATTTGTACCACTTTTAGGTGGTACGAGTTAAAAACTATGGTTAAAAAGGTGAGGTTTACATTTGTTGTTGTTTTATTGTCCGCTATCACTGCTTGCAGCACTAACCCATCCGCTCCAGTGGTTGAACGAAATACCAAAACGAGTTCGGTCACAAAAAATTCAGCGGTTAAATCAGATAAAAATAAATCATCCCCTAATAACAAAGCCACCAGTAAAGACTGGCGCCCCGATAGCTACACTGTAAAAAAAGGCGATACTTTATACAGTATAGGTTTGGAATATGGCTATGATTATAAAGAAATAGCCGCGACCAATAATATCAATGCCCCATACAATATTAAAGTCGGGCAGCAGCTTAAATTGTCACCGCCAAAAGAAGAGACCAACACTGGTGATGTTGTCATTACACCGATGAAAACTGATGCGGTAGTAGCTACAAAAAATACCGCCAACAATACACCAAGCAATATCCCAAAAGCACCCGTCAACATTACTGAGCCAAAAGCCAAGCGTGAGCCTTATAGCTTAGAAGCAATGAACAAACCTGATGTGATTGCGGCTACAAAACCTTTGGAAATAAAGCCTAAGACTGATGTAAAAACAGAAGCTAAAACAGAAACTAAAGCCGAGCTAAAAGCTGAAGTAAAACCTGATAATAAAGAAGAAAAATCAGACGCCGCAACTGACGACCAGGCTGAATGGGCTTGGCCAACTAAAGGTAAGGTGATCTCCAGTTTTAATCAAGATGGCAACAAAGGCATTGATATTGCAGGCAAAACGGGTCAAAGTATTCATGCTGCAACCTCGGGCAAGGTTATTTATAGCGGATCTGATTTACGCGGCTATGGGAAATTAGTCATTATTAAACACAGCAGTACCTTTTTATCTGTGTATGCACACAATAGCAAAATAGTGGTAAAAGAAGGTCAGCAAGTAAGTCGCGGACAAAAAATTGCCGAAATGGGTAATTCAGATAGTGACAAAACTGCGTTACATTTTGAAATTAGGCAACAAGGAAAATCTGTAGACCCAAGCAAGTTTTTATGGCAAAAATAAAAAAATAATAAGTAAAATTAACCAACCCCTTTATCAATTAGAGGTCTCCATGGCACAAAAAAAAATAGAACCCAATAAATACAGCAAAAATGCGAGTATTCAAGCAGATACGCCTACTAAAACCAGTGTTGCATTAGTAGGCATGTTTTTAATGCTGTGCGGCATGATAGGCTTAGCGATTGAGCTTTTTAGCCATGCCGATACTTTAAACAATGCATGGTTTGTCTCTCAATATGAACAAACCTTAGCAAACCCCATGCGCCTTGGTTATTTAGTAGTGGCTTATCTTGTATATTGGATTATCAGCAAGGTTTTTACAGTGCCACAGGGTACGGATAAACCATCAGGCAAAGGCAATATGCTGATGTATATTATGATGGCGATTGGGGTTTATTATTTAGTGAGGCTATTTTTAACGGGCTCAGTTGGCACTGTAAACTTTGCTGATCTCTATGATAAAGTGATGAATCATATGTAAAACTTGTTTAATCGCATTAAGCTACAAATAAAAAATCCACAATTAAACGGATTTTTTATTTGTAATGCCTGTTAAGCCTTAACGATTAAACTCTAACGATTAGATTGGACTACGAGGCTTTAGCTGCAGTCTTATCTTGCTCTACGTAATATTCACGCACTTGTGTCATATCAAAATCACGTGCCCATGTCATTAACGCATCCAAAGCATCTGCACCAATTTCACCTTGCTGGGCATGTATGCCTGCTTGCTCACGAATTATTAAAATACCTGGAATTTTAGTCACTTCAAAATATTCGGCAATTTTTGGATCCGCCTCTGTATTGACCATACCAAACGTAATATCTGGATTCTTTTCTGCTGCAGCTTCAAACACTGGCGTAAACGTTACACATGGCTCACACCATGGTGCCCAGAAATCAATTATAACAAAAGGGCTTTTTTCGATGGTGTCTTTAAAATTAGCTTTGGTGAGTTGAACAACCGCCATTATCTGTTTCCTATCAATATCTTAATAATTTAACCACTAAAATAATATTCTATCAGATTAAGTGATGAGCTTGTTAGGCGGCTGGCTTGCCCCAACTGTTGCTAAAAAATAGTTCGCCTATAGGTTTGCGTTTTCTAGCGGCGGTTTCTCGTGTTAAATCTTCACCTTGTACTGTCGCAATATCTGCGGCATAACCAATTGAGACCATCGCCATTAAGGTGAATTGCGGGGGAATCGCGAAGGTTTCACGCGTTTTATCAGTATTAAAGCCACCCATTTGATGCGCCATTAAACCCATGCTACTTGCTTGCAAACACAAGTTTTCTGTTGCCGCACCCGTATCATATTGCGCCCAACGGTTAGGCTGTTGATTATGATTAAACAAGGTATCTGCGCACGCCAATACCAACACTGGCGCATTTTTTACCCATGATTGATTGCCTGGCACAAGACAATCAAACGCCTGCTGCCAAGCGTTTGTGTCTGTAGTTTTATCCCACACCATAAACCGCCACGGCTCATCACCAAAACAAGATGGTGCCCAACGTGCAGCCTCACACAGGCTAATAATCTGCTCGGTCGAAACTGGCTTGCTGGCATCGTATGCGCGTCCACTCCAACGGTTAGCAATGGTTGCATCAATAGGTGCTTGAGTAATGGCTGGCTTTTGCATGGGTTTCCCTTATTGTTATATCAAAGCTGTTATATTAAAAATATTTTATATGACGTAGTTTTACACTAAGTACTACAAAGTTGGGTAATCGGTGTAGCCTTTTTCTGTACCGCCATAAAAAGTTTGTGAATCTGCTTCGTTTAATGGCGCATCTGTTTTATAGCGCTCAACTAAATCTGGATTAGCAATAAATGGCACACCATAAGCAACACAATCTGCATGACCAGATGCAATTGCGGCATTACCTGTTTCTTTATTAAAGCCTAAATTGACCATATAACTGTGTTGATATAAGGCGCGTAGCTCAGCAAAATCAAACGGTGCAGCTTCGCCGCCGCCATGAATACCGCCTTCCATCACATGTAAGTAGGCCAAGTTAAATGGATTAAGCGCACTCACTACATAATTAAACAAGCCTTGCGCATCACTATCGTGCATATCGTTAAATGGGTTAGCGGGTGATAAACGTAGCCCAACTTTATCTGCGCCTGCAACAGCCACCACAGCCTCAGTCACTTCAAGCATTAAACGTGCGCGGTTTTCAAAGCTACCGCCGTAATTATCTACACGGGTGTTACTGCCATCGCGTAAAAATTGATCTAGCAAATAGCCATTAGCGGCATGAATTTCTACACCATCAAAGCCTGCATCTAGGGCACACTGGGTTGCATGAGCATAATCTTTAATTATATCTGGCAGCTCGCTGGCATCTAATGCGCGCGGTGTCACATAATCGACCAAACCTTGATAAGTAAAGGCTTGACCGGCAGGTTTAATAGCCGATGGCGCCACTGGCAGCGCGCCATTTGGCAATAAACTTGGATGTGATATACGCCCCACATGCCATAGTTGCATTACGATTTTTCCGCCTTTAGCATGCACTGCATCCGTCACTTTTTTCCATCCTACTACTTGCTCTTCAGTATAAATGCCAGGCAAAGCGGGGTAACCATGTGCCATCGCACTAATGGGTGTGGCTTCGGTAATAATTAAACCAGCGGTCGCACGTTGCTCATAATAAGTAACGTTCATCGCTTGTGGCACACCCGTTTCAGTAGAACGGTTGCGGGTGAGGGGCGCCATCACCATTCTGTTATTTAATAAAATACTGCCTAATTTGACTGGACTAAATAGATCTAATACCATGCGAAATCTCCAAAAATGAATATGTTTTTTATTGAGTTAAGTATTATTTAATGACTTTATCAGCAGGCAATTTAACGCCTTCTATTAACAAAGTAATTTCAATATCATCACCCACTGGTGCGTTGGGTTTTGTTGCCCAAGCCAAACCAAAATCAGAAGCTTTAATGCCTGTATGCGCTTCTAATCCCATACGATTTCCGCCCCAGGGGTCTTGACCAAAGCCTAGCACTTTAAATGGAAATGTCATTTGTTTAGCCACGCCGTGTAGCGTAAACGTGCCTGTCACTATGCCTTCTATGGCATTTTTAACCGCGATTTTGCTACTAACAAAGGTCATTTCGCTGAATTTTGCAGAATCTAAATATTCTTCTTTTTGAATATGCTCATCGCGTTTTGCGTTGCTGCTATTCACACTTAACAGGTTGATTTTTGCATCAATACTCGACTTGGTCAAATCGGCACCATCAATTAAAATTTTGCCTGTAATATCGCTAAAAGTACCTGATGTTTTAGAAGCCACATGGCGAATACTCCAGTTAGCGAAACTATGCGTATTATCAATACGATAAGGCTCAAGGTCTGCCAGCACTAGCTGACTGAATGTTAAACTGCTAGAAATAGCCAGCGCAAAAAGCGCCATGTTTTTTTTCATTTTTATTCCTTTAAAATTATCAAAAAAAATTAAATCTAAATACAGCTCAATTTTCTAAAAAGTTCACATTTCGATAGTCCCGCCTTCGCGGGAATATCGAAAATAATAGATTTTGAATTAAACGATCATTGGTGCAAAGTTGACAATATAAATTTCAACGTACAGTAAAACATAATTAAATTAAACTTTGGCGTCACCTACTAATCACTTAATTATCCCACCATTGGTAGATCAAATAAAATCAATTCAGACGCTGCTAACGCGTCAATTACAACAGACGTTTGAGCGTCAATTTTAGCGGCATCGCCCGCTATTAGTACTTCGCCATTCAATTTTATTTCTCCGCGAGCCACTTGTAAATATAAGCTACGTTCGCTTTGCATATCATATGGCAAATGTGTGCCTATCGTTAGTTCGGTTGCGTACACATTGACATCTTGGTGAATTAACAAAGAGCCTTCGCGCGCATCTTGCGAGGCGATTAAACACCAGCGGTTTTGCTTTTGCTCATGAGTAAAGTGTTTATCCTCGTAGCTTGGGGCAAGATTATTACTTGCCGGCAATAGCCAAATTTGCAGCAAGTGCGCGGCTTCAGAATTTGAAGCGTTAAACTCACTATGCTCTACCCCTGTGCCAGCCGTCATGCGTTGCACGTCTCCAGCACGAATCACAGAACCATTACCCATACTATCTTCATGACGTAACTGACCGCTTAACATATAAGTCACAATTTCCATATCGCGATGTGGGTGCTTACCAAAGCCCATGCCCGCCGCTACAATATCTTCATTAATCACACGCAATACGGAGTAACCCATGTGTTGCGAATCGTAATAACGCGCAAAAGAAAATGAGTGATAGCTATCTAACCAGCCATGATTGGCATGACCACGTTCTATAGACTTTCTAACTGTAATAGGTGCTGATGTCATTTTAAATACCTTCCCATTCAATTCGATTGAATAATATAAGTTATACTATGCTTAGCACTCATTGATTAATAGCAAATTATTTTGCATTAGTCATTCAAAATATTTGATGATCCAATAAAGCCCATGAAAATATCGTTAGAATCGCTCGAAGTCATAGATGCTATCGCCCGTAAAGGTAGCTTTGCAGCGGCCGCAGAGTCATTGTTTCGCGTGCCATCCGCCATCACCTATACGGTGCGTAAGCTAGAAGATGACTTAGGCGTAGCGTTGTTTAATCGCAGTGGTCATCGCGCGGAGTTGACCGATGCTGGATTAGCGTTATTACGTGAAGGCAGGCTTTTGCTCAACGCGGCAGATAAATTAGAAGGCTGCGTAAAACGCATTGCTAACGGCGTTGAAACAGATCTAACCTTAGCGATTAATGATTTAATTGATATTAACAAGCTACACCCTGTGCTTGATGCGTTTTACGCACAAAATTTTGGTACACGCTTAAGGCTCACGCGTGAGGTATTTGGCGGTAGTTGGGATGCTTTAATTTCAGGCAGAGCTGATATTGCGATTGGTGCGCCCGGTGAAGGTCCATCGGGTGGTGGTTATCATGTAAAAGCCATGGGTTCCATTTCATTTGTGTATGCAGTGGCACCGCATCACCAATTAGCAAATATTGCAGAACCTTTGCAAAATCAGGATATTCTCCAGTACCGTGCAATATCGGCCGCAGATACCTCACGTGATTTACCGCCACGTACATCGGGTATATTAACTGGGCAAGATGTGTTGACATTACCCGATATGCAAGCAAAGTGTGATGCGCAAATAGCGGGCTTAGGTGTGGGGTTTTTACCAAAAAATTTAGCTGATAAGTATGTAGCGACAGGTAAACTAGTCATCAAAGAGGTTGCTGAGCCTAAACCACTAGCTATTAGCTATTTAGCATGGCGTAACTACAACGCACAAAATGACACCTCCGTTAAAGATGAAAGAAAAGCCCAGCAATGGCTATTAAAAGAACTGCAAAAAATACCGCTTGATCAATTATTGTTGTAAGTTATTAGTTTTAAACAATCCACTTGGGGCATTCAATGACACAAGAACAATTACCTAGCGAATTTGACACTGTAAGAAACTTTGCCGTTAAGTGCATGTTATGGCTTAATGGGTTTGCACATTTGGTAATAGGTTTGGCGTTAGCAGCCTCTGTTTTAATGTTTACATGGTTGTTTTTTGTAGATGTTAAAGACGCCGCTTATTCACATAATTTAGTGCATGGTTTTTTGCATGCGCTGGGTACGCTGATGTTGTTGTGGAGTATTTCCGCATTAATATCTGCTGAAATAAGATATTTGCGCGGCAGCAAACTTTTAGTAGAAACTTTTATCGAAGTGGTACTTGTATTGTTTTTACGCAAGTTAATTGTATTGCCTGTGCAAGATGTATCACCAACCTTAGAAGAGGTAGGCATGTGGGTAGGTGGATCATTTTTTATTGGCATAATTTATGTGCTACTGCGCTGGGGTCAAAAAGAACCTGCAGAAACAACCAATAATCCCTAATCACAACAAACTGCAAAACAAGTAATCCAAAAATAAAGGTAAGCACCTTGCAAGTAAATCAAGTTAGCAGCACAGCACAGGCCACAATTGAACAAATTATCATCGCAACAAGCAGTGTTATTTTGGGCAAGCAACAGCAAATTCGTTTAAGTTTAGCCTGTATTTTAGCCGGCGGCCATTTGCTGATTGAAGACCTACCAGGCATGGGTAAAACCACCCTCGCCCACACCTTGGCACAGGTGCTAGGGTTGGCATTTAAGCGCACACAGTTCACTAGCGATTTATTGCCAGCAGATATTTTAGGGGTTTCTGTATTTGATAGAAACACCAGTAGCTTTCAGTTTCATCCAGGCCCTATTTTTACTAATGTGTTGCTTGCGGATGAAATTAACCGCGCCACACCAAAAACCCAAAGTGCATTATTAGAAGCGATGGAAGAGGGGCAGGTATCACTTGAAGGCAATACACACAGCTTACCAGAACCGTTTTTTGTCATCGCCACACAAAACCCCAAACATCATATTGGCACGTTTGCTTTGCCAGAATCTCAATTAGACCGTTTTTTAATGCGTATACAATTGGGTTATCCAGATGCACAATCAGAGCGCGCTTTACTTAAAAATCAAGGTGGGCGAATATTAGCGGGCAGAATTAAGCCTTGTATAGATGCCGCAACCTTATTGCAATTGCAAAACCAAGTAAGCTTGGTACATATGTCCGAAGCACTATTGGACTACTTACAAGCCATTATTGCCTACACGCGCTTACATTTCTCAAGCGCGAGTTACGCAGGCGGGCTGTCACCCCGCGCAGGCTTAGCATTGCGGCAATGTGCCCAAGCATGGGCCTTGATGCAAGGGCGCGATTTCGTGATTCCTGAAGATATTCAAGCAGTATTACCTAGCGTGGTGGAGCATCGCTTACAAACAATGGGCGAGCAACCTAATGCCAACGGCATTAGTATTGGCGATCAAATATTAAATGGTGTGCAGATTCCTTGAGCCCACGCTATTCTTTTAACTGTTCTTTTAAAGGCTGAGTAATTTAGTGAGTAGGCTATTAAACCAGCAGTTTTGGACAAAATGGCTACGTGTATCTAAAGCACAAGCCAGCGGGTCGGCAGTAATTGGTATTAGGCAGGTTTATATTTTGCCTACGCGCTGGGGTCTGCTGTATGGCCTGCTGCTATTTGCATTATTAGTAGGCTCCATTAATTACAGCTTGAATTTGGGTTATGTACTCACATTTTTACTGACCTCTCTTGGGCATCTCGCGATGCTACATACATGGCGCAACGTAGTGAACTGTCAGGTTGAAGTGTTATATGCAGAACGCGTGTTTGCAGGTCAACTAACCCAGTTTGCAGTGAATATTGCCGACACTAAACAACGTCCACGCCATAGCATCACTGCCTATTTAGATGCGCAATATCCCGATGTACAAGATTTGCCATCTAGCAGCCCTCATGACAAGCAGCAAAACAGCATCACAGCAAAGCCTTTTAACTTAATATTACCGACTTTTAAGCGCGGCTGGCACACCCTACCGCGCATTACGTTATACAGCGAATTTCCGCTTAGCCTGTTTCATGCATGGGCCTATGTGCAGTTAGACTTTCGCTATTTGGTTTACCCCGCGCCAAGTACGCTGACCTTACTTAAGCCTAACGCACCTGATAGCGGCGGAGAGCTAGGCTCAACCAGTCAAGCCCAAGGTGATGAAGAGTTTGCTGGGCACAAACCCTATCAACTAGGCGACTCGCCCAAGCGAGTGGATTGGAAAGCCTCTAGTCGCGGCATAGGACTGCTCACCAAGCAATATCATGGCTTACGCGCAAGCCCAGTTTGGCTAGATTGGAGCTTACTTAGTCAAATAGAAATAAACGCAGGCATCAGTTTAGACTATGAGGCCAAAATCAGCTTACTGGCACACTGGGTGATAGATGCGCATAAAGCACAAAGTCTGTTTGGCTTGCGTTTACCTAATACGTTGATTTCCCCAAGCACTGGCGATGCGCATTACCATGCTTGTTTAAGCGCATTAGCTTTAATGGATTAAGGCGAGCATGGGCTTATTTTCTACTACCAATAAAGTAAGTGTGCGGAAACCAGTTGTCATTATGCACCGCCATCATCTGCAATGGCTGTTGTTATCATTAGCATGGGTGTTGGCACTACATGCAACACATCTGCCAATTTGGGTCAGTGTATCGGTAATAATTGCAGCGATATGGCGCTACCGCATTGAAATCACTGGTAAAAAACTCCCTAAAATTTACCTGACCATTCCACTCACTATGTTGGCTGGCTTAGGCATTATGTTTACTTTTAGAAGTTTATTTGGGCGTGATGCCAGCCTAGCACTTTTAGTCATTATGCTCGGGCTAAAACTGCTAGAAACACGCACCATGCGCGATTATGTGCTGGTGGTATTGCTAAGTTACTTTTTAGTAGCCAACGCATTTTTGTTTAGCCAAAGCCTATTAACATTGGCATTTACCATACCGCCACTCATTTGCATCACCGCCACGCTCATTAGTATGAGCCATAGGCACAGCCAATTAAGCTGGCAATTTTTACTCAAATTATCAGGAGGGTTATTGCTGCAGGCTATTCCTGTTATGCTGATTTTGTTTGTTCTGTTTCCGCGTATTCCCGGGCCACTTTGGGGCATACCTGAAGACTCTTATAGCGGGATGACAGGCCTCAGTGACTCACTCAACTTTGGCAATATTAGCAACTTAACCAAAAATAGCGCTATTGCTTTTAGGGTGGAATTTAAAGACAAAATACCGCCGCAAAATCAGCTCTATTGGCGCGGGCCTGTTTTATGGCATCAAGATGGCAGCCATTGGCTAATGAGCAGCCAGCATATCGGCCTACCAAAAGAAAAACTAGTCACTAGTGGCGATGCAATTAGTTACAGCATTACATTAGAACCGCATAACCGCACTTGGCTGCTTATGTTAGATATGCCCAGCGTTATCCCTAACAATGCAGAACTCAACCCTACACTCACACACGATTACCAAGTAATTACTAGCCAAAACGTGCATACACGCATCCGCTACAGTGGCATTTCACACAGCCAATATCGGCTTGGTAATGCGCAATTGAGTGAAGTTGAGCGCAATATGGCATTACAGCTGAATGAATTTGAAAACCCAAAAACTAAGGCACTTGCACAAAACTGGGTTGATCAACAATTTACGCCAAAACAAATAGTTGAAACTGCACTTAATCAATATCGTAATCAACCTTTTAAATACACACTCTCGCCACCGCGTTTGGGCATCAATAGCATGGACGAATTTTTATTCAATACCAGACAAGGTTTTTGCGAGCACTACGCCACCAGCTTTGTATATTTAATGCGGGCTGCAGGCATACCTGCCAGAATTGTAACAGGGTATCAAGGTGGCGAACTTAACCCCAATGGACACTACTTAATCGTGCGCCAATCAGACGCGCATGCCTGGGCAGAAGTCTGGCTAGATGAACAAGGCTGGGTGCGCATCGACCCAACAGCGGCAGTTTCTCCTGCCAGAATCGATGATAACATCGCTAGCGCACTGAGCGATACCACAGAGCTACCCATGATGGCACGGCAAGACTACTCACTACTGCGCTCAATCTACTTGCGTTGGGATACCGTTAATAATAACTGGAACCAATGGGTGCTAGGCTATAACGAGCAAAAGCAATTTGAACTACTCTCCAAATTGATGGGAAAAAACTACTCATTACAGTACTTAATTTTGTGGATGATGGCCAGCATTGCCGCTGTCATGTTGGTAATTAGCTACTTTTTGCTAAAAACCACAAAAGTATCATTAAATACAAGCCAAAAACACTACCAACGCTATTTAGCTAAACTCAAAAAAGTAGGGCTTATTCCGCTAACAACCGAAGGCGCACAAGATTTTTCCAAGCGCGTAGCCATTGCATTACCTAGCCAAACTCAATCTATTTTAGAAATTGGTGAAATTTACAATAGCTTACGTTATAGTCAAAATTCTAGCCTTGAAAATTCAAGCAGTGAAAATTTAAGAAGTGAAAAATCATTAAGAATGCAGCAACTCATTAAAGCATTTAATCCAAACAAGTAAATCAACAGGCTACAACAAAATGACTGACGCAGATTACATGCAAATAGCCCTACAACTCGCCGCAAAAGCCGCACTTGCTGGAGAAGTGCCGGTAGGTGCCGTTGTAGTAAAAGATGGCGTTATTATAGGGCGCGGCGCGAATTCCCCCATTAGTCTAAATGACCCCACTGCACACGCTGAAATCATGGCACTGCGCGATGCCGCCCAAAACACGAGTAATTATCGTTTAGTAGACTGCACGCTCTACGTTACGCTAGAACCCTGCGCCATGTGCAGCGGCGCTATTCAACATGCACGAATTGCAAAATTAGTTTACGGTGCAAACGACCCAAAAACAGGCGCTTGTGGCAGCGTCATTAACTTAATGGCTGAACCTAAACTAAATCATCATACAAGTGTGATAACCGGCGTAATGAGTGAGGAATGTAGCACGGCATTATCTGCATTTTTTAGGCAGCGCAGGTTAGATAAATAACAACTAAGCATACCCACCCTACATGACTAAAATGCATTCGGTACTAGGTCTGTCTCCCATTATAAACAGCGCATTGTTTTTGGTAGGAGCGACACCACACGAAAGTAACGTTAAAATTGTTTTGTAGATTTTTAAACCCAACTGCTTGTTACAGTTTAAACTTTGAAACACGCGAGTCAAAATTGACTCTACTATTTACACTAAAGCTATTAAATAATGATAATTTTTGATAATGGTCCAACAGGCGTAATTGATAGGATGATGGGCGCTTTATTAGCTTTCATTTTTTGCTTTATCACCATACTCTTTTTCCCAACATACTTAGTTTTAAAGTTCACGCTTAAGTGGCATTTAACGCATCCTTACTTTTTGTTTAAGTTTAGCGGCGCTAGCTTTTCTTTATTGTTATTTTTCTGGGTTGGTTTTATCTCAGTTTTTGCTTTAGCTTATGGTGCACTTAGTGGAACAACTTCTACTATTACTATGCTTAGTCATTTATGGGGAACATCATCTGACCCTGCATTAACTCAAAGAATTTGGATTGGTCTCATTTTGGCAGGCATTATTACTGCTATTATCTTTTCAAAATTTATGACTAGTCTTGTGGTTTTGTAGATACAGTTTCTTGGGTTCAAGCGATATTTGCATAGCTCGCCAACATTCCATTCGGCACGGGGCGTGCCTCCTACATAAACCGTGTGATTTTTTTTGTAGGAGCGACGCCCCTTCGCGAAAATAGCGTTTGCCAGATAGTCAATAAAGCAACGTTAACAAAATAAATGTCCATAAAAAAAGCCGACTTTCGTCGGCTTTTTACTAATAACTAAATTTAATAATCAGCAGTCAAATTAATCACGATTACCCATTAAAGCCATCAAAATATTCAATAAATTAACAAAAATATTATAAATATTTAGATACAAGCTTAATGTGGCCATGATGTAGTTAGTTTGTCCGCCGCGTACGATTTGGTTAACGTCATACAAAATGTAGCCTGAGAAAATTAACACAGATACACCTGAAATGGCTAGTGACAACGCTGGAATATTAAAAAACAAATTAGCAAGAGATGCCACTATCACCAAAATCAAGCCAATAAACAAGAACTTACCAATACTACTAAAATCACGCGCTGGTGAAGCTGCAATACTTGCAAGGCTTAAAAAAGTAATACCAGTACCCGCTGCTGCCATAGCGACAATTTGTCCACCATTACTTAAATGCAGTGCATGCTGCAAAATTGGCCCTAGCATTAAACCGAATAAGAACGTGACAGCAAACAGAAGCCACACGCCTACGCTGCTATTACGGTTTGCTGAAATTGCACTAAACATACCAAACATAATCGCCAGATAGGCAATTGCAAACATAATTGGGTGTTGCGCAATGATACTGAAGTTAATTTGTGTACCAAAGTACGCACCAATAATGGTAGGAATCATTGTTAGGCCAAGTAGTGCATAAGTATTACGCAATACTTTATTAGTGCTCGATTGTGCCGTTTCTGAACGACCTAATACTTGAACATCATCAAACATGATTTGAAATTTCCTTTTAAAGTTAAGTTATCAAAAGATAACGTGGTTAAGACTACTGATTTTAAGACTAAGTTTCAAGCGTATTTTTGTTAATACTATGTAACACACGTAAAATTTTGTTAAGCAAATAATTCACCTTCTTGCTTACCCACTTGCCCTACTTCATGCAGCGCCTGCACAAAGGCAGCATCTTCATGTAATGCAGTTAAATCTAAAGCTGGTTTGTGGCCATGCATGCGTGCTAAACGGGCGATTGTCTGTGCGGATATTGTCCATTTTAGTTTGTCTAGCAATTCATCAGCCAAATCTGGGCGATTACATAACAGCACCATATCGCAGCCGGCATGGAGTGCGGCTAGGGTTCGCGAAGTGACATCGCCGCCTACTGAGGCACCTTCCATACTTAAATCATCGCTAAAAATCACACCATTAAAGCCCAAACGCTCGCGCAATACCTTTTGCAACCACTTTTGTGAGAAGCCAGCAGGTTTATTATCCACTTTGGGGTAAATTACATGCGCTGGCATAATTGCCGCTAGCCCTTCGTCTATCATCTGGCGGAAAGGCTGCATATCGTTTTGGGCAATGGTATCAAACTCGCGCTCATCCACAGGAATTGCCACATGAGAATCTGCCACCACAAAGCCATGCCCAGGGAAATGCTTACCCACAGCTGCCATACCGCCTTTTTTTAGCCCTTGCATCAGATGGAATGCCAATTCGTTAATGGCCTGTGCGTTCAAGTGAAACGCCCTATCACCAATCACTTGGCTTTCACCATAATCCATATCGAGTACGGGCGTAAAGCTAAAATCGACACCATGTGCCCTGAGTTCTGCAGCTAAAATCCAGCCTGCTTCTTGCGCTAATTGCTTAGCACGTTTAGGATTTTTATCCCAAATTTTACCGAACTCACGCATAGGTGGAATTTTAGTAAAACCTTCTCTAAAGCGCTGTACACGACCACCTTCATGGTCTACTGCAATGAGTAGCGGTGGTTGGCGTAATGCATGAATACTGGCTGTAAGCACTTTTAATTGCGAGGTAGAAACGAAGTTACGTGCGAAAAGAATTACGCCACCCACTAAGGGATGTTGCAGTCGGTGGATGTCATCGGCGGTTAATTCAGTGCCGACTACATCTAACATAATAGGGCCTAGCGACATATTTTCCTTTTGCTCAAATCTAAATGCTGCACTCATTTACACAAAAAACCAGAAGTCTGTTATTCCCGTGTAGACCGGAATCTAGGCTACTCAATAACTTAACTGGATTCCCGCCTACGCGGGAATAACGATAATGATAGGTTTTTGATTAGATAAGCATTCGTTCAAGGTCGTTTAAACTATTATTTTTTAAACAGCTATTTAATTAGCCGCTTTTAATCGCCAAAGCGAGGTCACTTCTTTGGCGCGTGCTGCATAAAGTGCATCCGTTTTATCTTGTGTTTTTGCGTGTGTTGGTTTGATGTCTAACTTTTCTATTACCGTTAAACCTGCGGCTTCAAACATGGCGAGCAGGGCTTCTCTTGTGCGTAAACCTAAATGCTCGGCAATATCTGACATAATCAACCAGCCCTCACCTTTTGGATTTAAATATCCGACCAAACCATTTAAAAAACCCTTAAGCATTTGGCTATTAGGGTCATAAATCGCATGATCTATGGGTGAATTAGCACTTGCTGGAATCCATGGTGGATTACACACAATTAAATCGGCACGGCCTACTACAGGATATAAATCGGCCTCAAAAATTTTAACAGTTTTTGTTAAGCCTAATTTGGTGATATTTTCTGTCGCACACTTAATCGCACGTGGATTTGTGTCTGTCGCCATTACATTTGCTACACCACGTTGTGCTAACAAAGCCGCTAGTACGCCTGTGCCTGTGCCAATATCAAACGCAGTTTTAACACTAGGTGCGATGGGTGCTGTAGCAACCAGGTTGATATATTCACCACGTAATGGCGAGTAAACCCCATAATAAGGGGTGATTTTTGCGTTAAGCGCTTCAATATCCACGCCATTTTTACGCCATTCGTAAGCGCCGATGACCCCTAAAAGTTCGCGTAATGATACTACAATCGTCTTTTTCTCAACGCCATTTTTCATTACGCCATAAGCGCTATCACAAGCTGCTTTTACATCGGGCGCTCGGTTATACGGCAACGCATAATCAGCAGATAATTCTACTAACAACATGCCTAAAGTACGCGCACGCTCAATTTGGTTTTTACGATGCAAATGAAACTGGGCTTGAGGGCTGGACTCATTTGAGCGCTCAGCTTGGTTAGCCGCTTTTACCACTTTGGGCTTGGTAAATCGGTTATCAATACGACGTGAAATGGCTTGCATTAGATGTTTAGCATTTTGAAAATCACCACTCCACAACATAGCGTTACCTTCACAGGCTAGCTTATAAGCGGCATCTGCACTTAATGTATCATCAATCACCTGTACGCGTTTTGGTGGTGGATTATGCGCTTCAGATTGCCAATAGGCAGTATGCGTCTCGGTTTTTGCTGGTTTAGTGCCTTTGGTTTTGCTTTCCCAGCTAATGGTATTTGTTGTCATAACCTGTTTACTACTTTCTACGTGCGATTCTACTTAATCTGCTATTTTACATGGCTATTTTACAAGTGCCTGTAAAGTATTTATAAAAAGATAGCACTATTTAATATCCACTTTAATGTCGAGATAATCCCGCAACTGGTCACCTAACAAGTTAATGGCAAATACCAGCGACATCAAACTTAAGCCTACTGCCAGCACATAATGCGGGGCAACTAGCATATAGCGTACGCCATCGCGCAACATAGCGCCCCATGAGGCGTTGGGTGCCTGTATGCCTAAGCCTAAAAACGATAAGCTCGCCTCTGCAATAATCAGCCCCGCAATGCTGTAGGTCGCTTCAACCACTAGTGGCGCGGCGAGTAGCGGCAACATATGTTTAAACATAATGCGCGGCACGCTGGCGCCTAAAGATTCTGCTGCCAATACATGCTGCCGATTGCGTAAGCTTAAAGCCTGTGCGCGTGTTAAGCGTGCATAACCTACCCAGCTGGTCATACACAAGGCAAAGATTAAATTACCCAAGCCTGCCCCCAGCACAGCTGCAAAAGCAATCGCTAGCAATATGCCTGGGAAAGCCATAAATACATCGGTGATGTGCATGATTACCCTATCTACTTTACCGCCATAAAAGCCCGAAATTAAGCCTATTGCGGTGCCAAACAGCAGGGTGATTACAGTGACCACTAGCGCTACCAGCATAGAAACCCGCGCACCATTGATTAGTCTGGCAAACACTTCGCGCCCTAAATCATCGCAACCTAACAGCGCATGCACATTGGGCGCTAGTAAAATTTTTTGCAGGTTTATGGCGTTGGGATGAAAATCCCACAATAAAGAAACCACAACAGTGAGCGCCCAAAATACAAGCACCAATATAGGTAAACGATATAAAAAACGGTGCACCATTTTAATTAAACTTCACGCGTGGATCTGCCTGCGTGTAAATTAAGTCTGTCAATAAGTTAATCACTACATAGCTTAACGCTACTACCAATACACATGCCTGCGTAACGGGATAATCACGCTTTTCTATAGATTCCACTAATAAGCGCCCTACGCCATCCCAACTGAATACGGTTTCGGTGATTACCGCCCCTGCCAGCAAACTACCCAATTGCAAACCTAGCACGGTAATGATAGGCAATAATGCAGCGCGCAAAGCATGGCGGATAATCACTGTGTATTCAGTTAACCCTTTGGCACGCGCCGTGCGTACAAAATCTTCATGCAAAACTTCTAGCAAACTAGCGCGTGTCATACGCGTAAGAATGGCTGCCAAACCAAACCCCAGCGTCAATGCGGGCAAAATAATGGAAGTTGCATTTTCCATGCCGCTCACAGGTAGCCAGCCTAGCCATAAAGCAAATACCATCATCATTAATGGGCCTAGCCAAAAATGTGGCATGGCAGAAAGCGTTAGGCTCAATATCGTAGCCGTTTTATCAAGCCAGCTATTGGCATTGAGCGCGGCTAGCACGCCGAGTGGCAACCCAATAACAATGGCAATAATTAACGCTAATAAAGCAAGTTTTGCGGTATTGGGCAGCCGCTCTGCTAACAAGGTTGAAATAGGCGTTTTTGTGTGTATAGAGTGCCCAAAATCACCCACACTCAACTTGCTGATATAGCTTAAAAATTGAGCTGGCAATGGCTGGTTTAAGCCTAATTCCGCACGTAGTTGGGTGCGGTCTGCACTGGTGGCAGATTCACCTAGCATGACTTCTACTGGATCGCCCGGGATTAAATGCACGAGTAAAAACGTGAGTAGCAATACGCCAAAAATAACTGGGATAATGCCCAGAAGCCTGCTAATCATTGGGTTCTTCTTTGTGATGATTTTGGTGATGATTTAGCAACTGAGATTCACCATCTAAAATCATAACGGCTGTCCCCACAGGCACTAAATCAAACAGTTCAATCACATCGTCATTACGCATGCGTATACAGCCATGCGAACCCACCTTGCCCATTTCTGCCAGACTATGTGAGCCATGAATATAAATATATCGCTGCATGGTATCAACATTACCTAGGCGATTAACACCAACTTCGTTGCCAGATAGCCATAAAATACGCGTTAAAATCCAATCACGATTTGGAAATGCCTGCATTAGTTCTGGCGACCAAATTTCACCTGTAGGCCTGCGCCCAACAAACACCGCATCTACAGGCGCACCAGCCCCGATTTTTGCGCGAATGATATGCTTACCCATTGGCGTACAACCGCTATTTTTTAAGCAACCCACACCGTTGGCTGCACTAGAAATGCTGTAGCGATGCAGCAACTTGCCTAAGTTATCAAACACTTTTAACGTTTGTTTGGCAATTGAAATATCAATGTGCATTGTTTACCTTAATTGTTTTTAAGCTATCCCAATTACCATCGGGTTGTAGCTCATTGTTATCCAGCGTTTTAATCCCATCTGTACGAATGGCATTAAACTGACCTTCATACCACAACGGCACATACGGCAAATCATGGTGAATATAAGCCGTGACTTTTTGCCAATCACCCGCTTGCTGGCTATGTTCAGCTACCAACAGCAAATCATCTAAATCTTTATCTTGAAAGCGCCCGCGATTAGCCCCTAACGGCGGAATAGATTGCGAGCCGAAGGCTTTTGCATAAATTTCTGGCGTTTTAATACCTATCCAAGTAAGTCCATAAAGCTGAAAACTGCCTTGTTTGATATCACTAAAAAACGTACCCCAATCCAGGCTGCGAATTTCCAACTCAATACCCGCTTCGCGCATTTGCGCTTGCATCATGGTGGCTAGCCTTACACGCTGGGCATCGGTGGAGGTTTTATACACCAATTTTAATGGTAATTTAATACCCGTCTGTTGCAATAACTCCCGCGCGAGCTTGGGGTTGTAATCATAGGATGCTAAATTAGGGTTGCCCGCCCAATGTTCTGGCGGCAATATTGCCCCCGCCGCGCGGCTACCTACCAACATCGCCTGCTGAATAATCGCCTGCCTATCTACCGCATGGGCAATCGCCTCGCGCACCGCTTGTTTACTCAAAACTGGGTCGCGCATATTGAATCCAATATACGAGAAATTTGCGCCAATACTGCTTTGCACTGTGATGCCACTTTGCTTTTGCATATACTTAACTAGCTCTGGTGGCAAATCGCTTTGTAGCAAATCGGCTTCGCCACGCATGAGTTTTAAAACACGCACGGTGGGGTCTTTCACTTCACTGAGAATAAAATCTTGTTGATCTGCAATACGTTGTAAATGCAGCTTATTTTTCCATGATACAAACTTTAGCGGCCCACTGCCTACAGGTTGATGTGCGAAATCATGGTTAGATTTAATTAATGCATTCGGCAATATGCCAATAATGAGTTTGGCGACAAAATTAGTATCTGGTTGTGCCAAATAAAAATCAACGACATTATCGTTCAACGCTTCTATGCGGCTGATATTGGCAAATTCAGCGCTATGTGGCGAATCTTTTAACTGACTAAAAGATTGATAGGTAGCCACCACATCTTGTGCGGTAAGCGGCGAATTATCGTGAAAAATTGAGCGCGGTTGTTGATGGGTGTTTAAGAGCGTAAACCGGTAATGCGTAGGGCTTACTTCAAACCAGCTAGCTAGGTCTGGCTTGGGTTTAGCGGCTTTATCAAAATCAATTAAACTGCGATAAATCAGGCGATTAACCCGCTCTGACGCGGCATCGGTCGCATAACGTGGATCCAAATTAAGCGGTGCTTGAGCTATTGCGAATTTGATAGGGGTGTGTTTTAAGCTGGTTGCATGCGACGCTGGTTTGCTACAGCCAATCAGCAGGCAAGTAAAACCCAAGAAAACCAAACTTGAAAGAATAAAACTTGAGACAAGTAACCGTTTAAACATTAAAACCATCGCTTAGAATCCATCAGCTGATTTTACTGGATTTACCGTTTACAGGGGGTGGCTTTTTAGCGTAAGGTATAAATTGATTCACGCGTACATTAATTATTAATATGAATATTAAAGGAGAAACAAATGAATAAATACTCACACCTGCTAGGGCGCATTTTTTTAGCAGTAATTTTCATTATGGCTGGCATTGGTAAAATAAAAGACCCAGCAGGCACAATGGGTTACATGGCGTCGGTAGGTTTACCAGGTGTTTTATTATGGCCGACCATTGCCCTTGAGTTACTTGGTGGTATTGCGATTGTCATTGGTTTTAAAACACGTATTGTAGCGGTTGCTTTGGCAATTTTCACTGTGGTTGCTGCCGTTTTGTTCCACAATAATATGGCAGACCAAATGCAAAGCATTATGTTTTTAAAAGATATTTCTATCGCAGGCGGCTTGCTATTACTAGCTTCTAGCGGCGCCACAGCCTTCAGTGTGGATAAAAACTAAAGCTTAGTAAACAATGCAATAGATTCAACATGCGTGGTATGGGGGAACATATTCATGACCCCTGCCGCGCTCATCACATAGCCTTTTTCATTCACCAACACATCGGCATCTCGGGCTAAAGTAGCAGGGTTGCACGACACATAAACAATACGTTTGGGACAATTAGTTTCGTGTAATGCCTTTACCAACTCAAATGCGCCATCACGTGGCGGATCTATTAACCATTTATCAAAATGGCCTAAACCAGTCAGTGCTTCTGCAGTCATTTTAAATAAATCGGATACACCAAATTGCGTAGTAACTTGTAAACCATTTAAAGTCGCACTTTCAACAGCACGGGCGACTAGGTTATCTAAACCTTCTAGCCCCAATACTAATGCACCACTGCGGGCGATGGGCAAAGTAAAGTTACCAATACCACAAAAGAAATCGGCAATACGTTCGTTTTTTTTTGGGTTTAATAACTGCATGGCTCGGCGTATCATCACTTGATTAATTTGTGGGTTTACTTGGGTAAACTCGTTGGGCTTAAACGGATATATAAGCGAATATTCTGGCAGTGAGTATTTCAGTGCGTTGCCATCAAGTGGATAGTAAGGTTTAACGGTTTCGGGGCCTTTAGTTTGCGTCCAGATATTCACTTTATTTGTATCAGCAAACGCTTTTAAAATGACTTCATCAGCGGGCTGCAAAGCTTCCATTATGCGAAAAATCAGCACAATGTAGTCACCCTCACCCACGGCTAGCTCAATTTGTGGAATTTTATCGCGCAACGTGAGTTGCACTATCATCGCTTGCAAAGGCGCTATTAAAGCTGAGACCGCTGGCACTAAAACTTCGCAGCTATTCATATCGGCTACATATCGTGTACCTTTTTCGTTAAAGCCTACCAATACACGCTCTTTCTTAGTCACATACTTCACACTTAAGCGCGCTTTATGGCGATAGCCCCAGGTTGGACCATACATCGGCGGCAGCATGTTTTCTGGCGTGACTTTACCAATATGGGTAAGATCATTTTCTAGCAAGCGCTGTTTAACGGCCACTTGCCCAGCAAAATCAAGATGTTGCAATTTACAGCCACCACACACATTAAAATGTTTGCATTGCGGTATCACACGCAAGTTAGAAGGCTTAAGTATTTCTACCACATTGGCAAAAGCAAAACTTGGCTTTTCACGTGTGATTTTGTAGGTGACTTTTTCGCCTGGTAATGCGCCATCTATAAAAATAGCTTTACCTTCTAAGCGAGCAACACCACGACCTTCTTGGTCTAGCGATTCGATGATAGCCGTTAAAATGGGGCGATTTTCTGCATTAAAAAATTCTCTGGCGATGCGTTTTTGTCTACTTCTCATGGTTTTAATCTAATAACTTCAATCAATATCTCAACGCACGCATTTTACCGCACAGCGGCTAAATCAACACCCACAATATTGACATGCTATTTGCTCAATATTGCTGCTAACTTTATGATGATAACTTTTATTATATGCAAGAAAACTCTAATATGAATCGCGTAGCCATTTACCATAATCCAAACTGCGGCACTTCACGCAATACTTTGGCGCTTATCCGCAATACAGGCATAGTGCCGCAAGTCATTGAGTATTTAACCAACCCACCAACATTTGAGCAATTGCAAACACTTATTTCAGCCGCCAATTTAACTGTAAGAGGGGCTTTGCGCGAAAAAGAGCCTATTTGTAGTGAATTAAAACTAAACAACTTAAACCTCACTGATCACCAACTAATGGATGCAATGCTCGCGCACCCAATTTTAATTAATCACCCATTTGTAGTCACAGAATTAGGTGTACGCTTATGCAGACCATCCGAATTGGTGCTAGATATTCTGCCCCTGCCCCAATTAAAAGCATTTAGCAAAGAAGATGGCGAAGTGGTGATTGATGAGGCGGGTAATCGAGTGATCTAAATTAAGCTAAAGCGTTGCAAATAGGGGAAGGCTTAAACAAACGGTAGTGATGTAGTGAACATTTCAATATCGGTATATTCTTTGCTTAATTATCAATGTTTTAACTATTAACGCTTTTGCCTTTTGTGCAAAAAAAGCGATTAGCTACAGCAACCTCTTTGTGATTTACTTGGGAAATTTAGGATAAATCAACCTATGCTCAACGACTTAAATCAACATCAAAACACTCCACAATTCCGCCATCAATTTAGCCATGATTTTGATGAGCAGGCCACATTTTTAAACGGCTGGAATCAAGATTACGCGCAAATTTCGGCTGGATGTTTTGAAGGATTTATTTCAGAAGCACATTTCTCTGGAGTGAGCC
>JAYVFU010000187.1:0-9328 GCA_043772865.1 Methylophilaceae bacterium
TAGAGACTGCTTTATTGGCGCAAGTGGATATCGTCAAGGCATCGGGCGCCACTGTGGACGAACTCAACCGTATTAAAGCGAGTGTTATTGCCTCTGAAGTATATAAGCGCGACTCTATGTTTGGTCAAGCAATGGAGTTAGGCACGTTAGAAACAACAGGGTATTCATGGAAGCTAAGCCAAGACTATATTGCTAATATTAAAGCGGTCACTTCAGAACAAGTGCAAGCGGTCGCAAAAAAATATTTGGTCAAAGATAATATGATTGTTGCAACATTGGACCCACAACCCATCGATCCTAACGCAAAACCTCAAGGCAAACCGCATGTGCATTAGGTGTCGATAAGGGTAAGCGGAAAAATTTGTAAGTCATAATTTTAATCTATTTAATCAGTATGTTAAGGTAATCAACGCGTATGAAAAAAAATATGAAGCAATTAGCTATATTATTTATTAGCTTGTTCACTTTGTCTGCTAACGCCGCTTTAAAAATACAGCAATGGCAAACCGCAGCTGGTAGCGAAGTTTATTTTGTAGAAAACCACGATTTGCCAATTGTTGATATTAGTGCCAATTTTGCAGCAGGCAGTGCCCGCGATACGGCAGAGAAATCTGGCGTTGCAGGCATTACAAAATATATGATGACGCTGGGTGCTGCTGGTATGTCAGATGAAGTTATTTCGAATAAATTAGCGGATATCGGCGCAATTTTAGGGGGTGATTTTGATGCAGATCGTGCCTCATTTAAATTACGTACGTTAAGTTCTTCTACCGAGCAAACTCAGGCGCTTAATGTATTTAACGATGTTTTACAAAAACCAGATTTTGTGAGCGCCGTTTTAGTAAGAGAAAAAGCCCGCATTATTTCAGGCTTACAAGAATCTGCTACTCAGCCAGAAAGTATTTCTAATAAAGCGTTTATGAAGGCACTTTATGGAAATCACCCTTATGCCTTAGATGAAAGTGGCGAACCAGCAACGGTTGCTAGTATTAATCGTGAAGACCTGCAGCGCTTTTATAACACGCACTATACCAGCCGTGGCGCAGTGATTGCCCTCATTGGTGATATGACAATAACTCAAGCGCACGAAATAGCGGATCGTATTTCTAATGGCTTGCCACATACACCTGCAGTAGCTAAATTGCCTGAAGTTACTTTACCTTTAGCGCCAGTCACTAACAATATTGCACACCCAGCGTCACAATCACACATTTTGCTTGGTTACCCTGGCATTAAACGTGGTGATGCTGATTTATTTCCTTTGTATGTAGGTAATTATATTCTGGGTGGCGGCGGTTTTGTATCGCGCTTAACTGAAGAGGTGCGCGAAAAACGTGGCTTGGTCTACAGCGTGTATAGTTACTTTATGCCAATGTCTGATTTAGGCCCTTTTCAAATTGGTTTGCAAACTAAACGTGCGCAATCAGATGAGGCGCTAAAATTAGTACGTGAAACCTTAAATAAATTTATTGCGGGTGGCGTGACTGAAAAAGAACTGTTGGCAGCTAAGCAAAATATTATCGGTGGCTTTCCTATGCGTATTGATAGCAATAGTAAAATTTTAGACTACCTCGCTGTTATCGGCTTTTATAAGTTACCGCTAAATTATTTAGATACTTACAATGCACAAATAGAAAAAGTAACCACTGCGCAAATTAAAGAAGCATTTGCGCGCAGAATAAAACCTGAAAACTTTGTAACAGTGGTGGTGGCAGGTGGTGAGTCTGTTGATAAACCAGTTAGTAAGTAATTTAATAAGTATTAAGTAATTAAAACTCTTAATTGAATGTAAGCCTTTATTGAGCAAGTCTAACCAAATTCGAATTAACGCGGGTGTATGGCGAAGCCGCGTATTAAAGTTTCCTGATGCGGCAGGTTTACGTCCCACACCAGACCGCGTCCGACAAACCGTATTTAATTGGCTGGGCCAAGAGTTGCATGGCTTAAATTGTTTGGATCTATTTGCAGGTAGCGGCGTGATGGGGTTTGAAGCACTATCACGCGGTGCAAAACAAGCAGTGATGATAGAAAAATCAGCGCTTGCCTATCAATTTTTAATGCAAAATAAAACCTTACTTAAAGCCGATGCTGCACAAATCATTCAAACCGATGCCCTGCTTTTTTTAGTAAAAAACCAGCTAAAGTTTGATATTATTTTTTGCGACCCACCTTATGAGCAAGGTTGGCTAGATAAATTATTGCCGCAATTGCCAGAGCATTTAGCTGTAGATGGATTTTTGTATGTTGAGACGGAATATGCTTTAAATGCAGCCGATGGCTTCGATATTATTAAGCATGGTAGGGCGGGCAGTGTTTATTATCATTTGCTAAAAGTGGCACACACATCAGTTTAAGTGTGCATGTCTTTACAAGCATGCTCATTTAAATACCTGCCATGTTAAAATCTCGTTATGAGTTCAAATCATTCAATCCGCAAAGTTGTTTATCCTGGCACATTTGACCCCGTTACATTCGGCCATGAAGACTTAGTGCAGCGCGCCGCCAGTTTATTTGATAAGGTGGTAGTTGCTGTAGCGGGTAGTACCAGTAAAAACACTTTGTTTACCTTAGATGAACGTGTAGCACTTGCACAAGCGGTACTTAAAAGTTATGCCAATGTGACGGTAGTCGGCTTTTCTGGACTTTTAATGCAGTTTGTACAAAATCAAGGCGCACAAATGGTTATGCGTGGCTTACGCGCAGCTTCAGATTTTGAATATGAGTTTCAATTAGCAGGTATGAACCGCAAGCTTTATCCTAAGTTGGAAACTATCTTTTTGACGCCAGCCGAGCAATATATGTTTGTATCATCTAGTTTAGTGCGTGAAGTGGCAAAGCTAGGAGGCGATGTGCATCAATTTGTATCGCCAATTGTAGAAGCGGCCATTGTTGAGAAACTAGCACAGGCGTAATTACTCATGGCATTGATGATTACTGATGAGTGTATTAATTGTGATGTCTGCGAACCGGAATGTCCTAATGGGGCAATTTCTCAAGGTGAAGAGATTTATGTGATTAACCCAAATTTATGTACAGAATGTGTAGGTCATTTTGATACACCGCAATGTGTAGAAGTTTGCCCAATCGATTGTATTCCACTGGATGTAGATATTGTGGAAAGCAAAGAGCAACTACTTGAAAAGTATCATAAAATTACGGTAATTAAGTCATAATTTATAATTCGTAGTTCGTTGCTTCACAGAGTTTTATTATAAAAAATAATCAGTACCATTTGGGAGATTTATTATGCGCATTTTGCACACCATGCTACGCGTAGGTAATTTAGAAAAATCGATTCATTTTTATACCGAAGTATTGGGTATGAAGTTGATTCGCAGCCAAGACTATCCTGATGGCGAATTTACCCTCGCTTTTGTTGGTTATGGTAACGAATACGATAACAGCGTGATTGAACTTACCTACAACTACGGTAAAGAAAGCTATGTCATGGGCACAGCCTATGGCCATATGGCATTAGAAGTAGATGATGCTTATGCCGCTTGTGAAAAAGTGAAACTAAAAGGTGGCAAGGTAGTGCGCGATGCAGGGCCAATGAAACATGGCACTATCATCATCGCCTTTGTAGAAGACCCTGACGGCTATAAGATTGAATTCATTCAGAAAGGTACTATTGAGTATCCTCTTTAGTGATTATCCCTGCTAATCATCTAGCATGATTGAGAATACACAAACTTTAAAGCTAGCCGTTTCATTTGCTTTGGCTGGAGATTGGGCAGCTTCTCACAATATTGCACAAGATTGTAAAGAGCCAATCGCCTATTGGTTACATGCCGTGTTGCACAAGATAGAAGGTGATCAAGGCAATAGTCGTTACTGGTATGCAAAAACTGATGGTAAGCGATTTGAAGATTTCGATGATGTAACTTTGGAGTTAAAAGAGATGCTTAACCAATTGAGCTAATTTATTAGATTTATATTCTGGATAATAAATTAAAAAGCCCGCATTTGCGGGCTTTTTAATTACAGCTTGCTGATTTAATGATTACTCAAATAAATCTTTTACTTTGTCCAACCAACCCTTAGACCTAGGGCTGTGCTTGCCAGTATCAGCTTGTGTGCTCGTATCAAACTCACGCAATAGCTCTTTTTGGCGATCAGTTAATTTCACTGGCGTTTCAACGACTACATGGCACATTAAATCACCATTTTCATTAGAGCGTAATGGCTTAATGCCTTTACCGCGTAATCTAAATACTGCACCTGTTTGTGTTTCAGCTGGTATTTTCATCTTAGCTGAGCCGCCTAATGTGGGCACCTCTATCTCACCGCCTAAAGCAGCAGTCGTGAAGCTAATAGGCATCTCGCAATGTAAATTACCACCATCACGCTCAAAAATATTATGCTTTTTAAGGTGAATTACCACATATAAATCACCAGTAGGTCCGCCATTTACGCCAGCTTCGCCTTCGCCAGTTAAACGAATTCTGTCGCCTTCATCTACACCAGCTGGAATTTTAACTGAAAGTGTCTTGTTGGTTTTCATACGACCTGCGCCGTGACAGGTATCGCATTTGTCTTCTTCTTTTATTATCTTGCCGGTGCCATGACATTTAGGACAGGTTTGTTGTACAGAGAAGAAGCCTTGCTGCATCCGTACTTGGCCATGTCCACCACAGGTAGTACAAGTAACTGGCGCTTTGCCCTTTTTAGCGCCAGAACCATTACAAGTTTCACATGCTGCTTGCACAGGGATGCGGATTTTGGTTTCATTGCCTTTGGCGGCGTCTTCTAATGAAATTTCCATGTTGTAGCGTAAGTCTGCACCGCGATACACATTATTGCGCTGACCACCACCACGGCCACCGCCGAAAATATCACCAAAAATATCACCAAACGCATCGCCAAAACCTGCACCACTAAAGCCAGCGCCGCCGCCAGCGGATTGATCTACGCCAGCGTGACCATATTGATCATAAGCAGCACGTTTTTGGTCATCAGATAAAATCTCGTAAGCTTCTTTAGCTTCTTTGAATTGATCTTCAGCTTTTGGGTTATCAGGATTACGGTCTGGATGATACTTCATTGCCAACTTGCGATAAGACTTTTTAATTTCTACCGCTGAGGCATCTTTATTTAAGCCTAGTACTTCATAAAAATCTTTTTTAGCAGCCATAATTTTCAGTCATTATTTTTTAGTTAAAAGTGAACACATTAAAGCCAAAAATCGTAAGTCTTAGTCTCAAGCTTTTGGGGCCTTATCTAAGTACTTACGACGATTAGCTAATGACTATTTCTAGTCTTTTTTCACTTCTTCAAACTCAGCATCTAGCACATCACCGTCCACTGTTTTTTCAGTTTGTGGTTGTTGCGCGCTTTCAGTATTTTGCGCAGCTTGTTGCTCAGCGTAGACTTTTTCACCTAGCTTTTGTGAAGCTTCCATTAAAATGTTGGTTTTTGCTTCAATGGTTTCTTTGTCGCCATCTTTCATTACATCTTCAACATCTTTAATGGCTGTTTCAATTGCTGATTTTTCTGCCGCATCGATTTTATCGCCATGCTCAGCCAGTGATTTTTTCACGCTATGTACCATGCCGTCAGCTGCATTACGTGCATCGACTGTTTCGCGTAACTTTTTATCTTCGTCTGCATATTTAGCAGCATCTTCTTCCATTTGTTGAATTTCAGCTTCTGATAAACCAGAGTTCGCTTTGATGGTAATTTTATTTTCTTTACCAGTGGCTTTGTCTTTTGCAGAAACATGCAAAATACCGTTAGCATCAATATCAAAAGTCACTTCAATTTGTGGCGTGCCACGTGCAGCTGGTGGAATTTCGCTTAAGTTAAATTGACCAAGTGATTTGTTTGCAGTGGCCATTTCACGCTCACCTTGCAAGACTTGAATTGTGACTGCATTTTGGTTATCTTCAGCGGTTGAAAACACTTGTGATGCCTTAGTAGGAATCGTTGTGTTCTTTTTGATGAGCTTAGTCATCACGCCGCCTAGCGTTTCAATACCCAATGATAACGGTGTTACATCAAGCAATAATACGTCTTTAACATCACCTTGTAACACGCCACCTTGAATAGCTGCACCTACAGCAACCGCTTCATCTGGGTTAACGTCTTTGCGTGGCTCTTTACCAAAAATCTCTTTTACTTTTTCTTGTACTTTGGGCATACGGCTTTGACCGCCAACTAAAATAACGTCAGTAATTTCATCTAAGCTTACACCAGCGTCTTTAATAGCGGTGCGGCACGGTGCCATGGTGCGCTCGATTAAATCATCCACC
This sequence comes from Methylophilaceae bacterium, assembly GCA_043772865.1. Classification (GTDB taxonomy): domain Bacteria; phylum Pseudomonadota; class Gammaproteobacteria; order Burkholderiales; family Methylophilaceae; genus JACMMS01. The sequence continues at coordinate 6,252 of JAYVFU010000187.1, forward strand.
AGACTTTCAAATTTAGCACGTGTGATTTTTACGACCAAGTGTTTTGGGCCCGTAGCATCTGCCGTAATGTATGGCAAGTTGACTTCTGTTTGTTGTGCAGATGACAGCTCGATTTTTGCTTTTTCAGCGGCTTCTTTCAAGCGCTGTTTAGCCAACAAATCTTTACGTAGATCTAGACCACCATTTTCTTTTTTGAATTCATCAGCTAAAAAGTCAATTAAGCGATTATCAAAGTCTTCACCACCTAAGAACGTATCACCATTGGTTGAAAGTACTTCAAATTGATGTTCACCATCAATGGCTGAAATTTCAATAATAGAAACGTCAAATGTACCGCCGCCTAAGTCATACACCGCAATTTTACGGTCACCTTCTTGTTTGTCCATTCCAAATGCCAATGCAGCAGCAGTAGGTTCGTTAATGATACGTTTAACATCTAAACCAGCGATACGACCAGCATCTTTGGTGGCTTGACGTTGGCTATCGTTAAAATATGCAGGTACTGTAATCACTGCTTCTGTCACTTCTTCACCAAGGTAATCTTCAGCGGTTTTTTTCATTTTGCGTAATACTTCGGCCGAGATTTGTGGTGGCGCCATTTTTTCGCCGCGCACTTCTACCCAAGCATCGCCATTATCTGCCTTGGCAATGGTGTAAGGCATTAAGCCTATGTCTTTTTGTACTTCTTTTTCATCAAAACGACGACCAATTAAGCGCTTAACTGCATATAGCGTGTATTTAGGATTAGTTACAGCCTGGCGCTTAGCTGGCGCGCCAGCTAAAATTTCGCCATCCTCTTGATATGCAATAATTGATGGTGTAGTACGTGTACCTTCTGCATTTTCAATGACGCGTGGTTTGCCGCCTTCCATCACTGCTACGCAAGAGTTGGTAGTACCTAAGTCAATGCCAATAATTTTACCCATGTTGTATTTTTCCTTTATTCAATTTTCTATTAGTTCTATTTATTTAGCCGCTATTCAGATATATGATGGATTTACTAAGTGATTAGCAATTTCTATGGATTTAATTTGGGGCTGGTTTTTTTCATTTCAAGCCCACAACCAAAAAATGGTCATCTAAAGAATGGCCTTACAGCAAAACAGTTATTTTGCTTTAGCTACCATCACTAATGCTGGACGGAGCACGCGCTCATTGAGCGTGTATCCTTTTTGCAATACGGTAATGACAGTGTTTGGCTCTGCGTCTGATTCCAACATGCTGATCGCTTGATGTTTATTAGGATCAAACTTTTCACCTACTGGATTAACTTCTGCAATGTTGAATTTTTCAAATACATTCAACAGCTGTTTTGCAGTAAGTTCTACACCGCTTTTGTAGCTTTCAACCGTGGCATTTTCTACTGCCAATGCACCATCTAAGCTATCTCTTACAGCAAGTAATTCGCCACTAAATTTTTCTAATGCAAATTTACGTGCTTTGTCGATATCATCTGCGGTTCGGCGACGAATATTTTCACCTTCGGCTTTTACGTACAATACTGCGGCTTGCGCTTCTGCAAGCTGCGCCTCTAACTCGCCAATGCGATCGTCTAATGAACCAGCTGCTCCACCTTGTTGCAGGTCGTTATCTAGCAACTCTTCATTGTTTAGTTCTTTGTTCAAATCTGGGTTTTGATCTGCTTGCTGCATGGTCATTCCTTTTAACTCTTAATTTATGGTGTTATTTTGCTGTTAAGCCCTGAATTCAGTTAGCTTGATATGGAGCTTGCATAATGGATTTCAAGAGGGCATTAAATTAAGCCTTTAAATCATGTGGGTATTATTTGATTAAATGCCTGAATAGCTTCATTTACGGAAGGACATACCGACTTACCACCAATCGTGATACCTATTGCGCCGTCACTGGGCATAGCGCCAGCTTGCCAGATATGAGTATCACAAAAAATGGCGAGTGTAGGGATTTTAAAAGCGATAGCCATGTGCATCAGCCCTGTATCTACACCTATGGCAGCTTGTGCTTTTTTGATGAGTACCGCTAATTGCGTTAAATTCATTTTCGGTAGCACCACAGCATTATTAAGTGATGTAGCAATTAAATGAGAACGTGCTAACTCAGCTTCATTACCCCAAGGCAACAATATGCTTAAGCCTTTGCTCGCTAGATACCGGCCTAATCCAATCCAATGTTCGATGGGCCATAGCTTGGCATCACGTGCGGTACTATGCAAGGCCAATACATAATTTTGTGGAATCTTTTGGATGTTATTAAGTAAATGAATGTCATCAACTTGTAAGTTATATACCGGCGGTGTACTAGGTAGTGTATAGCCTAGCGCTTGTGCCGCTACCATGCGGTAACGGGTAAGCGCATGTATTTTGGGTGAAATATCATAGCCGCGATGATACAAAAACCCGGCGAGTGGCTCGCGTGCCGTTTTGATGTTGGGTCCGTGCGTAGTGCCATTTGCTAATCGTGAAATAATGGCGCTTTTTAATAGGGCTTGTGTATCTAAAATAGCATCATATTTTTGCGCATTGATTTGGCGTTTAAATGCTGAAATTTCACGCCAGGTTTGGCTGCTGAATATGGCGCGTTTCCAACGGCGCATCGCGACAGTAATTATGCTATTAATGTTTGGGTTGAGTTTAACAATCTCGACAAAACTTGTTTCAACCACCCAGTCAATAAGTGCATCTGGGAAGTGTGCATGTATGTCTGAAGCCACTGCCATATTGTGAATGACATCGCCCATGGACGAGGTTTTTACTAATAGAATACGTAACATATTTATATTTTCGCATACAATTAATGCTTTGCAGAATTGTGCCGCGATTAAATTTTGAACTTTGCTTTTCTTATTTTTAAGTATTTTCCCTTCGGTGGGGTGCAGCGAGATATGTTACGCATTGCAGAAGATTGCGTTACAAAAGGTCACAATGTGACTATTTACACTGGACAATGGCGCGGTGAAAAGCCCAACTCTGATAAAGGGCGTTTGAATGTGGTTCTGCTGCAATATAAGGGTTTTTTGAACCATCAAAAGCATCAATCTTTAATTAACGCGTTTGAAGAGCGCTTGCAAATAGATCAACCTGATATTGTGGTCGGCTTTA
>JAYVFU010000188.1:0-9311 GCA_043772865.1 Methylophilaceae bacterium
AAAGCGCCTAAAGGCGAACATTATTTGTTAGAAGTAGATAACAAATTAGTGTTACCAGTAGGTAAAAAAGTACGTATTTTAATGACATCTGCGGATGTGTTACATAACTGGTGGGTGCCGCAATTTGGATCATCACGTGTCGCTGTGCCTGGCTTTATTCGTGAAACATGGGTGCAAGTCCTTAAGCCTGGTACTTACCGTGGGCAATGTAAAGAGCTTTGTGGCAAAGGTCATGGCTATATGCCTGTAGTAGTTGAAGGTGTATCAATGGAAGATTACCAAAAATGGGTCGTCGCTAAAAAAGAAGAGATTGCTAAAGCGGGTGAAATTAAAGAAATGACTAAAGATGAATTAGTCACAGCAGGCAAAGGTGTTTATGAAAAAAACTGTGCGGTTTGCCATCAAGTGTCGGGTGCTGGTTTGCCGCCTGCTTTCCCTGCGTTAACTGGTAGTAAAGTAGCAATGGGTCCAATATTTGGTGCAGATGGTAAATACTTAAAAGATAGTCATTTAGATCGCGTTTTAAACGGCAAGGGTGTGATGCCATCATGGAAAGCCGTTTTAACGGATAACGAGATTGCAGAAGTAATTACTTACGAGCGTAATGCGTTAGGTAATAGTGTGGGTGACCTGCTACAACCTGCTCAAGTGAAAGCTGCACGTCAGTAATTGTTGATTTATTAAGCAATATAAAGTAGTTAAATTATAATAAGAGTATATTTTGGTAATTTAGTCTGGCAACTAGGAGATTTAAATGAGTACAACAACGATAGCGCATGACGAAGAACATCATGATCATCCAAGTGGCATTATGCGTTGGCTAACAACCACCAACCATAAAGACATTGGTACGATGTATTTAACCTTCTCACTCATTATGTTTTTGGTGGGAGGAGCAATGGTTTTAGGCATTCGTGCTGAATTATTTCAGCCAGGCTTGCAATTAATGAAACCTGAATTTTACAATCAGCTGATTGGTGTGCATGCCCTTATCATGATTTTTGCTGCATTAATGCCAGCCGCTACAGGCTTTGCAAACTGGATGATTCCATTGCAAATTGGTGCGCCAGACATGGCTTTGCCACGTTTAAATAACTGGGGGTTCTGGTTATTACCTCCTTCAGCTATTTTATTAACATTACCGTTTACGCTAGCTTTATTTGGCATTGGTGATGGTGCGATTGCAACGGGTTGGACGTTTTATCCGCCACTTTCAGTGCAAGGTGGTATTGGTGTTGATTTCGCGATTTTTGCCGTTCATTTACTCGGTATTTCCTCAGTAATGGGTTCTATTAACATTATTGTAACTTTGTTCAATATGCGCGCGCCTGGCATGACATTAATGAAAATGCCAATGTTTGCATGGGGTTGGTTGATTACTGCATTCTTATTAGTAGCTACTATTCCAGTGCTAGCTGGTGCTGTCACCATGTTATTAACTGATCGTCACTTTGGCACACACTTTTTTAGTGCAGCTGGTGGTGGTGACCCAATTATGTTTCAACATTTATTTTGGTTCTTTGGTCATCCAGAAGTTTATATTTTGTTATTGCCAGTTTGGGGTTTCATTCCACAAATTTTACAAACATTTTCTCGTAAGCCTATGTACGGCTATAAAGCACAAGTTTATTCATTGTGGGCAATTGGCGCGTTAGCCGTGGTTGTTTGGGCGCATCACTTCTTCACAGCGGGTATGCCAGTGCCAGCTTTACTTTACTTTATGTATAGCACCATGGCAATTTCACTACCATTAGCCGTATTGTTCTTCTGTTGGATTAAAACGATGTGGCGCGGTTCTATGACGTTTGAAACGCCTATGTTGTTTGCTGTGGGTTGGATTATCTTATTCGGCATTGGTGGCCTTACAGGTTTAGTGTTAGCCGACGTTGCAGCTGATGCGCAATATCACAACAGTTACTTTGTAGTTGCACACTTTCACTACACACTGTTTGCTGGTGGCATCATGGGGATTATGGCGGGCGTATATTATTGGTTACCTAAAATGACTGGTCATATGTATAACGAGAAATTAGGTAAAGTCCATTTCTGGTTAACTGCCATTGCTTTCAACATGACATTCATACCTCAGTTCTTTTTAGGCCTTGCTGGAATGCCACGTCGTATTCCTGATTATGCAATTCAATTTACTGAGTTCAATGAAATATCCACCATAGCTGCATTTGTACTAGGTTTTTCACAATTATTATTTGTTTATAACATTGTGATGTGCGTTAAAGGTGGCAAAAAAGCCACTGATAAGGTCTGGGAAGGTGCAGTAGGCTTGGAGTGGACACTTTCCTCACCACCGCCATATCATAGCTTTACAGAGCAACCTACAGTTAAGTAATTAATGCTGTAATTAATGGCTAGGTATTACTTTTAAATTAATACTTAGTCATTTCAAAAGCAAATTAATGAAGCGCGAGCAAGCTACAAAGGTGAGTCATGCAAGACGATAAAGCAAGAAACAGTCGCAGCAAAAAAATTGGTTTAATTTTTGGTTTAATTGCAATTATTTGGTACGTGGCTTCTATATTCACTATTTGGCACTAATAATGTCGGTTGAAAATAATGACGCTGAAATAGCCCGCAACAAGCTTAAATTAGCTAATAAAAAACTAGGTTTAAAAATGTTGTGGCTTGTGGCTGGTGCGATTGCATTTTCTATTGCACTCGTACCTTTTTACAATCTAATGTGTAGTATCACTGGTCTAAATGGTAAGACAGATAATTCTGCTTCTACTATAGCCAAAGCTAAAGTGGACAATACTAGGCTTGTAACAGTTGAGTTTGTGGGTAGTGTAATGTCTGGGCTAGGCTGGAACTTTTATCCTAAGCAGTCTAGTATTACGTTACATCCTGGTCAAATTGCTACAGTGTTGTTTGAAGCAAAAAATATTACGAGCCAAGAGCTATCAGGACAAGCCGTACCAAGTGTAACGCCAGGTGAAGGCGCAGTAAATTTAAAGAAAATAGAATGTTTTTGTTTCCAAAGACAAACTTTAAAAGCTGGTGAGGTAAAGGAAATGCCGCTCCGTTTTTTTATTGATCCTGCATTGCCGCAAGAAGTAAAAGTAATGACGTTATCGTATTCATTTTTTCCTGCGGTTGAAGAGAAAAAATAAATTTATTAAACCATTTCAATAAATTGGTAAAAACAATATCAAGTGCTGAAATAGCACTATTTTAAATAGTCGGGAGCTATGGCATGGCAAGTCATTCAGAAAACCAGTATTTTGTTCCACATGGCAGCATTTATCCTTCTATATTATCGGTTGGGTTGCTGACGATGGCGTCTGGCTTCATCTTTAGTGTTGCAATTGATAAGAGTAAAGATTTAGCCTATCTCCAATCACCAGGTAAATGGATGATGATTTTGGGTGCGGTGATTATTATTGCCATGATATTTAAGTGGATGGGTACTGTTATTACAGAAAGCCTCACTAATAAATACAAAGGTTGGGAAGATAAATCTTTCAGAATTGGCATGATTACTTTTATCTGTTCTGAAGTGGCTTTCTTTATGGCGTTTTTTGGTGCTTTATTTTATATGCGCATCATTTCCATTCCTGATTTAGCTGGGTATGACACCGATATTACACCGTATAAAAACTTTTTAGCTACATGGCCATCACAAGGTCCTGGCGGTATTGTGCTTGGTAATGAGTTTAAAGTGAATGCAGGCATGGAATACATGAAGCCGTGGGGTTTAGCGGCCATTAACACGGCATTGTTGTTAACGTCTGGTGCAACCATTACATGGGCACATTGGGCATTAATCAAAAATAATCGTACTCAACTTATTTTGGGTATGTTTGCCACAGTAGCACTTGGTATCGCATTTTTAGCTTGTCAAGCCATTGAGTATCATGAAGCCTACACACACATGGGTTTAACGCTTGGTTCAGGTGCTTATGGCGCAACGTTTTTTATGCTCACTGGTTTTCATGGATTTCACGTGACGTTGGGTACCATCATGTTGATTGTGATATTAATCCGCTGTATGAAAGGCCACTTTACGCCCGAGCATCATTTTGGCTTTGAAGGTGTTGCTTGGTATTGGCACTTTGTTGATGTGGTTTGGTTGGGTTTATTTATATTTGTTTACTGGTTGTAGCGTAACTTAATAAAAAAGGCGATGCATTTGCATCGCCTTTTTTATTTGGTATGTAATGGCGGAAGTGGCTATTAGTTAAGTTTAATGTGGTTGCCCAATAATGCCAAAATAGTAGCCCACCAATAATAAAATGAATAATGTAATTGATATGGCAATTCTCACCGTGAGTGCCTTAACCGTGCGCTCACTACCACTTTTGTCTTTAGCTAAAAAGTAGAGTCCTGAAAACAAACTCCCTACTATGATGAGTAAAATAATGACGATTGCAATTTTTATTAGCATGACGATGTCCAAATAATAAATACTAAAATGGTGGAGATTCAATCTAATGATTATGCAACTGCAACTGAACAAAATCAATGAAGAAAACAATGCAATTTAGAATAAGGAACTGGATATTTAAGCCTACATTGGTAGGTGTAATCACTGTTGTTATTTGCATTCCCTTGTTTATTAAGCTAGGACTCTGGCAATATGGAAAAGCGCAAAGACAATTAGTCGTGCAAGCGGCTTATCAAACAGCCAAAACTAGTCAAGCCTTACACTTGCCCCTACACCTTGAAAGTTACGAACCATTAAAATATAAAAAAGTAGCGGTAACAGGACACTACGAAACTAAATACCAAATACTTTTAGACAATCAAGTTGAAGAGAGTCGCGTTGGTTTCCATGTGATTACACCATTTAAAATTGATGATTCAACACAATATGTGTTGGTGGATAGAGGCTGGATATTGGGTAATGACACACACACTGATTTGCCGAGCGTTACAACGCCTAGCAGTAAACTAGAAGTAGTGGGGCAGGTCTGGTTACCAAGTGCTAAAATATTTACCTTGGAAGCCAAGCGTGTATCTAATGTAGATAAATCACAACTTGCAGCATGGCAACCTGTTTGGCAAAATATGAATATGGCACAGTACAAAAAATCTGTACCTATCACTATACTACCTGTTGTTATTCGTTTAGACAGTACAAGCGCAGCAGGTGGATTTGTTAGAAACTGGCAAATACCCACTGACAGAATCACCACTAATTTGGGCTACGCTTATCAATGGTTTGGGTTTGCAATTGCTGCAATTGCTATTTTCTTGTACATGAGTATTAAGAAGCAAGATAGTCATTCACAGTAAACCGCAGAATTACTCAAACACGCAATATACCGCCAACTAATTATTAACAGAACAGAGTCAATATGCAAAATAATCAAACTTCTCATATAGATTTAAATGCTGAACAACAAAAAAAAGGCCGCTTAGTCGTCATCTCCATGGTGATTTTCTTTTTGGTGCCTATTATGGTGGTGGTTTTAATGTATAAATTTAACTGGAAGCCATCTACTGGTGCTAGCTTAGGTGAATTAGTGACACCAGCCAGATTAATCAATATGCCTAGTGGATTAAAGAATAGTGATAGTCAAGCGGTCATAGCAGATTTTTGGAAAGATAAATGGAGTGTTGTTTATGTGGCTGCCAAGTGTGAGCAGGCGTGTGAGGCAAAACTGCATGACATGCGCCAGATTCATGTATCACTCTACAAAGAAATGCCACGAGCTCAGCGTGTTCTTATTACAGAGCAATTAGATAATGCAAAGTATAAAACAATGTATCCTGAGTTGTTCATTATTGACCAGCCAGCGACTAGTCTTACTAATTTAGCTACACAATTTAATATTGGCGCAGAAAGTGCCGTTAATTCGGACAGAATTTATTTGGTCGATCCATTAGGTCATCTCATGATGAGTTATCCTTCATCTACATCAGCTAAAGATATTAGAAAAGATATTAGCCAGTTGTTGAGATACTCATGGGCTGGCTAGTTTTATCTCAATTAGCCATTAGTCATATGCTATTAATAACGAATTTAAGTCAATAAACAATGAATAAATCCATCTCTATTTTTAATAAAGTTAGTCTAATTGCTGCCATTCTAGCGCTATGTGTAGTGGTGTTAGGCGCTTATGTAAGGCTTTCTGATGCAGGTCTAGGCTGCCCAGATTGGCCTGGCTGTTACGGTACTTTAACTGTGCCGCAAAGCGAGGAAGCCATACAACATGCACAAACTAGTTTTCCACATGCTGCTATCGAATCAGGAAAAGCTTGGAAAGAAATGGTGCATCGCTATTTTGCTGGCACATTAGGCTTACTGGTGTTGGCTTTGTTTGTATTGGCGTGGATCAATAAAGCTTATACGAAAAGTAGCCCTTGGTTAACTACTGCACTGCTTGGCGTTATTGCGTTTCAAGCGATGCTAGGAATGTGGACTGTGACTTTACTACTAAAGCCAGTAGTCGTCAGTGCACATTTATTGGGCGGAATGACTACGCTGGCTATTTTAGTGTGGATAGCCCATAGACAATGGGGTGTATATCCATCTAAAAAAATGAGTTTAGATTTGAACAGCAAGCTAATACCGCCTGCATCCTTAAGATTTTTTATAAGATTTGCATTTGTTATATTATTTGCACAGATTTTTTTAGGTGGTTGGACTAGCACTAATTACGCTGCTTTAGCATGTACTGATTTTCCTACTTGTCACGGCGCATGGATGCCTGCCACAGATTACAAAAATGCTTTTCATTTAGTACGTGAGTTAGGCCGAACTGCCAATGGTGATTTATTAAGTTTACAAGCACTCACCACTATACAATGGACACACCGTGTTGGTGCGCTAATTACTTTGATTTATTTAGGAATTTTGTCATTTTTTGTATTAAAATATGTATCGATAAAAAAGATGGGTTTAGCGTTACTAATACTGTTATTTGTGCAAATTGGTTTGGGTATTGCAAATCTAGTTTTATACTTACCTTTAGTATTGGCAGTAGCTCACAATTTGGGTGCTGCACTGTTAATGGTGGCAATGGTAGTGCTAAACTCTAAAATAACGCATTCAAAAACCAGTAGTTTTAGAGCACCCCAATCAAAAATTACAAGCCAGACAATGGCAGCTTAATAGCAGCACTTTAATATAAGGCAAGTCCATGAGTACAACTACCAGCCACGCACCACAAAGTTTAAGCGTTAACTTTAAAAACTTTTTTGCTCTGTGCAAGCCACGTGTGACATCGCTTATTGTATTTACAGCGCTCATTGGAATGTTCATGGCGACACCCAACATGGTGCCTTTGCCGCTACTGATTGCCACCACTTTAGGCGTTGCTTTCGCTTCTGGCGCAGCAGCAGCATTTAATTGTTTAATTGAACACAAAATAGATGCCGTGATGGCGCGCACGCGTGGTCGCCCTTTGCCTACTGGGCAGCTCTCTGTGAATCAAACTTTTATTTTTGCTACTCTTTTAGGCAGTACTGGGTTAGGCATTTTATACATTTGGGTTAACCCGCTAACCATGTGGTTAACTTTGGCTACTTTTGTCGGTTACGCAGTTATTTATACGGTGTTTTTAAAGCCTGCGACACCTATGAATATTGTCATTGGTGGGGCTTCTGGCGCTATGCCACCCATATTAGGCTGGGCTGCCATGAACAATGTCGTATCGCCTGAATCACTTATTATGTTTTTAATTATTTTTGCTTGGACGCCACCGCATTTTTGGGCACTAGCGCTGTATCGCCGTGAAGAATACGCTAAGGTTGGTATGCCGATGTTGCCAGTGACTCACGGCGAAGCTTTTACTTTGCTACATATATTGCTGTATACGATTATTTTAGTCGCTGTGTCATTGATGCCTTATGGGCTTGGAATGAGCGGTATTATCTACTTAGCATCCTCATTTATTTTAAATGGTATTTTCTTAGCTTACGTGATCAAGCTCTACAGAAAATATTCGGATGATTTAGCAAAACGAACTTTTACCTATTCAATTATTTACTTAACCCTTATTTTTGCCGCGTTGCTCGTAGATCATTATTGCATACCACTGTTAATCAGTTAATCGCTATTTTACTAGTGGTCTAATTGATGAAAAACCAGCATCTAAAGACCATACTTGACCAGTGACTCTTGCAGCATGGTCAGATATTAACCATAGCATTAACTCGGCGAGTTCTTCTGCAGTGCCTATTCCAGCAATCGGATATTGTTTAGCCGCACTTTCGCGAGCAATTTCACTACCTAAGATTTTAGTTGTGGCTGGCGTATCCATAATACCTGGCGCTACTGCATTAATACGGATTCCTTGGCTAGCATAGGTTGCGGCAGCACCCCTAACTAGGCCTTCTAGCCCAGCTTTTGCGGCTGCAACAGCTTCATGGTTAGGGGTGCCAATTCGTGCGGCTGCAGATGATACAAATATGGCTACACCGCCCGATTTAGCCTCACGCAAGCCGCCTACAAATGCGGCTAATGTATAAAATGCACTAAACAAATTAGCGCTCATGCAATCATTAAAATCTACTTCAGTCATACGGTGTAATGCACCTAAACGAATATTACCTACACAATGTGCTAGCGCTGTGGGGCTTAAGTTGTGGCTAGTAGCCACTTGCATAATGTGTTGTGCACCAGCTACGGTGCTGCAATCAGCAACAATTTGCAGGTGTTGATTACCATAGCTTGCCAATAGATTTTCTTTACTACGGCTCGTAACAACTAGTTGCCAGCCTGCATGGCTTAATTTTTCTGCAACTGCTTTGCCCAATCCACCTGCCGCGCCTGTTATAAGTGCAACTTTTTCCATGCCATATTCTCTATAAATAGTTGATTAAATCTTTAGTCAGATTACAAACCATATAATTCAGCACTAACCATTATTGTCATAAAATATTTATGCAAATTAACCCAAAAAAGTTACTCCACAGTAAGTGGACAGCGACAGTACCCACTAATAAAGAAAAACACTTTTTGGTGATTAAGCTTGTTCCACCCTTGATATTAGATGCACCTATTACAATAGTGGAGCTAGAATCTGTGTTCTCAAAAAGAAGTTTTACGCTTGCTTGGCAAGATTTAACAGATGCCCAACAGTGGAAACAAGGGTGGAAATAAAAATATGATCTTACCTATAAATGCCAATCTAACACCGACCAAATCACCGCTCAGCCAAAACCACGGGCAAAATAAAACTCAAGCCAAGCCAAATATTGCCATTATTGGTGCGGGCATGTCTGGATTATCTTGTGCTACATATTTGCAAAATGCAGGTTTAAAAGTCACTATCTTCGATAAAAGCCGTGGACCATCTGGGCGTATGAGCACGCGTGTTGTGACTGATGAAAATGGTAACCATTGGCAA
>JAYVFU010000189.1:0-9298 GCA_043772865.1 Methylophilaceae bacterium
TGTCGAACAATACCGAGCCTTTGAATTGGGCGAAGCTGATATTGTCGAAGCGCAAAAAATGCTGAGCGACCCTGAAATGAAAGAGTTTGCGCAAGAAGAAATTGAGCTAGGCAAGGCCAAACAAGAAGCCGCAGAATTAGAGCTACAAAAACTATTACTCCCCAAAGACCCAAATGACGAACGCAATATTTTCTTAGAAATTCGCGCAGGCACAGGTGGCGATGAATCTGGCTTATTTGCAGGAGATTTATTCCGCATGTACAGCCGTTATGCCGAGCGCCAACGTTGGAAAGTAGAAGTGATGTCAGCCAACGAAAGTGAAGTGGGCGGCTACAAAGAAATTATCGCCAAAATTGAAGGTTATGGCGCGTATTCTAAAATGAAATTTGAGAGTGGTGGCCACCGCGTGCAACGCGTGCCAGACACTGAAACACAAGGTCGAATTCACACCTCCGCTTGTACGGTTGCTGTGTTGCCAGAAGCTGATGAAGTATCTGACGTCACCATTAACCCCGCCGAAATCCGCATAGATACTTATCGTGCCAGCGGTGCAGGTGGTCAACATATTAATAAAACTGACTCTGCCGTGCGCATTACGCATTTACCCACTGGCATCGTGGTGGAATGCCAAGAAGACCGTAGCCAGCACAAAAATAAAGCCCAAGCCATGGGCGTGTTAGCCGCACGCATTAAAGCCGCGCAAGTGGATGAACAAAACAGCAAAATCGCCAGCGAACGTAAAAGCTTAATCGGCTCTGGCGACCGCAGCGAGCGCATCCGCACCTACAACTACCCACAAGGCCGTATTACCGACCACCGCATTAATTTAACCTTGTATAAAATTGATGCGATTACTGAGGGTGACATGGATGAGTTGATAGGCGCGTTGGCGGCAGAACATCAAGCTGATTTGTTGGCTAGTTTGGGTGAAGATAATTAGGTAGCTGAAAAAAAAATGATTCATCTCAACAATGTAAATGAATTTAAGCGATTACTGGAAGGTCTTGCAAATGACATTTTAGATGCGCATATGCACTACAGTCTTTACAAAAACCTAAAAAGGGCAATTTTGGAATTTCCATTAGTATTTGTTCAATCAAATACTTTCTGGTCTATGACGCTTAAGTCCCATTTGAGCACAAGTTTATATATGCTCACCAAAGCTTATGACCAGGAAAAAAATGCTCTACATCTTTTTAGCTTCTTGCAAACCATAAGTACTAACCTAGACTTTTTTAAGCAGTCTAACTTTAGTAAGCGCGAAAAAGACAATCTCTATGTAGCCATTTTAAGTAGTGAATCTAGAGTTCCAGACTTACCTTCTTTGGAAAAAGACATTTTGCTCTGCTCCAAAAATGACCTATTAGTCAATAAGCTAATTGTCCATCGTGGCAACGCTATTGCACACCGAAATGCAAAAAATACCGCGAAGGCAAGAGATGTTAATGAAACTTACCCACTGTCATGGGAAGATTACGAGTCACTTTTAGCTCGTGCTATAGAAATTTTAAATAGATACAGCAAACTATTTGAAGCCAGCACCTACTTAACAAGTCCAATTGGAGCTGAGGATTTCCGATATATTTTTGAGTGTATAAATTCTGCGGTCAAAGAATCTAGACTCGCTGCTGATAATGAGATTAGAGAAGCAAAATGTTCGGATTAATTGTGTTCACAAATTTAAACCATCAGTTCATCGGGCTAAAGCCCGACCTACAAATACCTGCTAAGAGGTTTTATGACTCGAATTAATTATTTGAATAGTAACTTTGTAGGTCGGGTTTTAACCCGACGCATTTAACTAATAATGTAAATCAATGGCTTACAACAACCTACGCAAAGGTAAATTTTCAGAAACTGGTAGGATTTATCACATCACCACTGTCACAAAAGACCGCACACCTTATTTTTCATCCTTGGAGTACGGCAGAAAAGTAGTGCTGCAGTTAGCAAAGCTGCAGGCTGAAAGCAGAGCAGAAACGCTTTGTTATGTGCTAATGCCAGACCATTTACATTGGCTAATGGTGCTTAATGATGGTGAATTGGCGAAAACCATGCAGCTACTAAAGGGGCGCACCTCGCACGCGATTGGTCATGCAATTTGGCAAGACAATTACCATGATCATGCCGTGCGAGATGATGAAGATTTGCGCAACATGGCACGTTATATTGTGGCAAATCCATTGCGTGCCAAATTGGTTGAATATATTGGGGATTATTCTTTGTGGGATGCGGTTTGGTTAGATGAAACATTATTTTGTTAGATTTGTTTATGGTGTTGTCGGGTTGAAACCCGACCTACAAAGTTAAAATGTCAGTAATTAATTCGATAAAAACTATTTTAAATGCAGCGGGGAATAAGCTCAATACAGAAGAAGCCAAGCTAGAAGTGCAATTACTTTTGCAGCATGTTTTAAATGTAAACCGCGCATGGTTGATTACACATGAAAACGATGCGTTGGAGGCTAATGTCCATAGTGCCTTTGAGGTACTGTTAAATCGTCGTTTAGCTGGCGAACCGATTGCTTATATTTTGGGCTATCAAGAGTTTTATGGCTTAAAGCTAAAAGTGACGTCAGACACTTTGATTCCACGAACTGATACCGAGACTTTAGTGGAAGCAGTTTTGGCGAAAGTTTTACAAAATGACAGGTTAAAAATCCTTGACCTCGGCACTGGCACTGGTGCAATTGCATTAGCGATTGCAAAACATCGACCACTTGTGCAAGTAACTGCGGTAGATGCCTCCAAAAATGCGCTGAAAATCGCTCAAGAAAATTCTAAAAATCTGCAAATTGCTAATGTGCAATTTATCATCAGCGATTGGTTTAGCGCATTAAAAGGACAAAAATTCGATGTTATTGTGAGTAATCCACCGTATATTAAAGCCGATGACCCACACTTACCAAAACTTACGTTTGAGCCAATTTCCGCTCTAACTTCAGGTGTAGATGGTTTAGATGATATTCGTAAAATCGCACAAAGTGTGCTGATTTATTTAAAACCACAGGGCTGGTTAATGCTAGAGCATGGTTATAATCAAGCCGAAAAAGTACAGGATTTATTAGCCGAAAATGGCTTAACTGACATTACAACGATTAAAGACTTAGGTGGAAATGACCGTGTAACTATAGGCAAAAACTCGCTCATTATTAATACGCATTGGGATTAATTGTGGTTGTATTTATAAAGTCATCTATACCAGTACAGCCTAATATCGAGCCCTAAGTTAATGCTAGCCTAGACTGGCATAACGAAATGACCTAAAAAAAGCTATAATAGCCGCATGTTAGAACCTTCATCAGTTGGCATTATTGCCGCCCAAACCGCGCATTTTAGTAATCCGCTCACACTTCAGAGCGGTGAAATTTTGCCCCAATTTGACCTCGTTTATGAAACTTACGGCACACTAAATGCTGAGAAATCTAATGCGGTTTTAATCTGTCATGCTTTATCTGGCACGCATCATGTCGCTGGAAAATACAGTGCAGATGACAAATATCCAGGCTGGTGGGATAACTTAGTGGGGCCTAACAAACCACTAGACACCAATAAATTTTTTGTGATTGGTGTGAATAATTTGGGTGGATGTCACGGCAGTTCTGGGCCTACCAGTATTAACCCTGCAACAGGCAAAGCTTTTGGCTCAACGTTTCCTGTACTCACGGTTGAAGATTGGGTGAACTCGCAAACGCTGCTTGCAGATTACTTGGGTATTACACAATTAGCGGCAGTGGTTGGTGGCAGTTTAGGTGGCATGCAAGCGCTGCAATGGACAATCGCTTATCCGCAACGCGTGCGTCACGCCTTGGTGATTGCTTCTGCACCTAATCTCACCGCACAAAATATCGCATTTAACGAAGTAGCTCGCCAAGCGATTATTACTGACCCCGAGTTTCATGATGGGGATTATTACGAATATGGCGTTGTACCGCGCCGTGGTTTACGCATTGCGCGCATGTTGGGTCATATCACTTACTTAAGCGATGATGCGATGGGCGCCAAGTTTGGTCGCAAACTAAAAGACAGCATTAAATATACATTTGATGTTGAGTTTGAGATGGAATCCTACTTACGCTACCAAGGTGACAAATTTGCGGGTGAGTTTGATGCCAACACTTACTTGCGTATGACGCGTGCTTTAGATTATTTTGACCCTGCACTGGATTACGATGCTGATTTATCCAAAGCTTTATCTAATGTGAAAGCAAAATTTCTTGTAGTATCATTCACTAGCGATTGGCGTTTTTCACCTGCACGCTCGCGCGAAATTGTTAAAGCACTGCTTGAGAACGAATTATCGGTGAGCTACGCAGAAGTCACAGCGGCACATGGCCATGACGCATTTTTAATGCCTGATGCGCATTATCACAACATTTTACGCAACTACTTAAGCAAGATTGAAGTAGGGAGTGCAAAATAATGCAAAATAATGTAAAAAACGCAAATAATTTGACTAACTTCCGCCATGATTTTGCGATTATTGCAGGATGGGTTCCATTTGGTGCAAAAGTATTGGATTTGGGTTGCGGTGATGGTGCACTTTTACACTATCTAAGTGGTTCATTAGAAGTGCGTGGTTACGGCGTAGAAAAAGATGATAAAAACTGGCTAACGTGCATGAGCCAAGGCATTAACGTTATTCAAATGGACTTAGAGGCGGGTTTATCTGGCTTTGAAGCACAATCATTTGATGTAGTAATACTCTCGCAAACCTTGCAAGCAGTACATAACACCGAGGGGATTGTGCGCGAAATGCTGCGCGTTGGTCGTGAAGTGATTGTGACTTTTCCTAATTTTGGTTATTGGCGCCATCGCTCACAATTGATATTAGGCCACATGCCCGTGTCTAAAAACCTGCCGTATCAATGGTACGACACGCCTAATGTGCACTTATGCACGATTAATGATTTTGATGAATTTTGCGTAAACGGCAATATCACAGTAAAACAACGTTTAGTGCTAACTGATAATAAGCCAGTCACTTTTATGCCTAATTTAATCGGTAGCTTGGCGATGTATCGCTTACAGGCACCGAAATAAAGGTAGTTGTGAGTAGATTTTTGAATATTTTGCATGACTAACGAAAAAATCTGGCAAACGCTTTTCACCAAAAAGATGCTGATTTGCATTTTTACTGGCTTTAGCTCAGGCCTGCCGCTTTATATTTTAGTCAGTCTTTTGCCTGCATGGTTACGCTCTGAAGGTGTTAATCTAAAAGTCATCGGTTTATTCGCTTTAATCGGTTTGCCGTTTACTTGGAAGTTTCTCTGGGCACCCTTTTTTGATCGCTATATTCCTCCACTAGGTCGCCGTCGCGGTTGGTTGTTGATTTCACAAATACTACTCATCTTGAGCATCCCTGCTTTGGGATTACTTGATCCCAAAATAGATATTTGGACAATTGCTTATCTGGCAGCCATCGTCGCATTCTTTAGCGCCAGCCAAGATATCGTGTTAGATGCTTATAGGCGTGAGCTTCTGTTAGATGCCGAATTGGGCATTGGCAATGCCGTGCATGTTAATGCTTATAAAATCGCAGGGTTAATTCCTGGCTCACTTTCGCTTATACTAGCGGATCACTTACCCTGGAACACAGTATTTTTAATAACCGCATTATTCATGCTGCCAGGCATTTTAATGACGATATTTGTGAGCGAACCAGCACTCAAAAGTGGCGCACCCAAAACTTTAAAAGATGCTATTACAGAGCCTTTTAAAGAGTTTATGCAGCGTAACGGTGTAGCCAGCGCACTCACAATTTTAGCGTTTATATTCCTGTATAAATTAGGCGACAGTATGGCAACGGCGCTTGCTACCCCATTTTATTTAGACATGGGATTTACCAAAACAGAAATCGGTTTAATCGCTAAAAATGCGGGCTTATGGCCTAGTGTCATTGGCGGTCTACTTGGCGGCATATGGATGATAAAACTGGGCATTAACCGCGCATTATGGATTTTTGGTGGTGTGCAGATGATGGCTATTTTAGGCTTTGCTTGGCTGGCTACGGTAGGGCATAGCCTTGTTTGGCTGGGTGTCGTGATTGGCATAGAGGCACTGGGCGTAGGCTTAGGTACCGCTGCCTTTGTTGCTTACATTGCGCAAACTACACATCCACTTTACACCGCCACGCAATTTGCTTTATTTACCAGTTTAGCCGCTGTACCGCGTACTTTTGCCAATGCAGCCACAGGCTATATGGTAGAGAACATGGGTTGGCGTAACTTCTTTATTTTCTGTTTTATAATCGCAATTCCGGGTATGTTATTGCTGGTAAAAATAGCGCCTTGGAACGATAGAAAACCAACTTAGCTTAAATTTACTTAGCTCAAATTAAGTAGCTTAAAAGATATAAGCAACAAACTTGTAAGCTTGGCTAATTTCAAACGACTAACTTCTACTTAATACTAGGAGAAATGTCATGTCAAACCCTAAAAAATCAGCCAAAAATCTCATCATTAAGCCAGTTAGCCTACTGGTTGCAGCCATGCTAATTGCCAGCCCACTACTTTCCAATGCTGTAGAGTGCAGCGCTAAAAGTGGCGCTAAAACTGTACCACTTCTTGAACTCTACACCTCCGAAGGTTGTAGCAGTTGCCCACCCGCAGACAAATGGTTAAGCAATTTAAAGCCTGATAACAACAAGGTGATACCACTGGCATTTCATGTGGACTATTGGGATTATATTGGCTGGAAAGATCGGTTTTCAAAATCAGAATATAGCGATAGACAACGTAAAACTGCGGCATTTACAGGCGCTGGTTTTGTTTATACACCGCAATTTGTATTGGATGGTCGTGATTTTAAAGGGGCAGATGTCTCACGCTTAAACCAAGCTATTTCTGCCAGCCAAAAATTAGCATCTCGTGCCAACTTAAACCTAAATGCCATCACCCAAACAAATGGTGAAATCATGATTAAAGCCACGACTCAAGCCATTAACCCTGCCGATATTAACAATGCCGATATTTTTATCGCGATTTATGAAAATAAATTAGTGAGCCAAGTGAAGGCAGGCGAAAACAGTGGCCGCGAGCTAAAGCATGATTACGTAGTGCGTGATTTTTATGGTGCTTATCAACTCAACAATAAAAACGAATTTACAAAAAATATCACCTTAAAACCCGAATGGAAAGGCAGACAAGCAGGTGCAGTGATATTTGTACAAGATTCAAAAAATGGTGAGATTTTACAGAGTTTGCAGCTGCCATTTTGTGGCTAAATAAAATGGGTGTATAAACTTAAATTTACTCGTCATCGCTATTTATCACTGTAAAACTCAGCAAAATTGAACATAATTTAAGCAATCTTTTAAGCAGTCTTTTGAGATAAAATAGTGTTCTATTTACAATCTGTAGCGGCATTACGTGAACACCGACCACCCAGAAAAAGGCATTATATTCATTTGTGCCGCCGTGTTTCTATTTGCAAGTAGCGATGCTCTATCTAAATACCTCACTAATTTCTACCCCGTAGTCATGGTGCTATGGGTGCGTTATGTTGTGCATATTTTGCTCTTATTAATCGCATTAAGGCCGCCTTCATTAACCACATTAATTATTACTCAAAACCCCAAGCTGCAAATTATTCGCGGCTTGTGCATGGTCAACACCAACTTAATGTTTATCAGCGCCCTGCACTATATTCCCCTCGCTGAAGGCACTGCCATCATTTATCTAAGCCCACTATTAGTCACGGCCATGTCTGGTCCGCTGTTGGGCGAACGCATATCGCGTTTACAGTGGCTTGCAGTGGCTGTTGGCTTTATAGGGGTTTTATTCATCGTACGCCCTGGTGGCAATATGTTCCACCCAATCGCCTTGCTGGCTTTAGGCGCAGCAATCTCGTTTAGCGTGTATCAAATTATCACGCGCAAACTTAATCATACTGATAGCTCAAGCACCACCAACTTCATCAGTGGGCTAATTAGCGCAGTGGTTACTAGCTTGTTGCTGCCATTTTTTTGGAAAACTCCCACACTACATTTTGCTATATTAATGATATTACTCGGCGTATCAGCACTTATCAGCCATTTATTCATGACCAAAGCCTACCAGCACGCAAAACCCTCCACACTCGCGCCATTTTCATACACACAGCTGCTATTTGCAGGCTTAATCGGCTACGTGTTTTTTAACCAAATACCAGACTTGATGGGTTTGGTTGGAATGTTAATCATTGTGGCGGGTGGGTTGTTGGTATTTAGTAAAATTGGTTACAGAAAATAAGGCGTAAAAAAAACCTAACGAAGAGTGTTGCAACGAGTTAGGTAATTCCCGTACAAAATGCGCTTCAAAACCTTACTAACGCACAATATACCGAAAGCCATAAAAATTCCCACCCCGTCATTCCCGTGAAAACGGGAATCAATTGAGGTTTTAAAAATCAAATTGGATTCCCGTTTTCACGGGAATGACGAAAGAGTAAGGTTTGTTAATCATCCACCAATCTTTTAAAGTTTCACCGCCTTTGACCTTAAAATCCCCTGCTACCCGCCGAGCAGCGCAAGCTTTATGCGACCTTTCGGTAAGCGGCTGTCTGAGCGCAGCGAGTTTCCGCTTGCCGCCCATGAAGCTGAGCAGCGCAGGAAACAAGCGGTAGGGGGTGCTCTTTTCTTTGGTTACTTACTTTTGAGCATTCAAAAGAAAGTAACTCGCCTAGAGGCGAAAAGAAATCTGTTATTTAAGTGTTGTGAGCTTTTATTCACTGCAAATAAAATTCAAACTTAATTCTCCGTACGCGCATCGTCCATCAACTCTTGATCAGCTTTCGCAAGCAGAAGCACTTTTTTTCCCATAACAAAGCGATCTGTACGTTTCAGATTAACAATATCGGGAAAAGTAGATTTAATTATCTTAAGTATTTGTATAAGATCTTTATCTGTTATTTTGTGCGGGTATATTGCCAAAAACCATAGCTGGTATACTTGAAATTCGACGGGAGATTTTTTTAAAAGTCTTATGTAATCTTCAACTGCTAGAAATATAAGACTTTCAACAGTAGTCTCATCAAAATTTGATAACACTGCTCATGCGTCATTGTCTGCATGCTTGAAAAAGTTCCGATATGGAGAGTTGATGTAGTCATATTTTAAGTTTTTACCAGCAGGAATTTTTTCTCTGGCGTGATTCGATAGACTAGAAACGCCTGCGTTCTTACAAAGGACATCAATTATTTCCCACGCATTTGAAGCTAACGAGAAAATTGAAACACTATCCTCTCCATCGAAAAGTAGCCGAATTGCTGTGATAAGCTGCCGTCTTGCTACGTCAATTTTACTAAGATTCGTATCCAT
>JAYVFU010000190.1:0-9297 GCA_043772865.1 Methylophilaceae bacterium
CGGCGCTGGAACCTAAATCCAGTGCGTCTACCAATTCCGCCACTCTCGCAGGTTGCAATTTAATTACCATTTACACAAATAAGAAGCTGTTTTGTAAACATTTGAGTAATTAAGAAAACGTATTGTATCTCAAGTCCGCATGATTGGTGAAGTGCTCAAGATGAAATTAATATAAAAGTTGGGCTTTCTATTTTCATGCTTGTGATTTAAATAAGTCATTAACTCGGTATTTTTAGTTGACATGCTTGCCATGCGATAGCAAGATGCTTAGTTATAAAATTTATGCAAAGCAATTAGCTTTCAAATAGATTATTCATAATCAAAAACTTATTAAAAGAAGCTTAAGCCATGCAAAACTCAATACACCATGAAGAAATTAATATGTTACGCGCTGAACTTGAGCTGCTAATGAAAGAACGTGAGACATTACTTATTGTCACTGGTGCAGCAACAGGGTTGATTGCTGAATTAAATAGCCATGACTTGCCTGTGAGCACTATTGAAGCTGCTGATTTATTAGCAACGACCATCAATAAACTCTCAGAAGAAACTTTGCAAGACGCATTAACAGCCGTTCACGCGACCATTGCTTAAAATTTACACAGCGTTTTCAATTCTATTCAATTACTACTTTGTATAAGCTTCTGCTAAATAAACATCAAAAACCAGCGGCTTCGCTGGTTTTTTTATTGTTATGTAACATGCTTAATAGTTGTAGCTACTTACCTTATCAAGCTAAACCAATCAATCAGCAGGTCATGCTGACTAAGCTGTTAGACAAAAATCCTAATAGCCAAGCTTTTCAAAATTACTTAGAAAAACTTGGCTATAACACTTATCCAATTACCACTTGGGGCTTAGAAGAGCTAACCTATTGCGCTTTATTTTTCAATCCAACGTTAGATGTCGCAAAAGCTAAGTTGGCAGCAACTTTAGCAGCGGTGGATACATCAAAAATAAAACCTAATCCAACTATTAACGGGAAAGTTAGCCATAGCAACTTAAAAAATGGTGACGTTTCTCCATGGGCTTTTGGTTTGGGGTTAGATTTACCAATCAATATCGCGAATAAACGTGAAATTCAAACTGCTGCTGCCAGTAATGAAGCCGAGATTGCAAAAATTGATCTCGCTTTAACTGCTTGGCAACTACAACATCAAGTAGCTGTGCTGCTCACTGATTACTATGAATCGCAGGCGTTAATAGCGCTGTTAAATAAAGAATCTGCAACACAAGCAGCGATTGTCGGCTTATTGAATAAGCGTCTTCAACTGGGCATGATTGATAGCCGAGAGCTCAATACTGCAAAATTATTGCAGCAAAAAACTACGCAGGCTTTAAATGTGGAAGAGGCACATGCTATTGAAGTTCGTGGGGCTTTGGCATCTACGGTGGGTTTGACAAACGCTCAGTTCGAGAAGTTACAGATCAAGCCTTTAAGTATTGAACAGAATCAACAGCTAAAGCGTGCATTAGATCATTTAACTGGCAACGCAAATAACCCCTCTTTACAGGCAACTGCCCTACTAAACCGTTTAGATATTCGTGCAGCCTTAATCCGCTACGAAACTGCAGAAAACCAATTAAAATTAGCTGTAGCAAAACAGTATTCCGACATCACATTAAGTCCAAGTTACGCATTTGAGTTTGGCGATAGTATTTGGTCATTGGGCATTTCATCTCTATTTAACTTATTGAACAAAAATACTAGCTTAAATGCCAGCTTAATCAATGAAGCCACTCAATTAAGAGAAGTTGAGGCGGCTCAATTTGAAGCATTACAAGCAAAAGTGATTGCTGATTTAAATCAAGCACAAACTGCTTACATGGTGGCTAACAGCCAGATTGCGCAAGCTGAAATTTTAGTACGGCAACAATCAGTTTTGGATAAGTCTTTACAGAAACAATTTGATTCAGGTTTGATTGATCGCTTAGCGCTCACACTCAATCAACTGATTACGATTAATGCGGCGCAAAATTTAGTGATGAGTCAATTTAAAAGCCTGCGTGCCGTTTATGCAATTGAAGACGTCATGCAACATCCGCTTTACAATGACGCATTATTAAACGAACCTCAAGCAAGTCTGAAATAAGCCAATGAACCGTAAACTCACGTTGATTATTGCCCTGCAAGCTTTACTGATTATCACGCTTTTTTGGGTGTTAGTTTTTTATGGCAAAGATGAATATGAATCTTACAAGCGCGGTACCGAAGAAGCCATTACAAGCCCATCTTTAGTGAAAGAAGAATATGGGATCAATGTGGTGACTTTGCCTGTAGCGGTGCAACAAAACAGTGATATTAAAAGCAGTTCGCTGCAGCCCAGTCAGCACCAAGGCATTATTACCAGTTATGGCGCAGTGATGAGTATTGATGGATTAATCGACTTAAAATCACGCTATCAAACTGCGATGGCAGATGCTAGCATTACACGTGCATCAACAGCCAGCCAGCATACTGAATATCAACGCTTAAAAACACTCAATGCGGATGATAAAAATGTTTCAGACCGTGCAGTTGCAGAGGCTTATGCCACTGTACAGAGCTACCAAGCACGCATAACTGCAAGCGAAGCAACAGCAAATAGCATCCGTGAAACGATGCGACAGCAGTGGGGAGATGTACTCACACTGTTAGCCCTAAAAAGCACAACTTCAATACTCAAGCCAAATGAAGTGCTGCTGCAAATTTTATTACCGCTAAATGTACCAGAGCCAACTGCAAACAGCATGGTGCAGATTAATATCGCCAACACCAATCAAGCATCAAACATCACCGCCACTTATATTGCACGCTCTACTAATACCGATACAAGCTTACCAGGGTCAACTTATTTTTATCGTGCTACAAATAAAGCGTTACGTGTGGGTATGCGCGTGCAAGCCAACTACAAAGCGGCTGAAAGTGCTAACAAAAACGATAGCAAAAAAGTAACTAACGGCGTGATTATCCCCAATAGCGCCGTGGTATGGTATGGCGGAAAAGCTTGGGTTTACGTCAAGCAAAGTACTAATCGGTTTATTCGCAAACCCATCAACACCGATAATGAAGTGAGTGATGGTTGGTTTAATCAAAGCATTTTAAAAGGTAATGAAGAGGTTGTGACTAGCGGCGCGCAATTACTGCTATCAGAAGAGTTTAAATCTGAAATTAAAAATGAGAACGAAGATTAATGAAGTTTGACTTTTTTTCATCGAATCACTCTCAAATAACTAGACTAGCCATTAACTTAAGCTTAGTTTAGGCTAAACCATCATGATGTCTTCACTGGTTAAATTTGCTATTCGCTTCAGTGGCGTGATTATTTCACTATCATGTTTAATTGTATTTTATGGCATCTACACGCTAAGTATCGCTAATTTAGATGTGTTTCCTGAGTTTTCTCCCACGCAGATTATTATTCAAACTGAATCTCCAGGTTTATCAGCAGAATTGGTGGAAAGCTTGGTTAGCCAGCCAATAGAAACCAGTATTGCAGGTTCAGTAGGCATTATCTCGATGCGCTCGCAATCTATTCCCGGGTTATCGATTGTCACGGTCATTTTTAACGAAAAAACTGACATTTATCGCAACAGACAAATCATTGCCGAGCGCCTTGCCACGCTTGCAAATCGCCTACCACAAGGCATTACGCCCAACATTACACCACTCACATCATCTGCCAGCACTGTGTTGGGCGTTGGCTTAACTTCAGACGCACGCTCACTGATGGAGTTACGCACCTTAGTGGATTGGACAGTAGTACCGCATTTGCTTGCCATACCAGGGGTTGCGGATGTCAATGTATTTGGTGGCGAGATTAGGCAATATCAAATCCAGGTAGACCCTACTAAATTAACGCGTTTAGGCATTTCCCTACAGCAAGTAATGGATGCAACGACCAAGGCTACGGGCGTACGTGGCGCTGGCTTTATAGCAAATAATAATCAACGCATTATTATTAATACCGAAGGTCAAACGCTCACCATCGCCACTTTAGCTAAAGCCATGTTAACTTACAAAAATGGGCAAACTATTCATTTAGGTGATGTTGCAGAAGTGGTTGAAGGCGCCGCGCCATCCATAGGCGCAGCTGCAATTAATGGAAAAACAGGTATTTATTTATCTGTGCAAGGGCAGCTAGGCGCTAATACTAATGCGGTCACAGAGGCAATAGAAGGCAGTTTAAAAGCGCTAAAACCAACCCTTGTGGCAGAGCATGTGCAATTACATGAAGGCTTATTTAGACCTGCAAATTTTATTGAAACCGCCATCGATGGTGTACGCACCGATATCCTCATCGGCTCGATATTAGTCATTACGGTATTGTTTTTATTTCTGTTTAACGCACGCACCGCTTTTATCTCTGCAACGGCCATCCCCATTTCACTACTCACCGCCATTATCGTACTGGGGCAATTTGGTATTGGCCTAAATATTATGGTGCTAGGTGGCTTAGCCATTGCATTAGGTGAAGTGGTTGATGATGCCATTATTGATACAGAAAATATTTTTAGGCGGCTAAGGGAAAACCGCTTATTAGCAGCGCCAATGGCTATCTACAAAGTAGTTTATAACGCCTCTATGGAGGTGCGCAGCTCTGTGGTTTATGCCACGGTAATTGTGGTATTGGTATTTATGCCATTGCTCACTTTAGGAGGTGTGGCAGGGAAATTATTTGCGCCATTAGGCTTTGCTTATATTGCCGCCATATTGGCTTCCCTACTCGTCGCGCTCACTTTAACGCCAGCTTTATGCTACTTGTTACTAGGCCATGCTAAATTAGAGTCTGAAGATTCGCCGATGATTCGGGTGATTAAACGTGGCTATATCAAATTACTTTATCGCATAGAAAAACAATACAAGCTGATTATTGGCTTATCGGCCATCATTATTGCGCTTGGGCTGGGCATTTTGCCCTTATTTAAAAGTCAGTTTATTCCTAATCTGCACGAGGGGCATTTTATTATGCACATGACAGCCTTGCCTGGCACATCAGAGCAAGAATCTTTACGCATAGGCAAAAAAGTTAGCCAAGTGATTCGCAATATCAAAGGCGTTAAATCGGTTACACAGTGGGTAGGCCGTGCCACTAACGGCGCAGACACTTTTGGCACACATTACAGTGAATTTGAAATTGAAATCAGCCCGCTTAATGGCAATGAACAAAATCGAATTTTAGAAGATATACGTGAAGAAATTGCAGGTGAAACCGAGGACAAAGATGGCGATGGTGTGATTGAGCCAGGCTTTGTTGGCGTTAATTTTGCCATTAATACCTTTTTAACTGAACGAATTGAAGAAACTATTTCTGGCTACACCGCAGCTGTAGTGATTAATATTGTGGGCGATGACTTAGATGGCCTAGACTGCGATGCGAAGAATATCGCAAGCTTGCTTGGTAGCCTTAAAGGCGCTCAAGATGTGATGGTGCAATCACCACCCGGTACGCCGCAAATCGTTATCAGGCTGCGCCCAGATAGGCTTGCCAGCTGGGGTTTACAAACCACCGACGTGCTAGATACCATACGCGTAGCTTATGAAAGCTTACCAGTGTCACAAGTATATTTGGGTAGCCATGTGGTGGGTGTGAGTGTGCTGCTAGATAATCAATCGCGTGATGACATCCCCGATATTGCCAAACTGCCGTTATTTAATGCAGAAGGCAAGCAGCTACGTTTGAGTGATGTTGCCTATATTGTGCAAGAAAATGGTCGCTCAAAAATTTTACATGCTGGCGCAAAGCGTATTCAAACAGTTACAGCTAATGTTAAAGACCGTGATCTACAAGCCTTTACTGATGAGCTTAAAAAACGCATTAAAAGCCAGATTAATCTCGGACGTGGCAATTATTTGGAATTTACAGGCGAAGCCGAAGCCAATGCACAATCTCGTGAAGATTTAATAGTGCACTCGCTACTGGCTGGTGTTGCGGTATTTTTAATGCTCTATGTTGCGTTTGGGCGTGTTCGCAACCTGCTACTCACCTTTGCCAACCTGCCTTTTGCGCTCATTGGCGGCGTACTTGCCGCCATGTTTACTGGTGGCTGGATATCGCTAGGCTCATTAGTTGGCTTTGTCACCCTGTTCGGCATTACGCTGCGCAACTCCATTATGTTGGTATCGCACTACCAACATTTAATTGATGAAGAAGATTGCATATGGGGCTTAGAAACCGCCATCCGCGGTGCCGCGGAACGCCTGCCTTCAATACTCATGACAGCTTTAGTCACAGCACTTGGCCTATTACCCCTAGCCGCTGGCAGCAGCCAGCCAGGCCGTGAAATTGAAGGCCCAATGGCGACGATTATTGTAGGCGGTTTAATCACGTCTACTATATTGAATTTATTGATTTTACCGACGATTATGTTGCACTTTGGACGGTTTGAGAAACGGGTAGATAGTTAAGAAGAATATGAGTTTGTTTATTGAATTTAAGGCTTAATATTAGGTTGTAATAAATTAGATATATACCATTAATTGGCGGTAGGTTTTAATAGGGAACCGCATGACTGCTTATAAAGCTTCAAATAAAATTCCTAATTTTACGTTAAGGCTTCTAATGCGTTTTTTATTATTAGCGCTTGTATCTGTAATGTCAGCAAGCATTCTTGCTGCCCCACTTTTGAGCGATAGCGTGCTTATATATGTATCACAGTCATTTACAGACTTCACCATCGCTGACGCTGATACCAGCGATCTGGATGGGGACAACCTCCCAGAGGTCGCCCTCCTACTAGCGCATAGCGGGGATAATATAATGAAGATTGTCGTTCTCAAGGAATCTCAATTCGCGCATGTCATACCTGTAGCGTCATCTAAGCTATTCTTTAATTGCCAGCATGGCACTGAATTCGGTATTGATAAAAAATCACTTACGCTCGCATGTTTTCATAGCGGTGATAGCACAGCATATTCTTTTGACGTACTTCAATTTACTTTTCGTGGCGGGCGGCTCAGGCTTACCGATGAAGAACTTTCGCAAGAGACTGAGCCAAACGCAACAACAGACCACAAATTTCCTGATACTAAAACAAGCATTAACTATCTGACTGGTGATGTAATTACTACAACGAAATATAGAGGCCGAAATCTCAATCAAATCAAGATGAAACTTACATCGAATGAGCAGATTCCACGCTATCTGGAAGATTTCGGAGGTTTTTTTTCGGAATTCAAGATATAGTTGATGAAAACCTAACCCCACCAACTAACGGAACGCGGTAAACAAGATAGGATGTGCAAAATGATTAACTTGCATACAGAACAATAATAAAAACTTGTTGGAAAACGGTGTTTGAACCGCCCTATAAGCCTAATGTAAGATGTTAATAAATTCATTGACACCTAGCGTAAGTGTGACGCCATGTCACAAAGCTCGGTTAGGTATGGCTATGATGTATTGTAAGTATTTAATTTATCCCGCACGATACGTGCCTCTTAAATTTATCAGGCTAAAAAGTACCTCCGAGATAAACGTAAATCTGCATAAAAAATTCCACGGGGTTAAAACTCACCTACAAATTAGTTAACGCAGCTGGTGGTTTTAAATCTAGTATTACGGTTGCTAATTTCTCCGCAATTAAATAACTTCTTTTTAAATCTCTGAAACTAGTAAATAGCTTTCATATTGATTGCCAACATGTAGTGTAATTAAGGTTTGTAAACCCCTACATTTAACAATAAAAAGGGTGAGTAGCAAACGCTATTCACCCTTTTTTAAAGCTTCAACCTAAGTCATAAAGCTTATGATGTGCTACTAAAACATGTTACTTAACTCAAATGATAAAAAACATACACCACGGCCACCCCAGCCACTAATGCTACATATGGCAGAATGCCAGCGCGAGATGAGACTTTATCCTCATGTGTATCTAGATGCATATCTTCAAGCATCGCGGTAGGAAAAACTCCTTTATCTTGAACATAGTGTCTGTAAATAAATACAGGAATAATCAATGTTGCAAAAATAAGCCCTGCCTTTAGCGTACCAGCGCCCCATATATCAGCACCTAAGCCCATTAATGCTAGGTTTACGTAACTCAATATGCCGCCTAATACCAATAAAATGGTAGGAGCTTTGTAAGGTCTAGCCCAATTGGGTCTATCTAAACGGTGAATCCAGCCAGCATTAAGATTTAAGAAGTTAAAAATAATGTATCCAATATTAGACGCCGCTAAAATAAATACATAATCAGACATCATGAGCAAAATTAAATTGAAACACAAATCTGTCCACATCGCTTTAGTGGGTGCGCCATGCTCATTTACGTGAGATAGGTACTTGGGCAACCACCCATCCACTGATGCTTGATAAAGCGTACGGGATGACCCCGCCATGGAGGTCATAATGGATAGCAGTAGCGCTAATATCAGCATAATCACTAATACTGTGCCAATCACTTTTCCACCACCTAACATACTAGACATGGCAGCTGCAACACCCATACCACTGTAAATATCGGGCGCTAACATGCCGTCATATACTCCAGGTGTTGTAACTGCACCTGCCGCATCAACCACAGCTGGTGTAACAAGATGGCCTAAACCAAGGTGCCCTTGGAAGGCAATGGGCACTAAAGTAAATACGGCGATACAGAGCAAACCTGAATAAAAAATGGCTTTAAATGTATCTGTTTTAGGATTTTTAAATTCACGCGTGTAACACACTGCTGTTTCAAAACCATAAGTGGACCAAGCTGCAATAAATAACCCACCTGCCATTAGTTTCCAGCCCTCAATGCCCCATACACCATCAATCACATGACCAGTACCATCATAAGCTAATGGCGCTAATGGAAAGAAGTTTGCATGGGGTATATCGCCAGTTAGAATGGGCACCAAACCAATTAACATGAGTGGAATAAGCGCGGTTATTCCTAAAATCATCGTTGCTTTGGCTGAACGTAAAATACCGCCATGCTGTATAGAAAACACTGTCAACAATACGGCCGCACCCAAAACAAAAGTAGCGTTGATGCGCAAAGATAAGCCTGTTTTAACCATACTTAAATCAAACAAGGTAATCTGCCATGTATTAATCACTGCATCTGGCGCGAATAATGCACTTAAAATATAGCCAGCTGCTAGCCCAGAACCAATCGCCAACACGGGCGACCAAGCAAACCAATTGCACCACACAGAAACAGGTGCAATAAATTTACTGTATCTAACCCAGGCAACTGCACCATAAATAGAAGCACCTCCTGATTTGTGTGGAAATAACCCAGCAATTTCAGCGTAAGTAAATGCCTGAATAAAACCAAAACCAATAGAAAGCATCCAAACTAACCAAGAAGGCTTACCTACCGTGGCAG
>JAYVFU010000191.1:0-9271 GCA_043772865.1 Methylophilaceae bacterium
ACTTAAGCGAGAGTTTAGAAAAAACACGCGGTAAGCATGACCCCAATAAGCCGCCACAAATTGATTATAACTTTTATGTGACTGATGGCGTTGTGAGCATAGTGGCACGCCGCCGTGGCGCACCTATGGATAAGCTAGTGGCAGAGCTGATGATAGAAGCCAATAACCAATGGGGCGCACTGTTAGCCCAGCATGAAACTCCAGGTTTATATCGTGCGCAAACTGGCGGTAAAGTATTTATGACAACCAAACCCGAACCCCATATTGGTTTGGGTGTAGCACAGTATGCATGGAGCACCTCACCCCTACGCCGTGCAGTAGATTTAATTAATCAGCGACAAATTATTGCCGCCATACAAAATACAGCGCCAGCTTACCCTAAAAATAGCCCTGATTTAACGACATATTTACGTAATTTTGAGCAAACTTATAGTGCTTATAGTGAATTTCAAACGCGTATGGAACGTTACTGGTGCTTGCAATATTTGGTGCAAGAAAATATCTTGGAAGTCACTGCTACCGTTTGGCGTGATAACTTAGTGCGCTTGGTTGAAGTGCCATTTTTCACCAAAGTGCATAGCTTACCAACGCTTAAACCTACCACATGCGTGACGCTACAAATCAAAGAAATTGATACTTTGTTGATGGAGTTGAATACACGTTTTGTAGCGGTGCTGGAAGAGGCTAGTGCTGATGCAGTTTTAGATATAGAGCTAGACACAGAGTTAGAAGCTGAATTGGAGATTAATCTAACAGTTAAAGATAAAGCTGTCGATTTGACAGAGGTAGCTGAAGCTATTGAACCACTACTAGCAGAAATCATTGCAGATCAAGTGGCTATGGAAGATTCAGAAAAAAGTGAAGATTCAGTAAAGTAAATGATAAGCAAAATAATGAGAAAAATTCATCGTGCTTTTAATCAAGCAGAAGCTAGTGTTGATGTCACTGAAGTAGATGGTGTTCGCTGTTTGCATTTGGGTTCTGTGACAGTGCAAAGTGCCATGCGCGTTAAAGATCCTAATGCGCTGGAATTGACTTACTCACGTGGCATGATGTGTTTTTTATTGTTCAACACAAGCGTTAAACATGTACTTTCGATTGGCTTGGGCGGTGGTTCAGTGCCTAAATACCTACATGCCTATTGCCCTGAAATTGTCAGCACTGTGGTTGAAATAAATCCACAAATTATTAACGTTGCGCGTAGCCATTTTTACTTACCAGATAACGATGAGCGCTTAAACGTCATTGAAGGCGATGGTTTAAAGTATTTGCCGGACCATATAGCATCGGCTGATATTCTATTAATAGATGCGTTTGATCAGTTTGGTATTCCACCTGATTTTTGCACTCAAATGTTTTTTGATAACTGCTCTGAAGCCCTAAGTGATAGCGGTATATTAGTGATTAACTTATGGGGCTCAGATAAAAAGTTTGATGTCTATTTGCAACGTATAGAGCAGAGTTTTAATCAACAAGTGGTGATATTACCTACAGGGAAACCTGGCAATATTGTGGTGTTTGGCTTTAAAAAATTACCAATAGATTTGCGTATCGCGAGTTTGCGCACAAAAGCAAAAGAGTTACAAACTACTCATAAAATTGAGTTTATTCAGTTTGTAGAAAAGTTAAAAGAACACAATGCTAGTACCAGCAACCGCTTAATGCTCTAGAAATACCCTTATTGCTATTTTTTTGCAATGACAATTAAACCAGTCAGCATCAGCGTAACACCAATCACTACACGCAAGGTAATCGCTTCCTTTAGCAAAATCCAGGCTAAAAAAATGGCGACAATCACGCTGCCTTTATCTATCATTGCCACAGTAGCTACGTCACCCTGTTTAAGTGCTTTGTAGTAAAACACCCATGAAAGTGCCGTGGTGACGCCAGACATACCCAGCCAGATATAGTTGGTTTTATTTAAGTTGCGTAGTTCGCTTGGTGAAACTGCAAATGCGGCAAACATTAAAATAAACACAAAAACAAATACGGTGCGTAGTGATAAGCCTAGCTCAGGCGTAATACCAGCTAAACCTTGTTTGGCAATCACAGAAGTAAAACCTGCAAAAAACATTGAAGCAAATGCGTAAAGTATCCAGCGTTCCATCACGTTTTATCCTTAAACTTAATTTTTAATCAGATAACAGTAACTTTAAGCGATAATACGCATTTGAATGACCAGTTAGAAGAATATTTAACATGAATCAGTATTTTGCTACCTGCCCACGTGGCCTAGAAGCATTATTAGCCGCCGAACTTAAAGACTTAAAAGCGAGCAACATCACACCTACAGATGGTGGCGTCGGCTTTGCTGGTGACTGGGCAGTGTGCTACGGCGCTAATTTACATTCACGTATTGCCACAAGAGTGATGTGGCAAGTGGCACGTGGCATATATGCAACAGAAGAAGACCTATTCCAAGCAGCCTATAAGCTTAATTGGAGCCAGTGGTTTGATGTAGGTCTTAACTTCATGGTGAAAGTGACAGGCGTAAAATGTCCACTCAAGAGCTTAGAATTCGCTACATTAAAAATCAAAGATGCAGTTTGCGATAAATTTAGGCAAGCGGTTGGTAGTCGTCCGTACATTGATACTAAAGAGCCTGATGTGCGTATTCATGCTTATTTAGCAGCAGAAGAGTATCAGTTTTATCTTGATACCTCTGGCAATGCCTTATATCAACGTGGTTTACGCCGCGCCAGTATTGAAGCGCCTTTGCGCGAAAACTTAGCTGCAGGCATTTTGCAGTTATCAGGCTGGCATCCAGGTACGCCACTGTTAGACCCGATGTGCGGAAGTGGCACATTTTTACTCGAGGCAGCAATGATGGCGCTTAATATAGCACCCGGTTTAAATCGCAGTTTTGGTTTTGAAAAACTTAAAAACTTTGATGAAGCTGCCTGGAAAAAAATCAAACAAATAGCAATTAACAAAGCTAAGCCCGCAAAATTTCAAAAAATCTATGGTAGCGATGCTGATTTACGTGCGGTGCGTGTTACTAAACAGAATTTGCAGGAGGCAGGTTTTGCCGAAGTAGTCCAAGTAGCGCATATCAATATGACTGAGGTAGTAGCGCCTAGCGATGCCGGCGTGCTGATTGCCAACCCACCTTATGGCGTGCGTATTGGGGAAGATGAAGAGCTAGCCGCTTTGTATCCGCATATGGGGGAAACTCTAAAACGTAGATTCAGCGGTTGGAATACTTACTTTTTAACGACTGATATGCGATTGCCAAAACTCATGCGATTGGCGCCAAGTAAGCGTACACCCTTATTTAATGGGCCTTTGGAATGCCGATTGTTTGAGATCAAAATGGTACCAGGAAGTAACCGCAAAGAAAAACCAGCAGGATAAATATAATTAATGATTATGAGTAATCCACCAGATTCACTAGCCAATTTGCGCGAACGTATTAATGCATTTGTGAATGAACGCGATTGGGCGCAGTTTCATTCCCCGAAGAACTTAGCAATGGCAATGATTGTAGAGGCGGCAGAGTTAGTTGAGCATTTTCAATGGGAAACCGAACAAGCAAGCCGTGAATTAACCACTGAAAAACGTGAGCAAGTGAGCCATGAATTAGCGGATACTTTTGTTTATTTGTTGCGCATTGCTGAGGTATTAAATATTGATTTAATTAAAGCAGCCAATTCAAAAATAATTTTAAATGCGAAGAAATATCCAGTAGAAAAGGCGCGTGGCAGTAACGCAAAATATACAGCTTTCGAATAACTAGATTTTTAGTAGATGCTCTATTTATTTTGAACAATTAAATAGCCGTAAAAAAAGCCCAGCAAGTTTTGCTGGGCTCTAAGTAATCCATAATTTTTAGAGTATCTTATAAAGCTGCCATTATAAAACAGCTAGTGCCGCTTCATAATTCGGCTCATTAGCAATTTCACTCACTAATTCAGTGTAAAGCACTGTATTGCTTTCATCTAACACAATCACAGCTCGCGCTGCTAAACCAGCAAGCTTACTGGTAGCGATCAATAAACCGTAATTTTTTAAGAAATCACGGCCACGCATAGTGGATAAATTCACTACATTTTCTAAGCCTTCGGCTGCACAAAAACGGCTTTGTGCAAATGGTAAATCAGCAGAAATATTAATCACAACAGTATTATCTAGGCTACTAGCGCTTTTGTTAAAAGCGCGTACTGACATAGCACAAGTTGGGGTATCTACACTTGGAAAAATATTAAGCACTTTGCGTTTACCAGCAAATGATTCCAATGTTTGATTAGCTAGCGCTTTATCTACCAGCGTAAAATCGTGTGCTTTTTGACCTACTGAAGGTAAGCTACCAAATACTTCGACTGGGTTTCCTTTAAGGGTGACGTTACTAGACATAATGTTCTGTTCTCCGTAGTGTTGTTATCGCTAAATTAGGTTAAATAAGATATCAAATCTTAAATCAAAACCAGCTTGATTGATATGTACATTGCTATCTTTAAGACGTAAATATATTTACGCCAAAAAAAATCAGTTGTTTAGCAATTAGGCCAGCAAGTCTTCACTCAAATAACCGATGGTCATAGTTTGATTATGTAATACGCTATCTGATGTGTTAGGCCTTGGTGCGAGTTCTCCATAAGAATAAAAGCCCGTTACTGTTGTTTGCGTACCTAAAATTTGTTGCACTAATCTCACTTCATCCACAACTTGCTCTGCCATTACACCTTTACGCCCCACACAACTTACACATACCGCTAATCCAGGCTGGTTAGTTGAGTTGCTATTTAAATTTTCTATGACCATTTGTGCTGCAGCACCAGCACCCTCTACTAATCTATCGTGCGTACTTTGGCAAAGCCTTACAGTTTCACCCTCTAAGACATTTCCCGCAAAAGTGAGGCTGTTCTGTTGAGCATTAACAGCTAGCAAGGTGCGAATTTTGTCTACATCGCGTTTACCTTCTTCTATCACTGCTAGAGGGAATTTTAAACCTGTGCTTGGTAAGCCTTTAGCATAAGCTTCACCGATGTAAAGTTTATACAAAGGTAAAGCAGGTTTACCATCCATTTCAAACACTACGTTTTTTTCTGATTTAGTAACTTTTCGTGGTGGTCCGTAGGGCTTCCAGCCACCCAGTGCACCACTTGATGTGATTAAATGATTGCCGTACAAACCGATTGCAATCACTAAGTTATCGGAAATAGTGTCGTTAAATAGTTGTAAGGTTTTAACAAAAGCGCCACCATCACCAGCAAGGCCACCCACTATTGGTATATCGCCAAGTACGCTTTGAAAACCAAGTAAAAGCTCAGATCCATTGACATTTAAGCCGTCAGAAAAAACCATCACGGTACGTAAGCTATCTGCTTTGAGTTGATTTGCAAGCCCAGCTGCGGCTTCAAAAGAGCTTTGCATGCTAGTCATTTTGGTGTGACTAACGCGTTGCACTGTTTTTTCCCACAATATAGCGGTAATTTGTATACTTTCGTCAAATACACCAGCAGGGCTGATTTCACCAGAAGTAGTGCAGCCTACTATTTGTGCTGCTGGGTAACGTGCTTTTAAAAAAGCAGTTAATTTCCCATCGCCAAAACGCTTTACGGAGCCAAACACTAACACTAAATTAGCGCTGGGTAGGGGAGATGTCGATGGTAAATCTTTGAGTGCCATCTTTTCTAATACAGATTCTTGCTTAATGATCATTCCTGATTTTCCCCTATTACTACTGTTTATTTTTACCGTTATAGATAGCAAAAACAAATTAAATTATCAACCATAATCAACGATTTTTCTGTTTATTAAATGTCAATATATTGTAAACATAGTTAATGTATATTGTTATAAACCTAATGTAAATATAAAAAAAAGTATCAATTAATCGCGCGTTACGGTTATAGTATTTGGGGTTGGTCATAATAATTTTAAAAAGTATATTTAATACTACAAAAATCAAAAATTACAAGTAGTTAAATAATTGCAATGAAGGAGTTGGTGCGTGGAGAAAGTTAATCTTACTGGTACCAAAGTGATGGTAATAGACGATAGCAATACCATTCGTCGCAGTGCTGAGATATTTCTTAAAGCTTCGGGTTGTGAAGTCATACTGGCTGAAAATGGTTTTGACGCGCTTTCAAAAATATCAAGTGAACTTCCACAAATTATTTTTGTAGATATTATGATGCCACGTTTAGATGGCTATCAAACTTGTGCTTTGATTAAAAGAAACCCGCGATTTAAAGCGACACCTGTAATTATGTTATCTAGCAAAAATGGTGTGTTTGATAAAGCACGTGGGCGAATGGTTGGTTCTGATGAGTATCTCACTAAACCATTTACTCAAGATACATTGATTGAAGCAATTCTGACGCATGTTAGTACGGCTTAAATAATTCATTAACTATATTAATAAATAGGCGAACCACAATGGCAATTTCTAAAATATTAGTAGTAGATGATTCAGCAACAGATCGATTCTATTTGACTGAAATCTTACAAGCTGCTGGTTTTGAAGTGACAACAGCCGAAAGTGGTGACGAATGTCTGGTGATGGTCAAAGAAAACCTGCCTGATTTAATTATAATGGATGTCATCATGCCTGGATTGAATGGCTTTCAAACGACGCGAGCACTTTCTAAAAATGCAGAAACCAGTCATATCCCGATCATTATGTGTACAGGAAAAGAAGTAACTGATCGTGCCTGGGCGCTAAAACAAGGTGCGAAAGAATGTGTGATTAAGCCTGCAAATGCTGAGGAATTGGTAGGAAAGATTAAAACTTTAGAAAAAAATATGTAAGGCAATATCCAGCTATGGATTGGTATAAACGACTGTTGAATTAAGTGGGGGGTGAGTAATGGCTAAACAAAAACTAAACTTACAAAGTTATCAGCAAGATATTTTAGCGCGTCTAAAAAATGTTGTAGATAGCCCACAAAACACGGTAATTTCTCGTTTAGGAGTGAGCATTGCTAACAAAAACTATCTGGTTTCTCTAGCAGATATTAGCGAAGTAGTACCTTTACCAGAAGTGACAAAAATCCCGTTGACAAAAGATTGGTTTTTAGGCGTAGCTAATGTACGTGGTAATTTAGCGGCTATTACTGACTTAGCCCGTTTTTTAGGTGACGCGGCACAGCAGGTGAGCAGTGAGAGTCGGGTACTTTTAGCTCATACTAGATTTGGGTTGAATGCAGGTTTATTGATTGAACGTCTAATTGGTTTGCGCGATGTGAATGTCATGCAACTCAAACATGTTGCATTAAAAAATGACGCTTGGGAAAGCAAGCTTTATCAAGATGATAATAATCAAGATTGGCAAGAAATTAATATTGAAGTATTACTGACACAAAAAGAGTTTTTGCAGGTTGCAGTTTAAGTCTAAATATTTAAAATTTCAGCAAAAAAAATAAGTATAAATTTATAGCAAGATAGCGCTTGCATAAAGTACTAAATCACTCATAAAAATAATTTATTATTTAATAAAAGCAATCATCAGGGGGCGGTAATGGCAATTAATTTCGCAAAATTTAAAGAATTATCTGCAAAAATAAAGCAGTCATTTTCTTTTGGATCAATTGCAGGTGGTCAACTTGAAACGCAAGGTGTTAAAGATGGTGGTTATAAACAATTACTAAGCCAAGTGATAGTTTTCGTTGTTTTTACTTTAATTACTTTCTGGGTTATTAGCCAAGTTCGGGTTGATGGACCAATTTACAAATCTATAAAAGAATACCAAGATTTACGTGCAGATATTTTGCCACCACCATTATATGTAGTGGAATCATTTGCTTCGCTTAATCAAGCCTTTGTAGCAGCGGGTGCATCTGATTACGGCACGCGTGATAAAAAGTTAGCACAAATTTCTGTTAATGAAACGATATTTAAAAATAGAGTTTCTGTTTGGCGTGAGCAATTAAAAGATGATAAAGAGCTAGAAGGCAGGCTCGAGGCGGTATCTAAATCAGGCGAAAACTTTTTTAATATTGCTAGACAAAAATACATTCCAGCCTTATCAATAGGAACTACAGAAGCTATTGGCCCACTGGGTGAGCTAGCAGATAGTTATGAAGTACAAAAAAATACCATAGGTCAACTAGTGGCTAGCCTAACAGCAGCAAATGAGAGCTTTTTAAAAACAGAAAATAATTTTATCCGTAGTGTTTTAATTGGTTTGGCTTTACTTGGCGTGTTAATTATTATTTTTATGATGTATTTTGGTGGTCGTCAAGTTAAAGCGGTAGAGTCTGGCGTGCAAGAAATGTCAAAAGTAGCGTTACAAAACCAAACTGCTGTTTTACGATTGCTTGATGAGATGGGCGATTTAGCAGATGGTGATTTAACTGTTAATGCACAAGTTACAGAAAGCATTACTGGGGCAATTGCTGACTCAATTAACTACACCATTGATAGTTTGCGTGATTTGGTGGTGGAAATTAACCGTGCAACTGAGCAAGTTAACCGCGCAACAGAGCAAGCGCAAGTGACTTCTGTATCATTACTCTCTGCGGCTGAACAGCAATCATCACAAATTATTGAAACAACTGATGCGGTGAGCAATATGACGCGCTCAATTTTACAGGTATCAAGTAACGCGGGTGAGGCTTC
This sequence comes from Methylophilaceae bacterium, assembly GCA_043772865.1. GTDB lineage: Bacteria > Pseudomonadota > Gammaproteobacteria > Burkholderiales > Methylophilaceae > JACMMS01. The sequence goes on from JAYVFU010000191.1 coordinate 8,563, forward strand.
TGATGTTGCGCAACGGTCATTGTTAGCGGCAACGCAGGGTTCTTTGGCTGTACAAAATACCATTTCTGGTATGAATGAAATCCGGTCACAAATTCAAGAAACTTCAAAACGTATCAAACGTTTAGGTGAAAGCTCGCAAGAAATTAGTGAAATTGTGGAGTTGATTTCAGATATTACCGAACAAACGAATATTTTGGCGTTAAATGCAGCGATTCAAGCGGCATCAGCGGGTGAGGCGGGTCGAGGCTTTACAGTTGTTGCGGAAGAGGTACAGCGTTTAGCTGAGCGATCATCAGAAGCGACAAAACAAATTAGTGCGATTGTGAAAACAATTCAGACCGACACAAATAGCGCAGTAGTAGCGATGGAAAAAAGTACTGAGGGTGTAGTTGAGGGAGCTCGATTATCTGACGCTGCAGGTAAAGCGCTGACTGAAATTGAAACAGTTTCGAATGACTTAGCACGTTTAATTGGTTCTATTTCTAGCGCGACTGTAGCGCAGACCGAAGTGGCTGCAGTTGTTACGCGCAATATGCAGCAAATTCAAAATATTACAACGCAAACTACCGATGGTACAAAGTTAACCGCTGAATCTGTTGGTCAATTAAACCGATTGGCAGAAGAATTACGTGAATCTGTTGCAGGCTTTAAACTCGCTTAAATAGTGTTAAATCAGTTTGGCTATCTAAAAGTTACCATCTAAATTTAA
>JAYVFU010000192.1:0-3204 GCA_043772865.1 Methylophilaceae bacterium
TTTAAAAAATGGGCGTGCTGAATGAACAGCGTAAAAACCTTCAGCTTCAGCTTGTGTTAATTGTGCCATTTTAGCGTGTACAATTTTTAAGCCGCTAGACTCAAAACGTGTGTAAATTTGACCAATGACATTTTTTGCAACTGCGTCTGGTTTGATAATAGATAAGGTGCGTTCTACAGCCATGATAACTCCGATAAAATAACTTATTGAAAAGAACAGTAAAATACCATTTTTAGGGCTTAAAATAAACATAAGAATGTTAAGACAAGATTAAGGATTCTGCATTTAAATGCGTTATTAATTAAATCCTATGCAAACTAGCCAAGCGATATGGCAAAATAATAATTAAGTATTAACATGACACATCACAATGAAATGGCGCCCAATCAAATGAAAGCAGCTAGTTAAATGAAAGTCACTTGCCCAGCATGTAGCTTACTTTGCGATGATATTGTCGTACAACTTGATGAGCAGCAACAAAGTTTAAAGGTTCTTGCTAACGGCTGCGCAAAAAGTATTGAATTTTTTGAACAAACTATTACAGATTCCAAGCCAATGGTTAATGGCAACCCAGTTGATTTAAATACCGCCATTCACAAAGCTGCTGAGCTGCTGAAGTTCGCTAATCAACCGCTCATTGCAGGGCTTGGCACCGAAGTACAAGGCATGCGTGCGGTGATGCACCTTGCAGACAAAACAGGTGCAACCTTAGACCACATGGATAGCGATGCCACCATGCGCAACACGCTTGTATTACAAAATTCAGGCTGGCAAACCACCACATTGACCGAAGTTAAAAACCGTGTTGATTTATTATTGGTCATTGGTACCGACATTGTGAGTAATTTGCCACAGTTTTTTGAGCGAATTATCTGGAATGAATCCACACTTTTTGAGCAAGATACCAGCACACGTGAAGTTATTTATCTGGGCAGCGGCAATGGCTTAGATACTTCTGCTGGCATTTCACCAAACGGCACGCAACCTACCGTGATCAATTGTGAAAATGCACAACTTCCCGAAGTGATTGCCGCGCTTAATGCATTAATTAAAGGCAAAAACTTAGTAACAGGTAAGATCGCAGGCATTAACTTAGTCGATTTACAAAGCATTGCTGACCGCCTTAAAGCCGCTAAATACAGTGTGATCACATGGGCAAGCTCAGCCTTTAAGTTTGATCATGCAGAGTTGTTAGTGCAATCTATTACAGAATGTGTGAGCACACTCAACACAGGTTCATCTAAATTTAGTACGCGCTCTGCAGGCTTACCACTCACAAGTGGAAATGGTGACAGCAGCGTGAGCAATACTGCCACATGGATAAGCGGCTACCCGCTACGTAGTAGCTTTAAACGTGGTTACCCCGAATACAACCCGTATGACTTTACAACCGAAAAACTACTTTCTAATAATGAAGCAGATGTGCTGTTTTGGATTAGCAGTTTTAAACCTATTCCACCCAATGCAAGCAAAGTGCCCGTCATCGTTGTTGGTCATCCGAATATGCAATTTGAACAACAGCCCGATGTTTTCATCCCTGTTCGTATATTAGGTTTGCAAGAAAAAGGCTTAATGTTCCGTATGGATAGCTCGGTGACATTACCTTTAAAGCAAATTATGGACTCTCAATTACCAAGTTTAACTGACGTGTGTGTGCAAATTGAATTGGCATTAAATACTCAAGAAAGTGTCAAGTAACATGAGTTTAATTAAATTAGCCAATGGCAAAATCTATGATCCTGCGCATCAAGTGGATGGCATCGTTAAAGATATTTTTATTCGCGACGGTCGGATTGTTGAGCGCCCTCGCCATGATGAACCAATTACGCAAACTTATGATTTAACAGGCAAAGTTGTGATGGCTGGTGCTATTGACATGCACACGCATATCGGCGGCGGCAAAGTGAATATCGCACGCATGATGTTGCCAGAAGATCATCGTGGTAATGAACAGGCGCACACAGATGTTTGCGGTTCTGGCTGCGGTCATGCTGCGCCTAGCACACTCACTACAGGTTATCGCTATGCAGAAATGGGCTACACCGCAGGCTTTGAACCGGCTATTTTGCCCATTAACGCACGACAATCTCACCTTGAAATGGGCGATACGCCTATTATTGATAAAGGTGGTTACGCCATGTTGGGTAGCGATGATTTTTTGTTACGCATGCTTACCGCCAAACAAGATCAAAACGCAGTTAATGATTATGTGGCATGGACGCTACATGCAACGCAGGCAATAGGCATTAAAGTAGTCAACCCTGGCGGCATTAGCGCTTTCAAATTTAATCAACGCAAACTTGATTTAGATGAACATCATGCTTATTATGATGTAACGCCGCGCGATATTTTAAAAACGCTCTCACGTGCGGTACATGAACTAGGTGTGCCACATCCTTTGCATGTGCATGCCAATAATTTAGGCGTGCCAGGCAACTTTGAAACCACGCTCAATACGATGGGTGCCAGTGAGGGCTTTCCGCTACACCTTACCCATATTCAATTTCACAGTTATGGCAATGAGGGTGACCGCAAGTTTTCATCCGCCGCTGCGCAAATTTCTGAAGCTATTAATAAAAATAAACATATCTCGGCAGATGTTGGGCAAATTCTGTTTGGTCAAACCGTGACCGCTTCGGGCGATAGCATGATGCAGCATTTAAACGCCAACCATGCTCACCCTAAAAAATCTGTGATTATGGATATTGAATGTGATGCAGGTTGCGGGGTAGTACCGTTTAAATATCGCGATCAAAACTATGTAAATGCCTTGCAATGGGCGATTGGGCTTGAGATATTTTTGCTCACTGATGACCCATCGCGGATCTTTTTAACGACAGATCACCCCAATGGCGCGCCTTTTACTAGTTACCCACACCTCATTAAGTTACTGATGGATAAAAGTTTTCGCAATGAAACTTTTGCCAAACTCAATTTAGATGCGCAAGCAATGAGCACGCTAAGTAGCATAGAACGTGAATACAGCTTGTATGAAATTGCGATTATGACGCGTGCAGGTGCTGCCAAATTAGTAGGTTTGCGTGATAGAGGTCATTTGGGCGCGGGTGCCGCTGCTGATATTACGGTATACACCGATAATGCAGATCGCGAAAAAATGTTTGCCAAGCCTGATTATGTATTTAAAGATGGCGAGTTAGTAGTTAAAGATGGCGCGGTGATTAAAGTAACATGGGGTGCTACGCA
>JAYVFU010000193.1:0-30038 GCA_043772865.1 Methylophilaceae bacterium
AATATTGGCATCACGTAAATTGAGCTCAAAACTAGTAGGCTGTAGGTTTTTAATATCAAACTGCCAGTCAGCTTTTCCGCTCACTTCCATACTACCAAACACTGATTTCTCAGCTAATGGCTTTAAAAATACGGCGTAAAGCCCAGCAAAATTAACATTTTTAGCAGAAACGTGAATATCCTCAACTGCTTTAGTTTGAACATTGATACGCGAGTTGGCTGACATTTCACCCACCTCGTTCACCAGTAGGCTGGCTTTGGTGATGTTAAGCATGGGTTGCTTAAAAGTGCCATTAATCTCAAAGGTATTACCTGCTTTACCAAAGTAAAAAGGCTGCCAAAACAACTCGCCTTTGGTCCAGCTAATTAAGCCGTTCCATTGCCATTGATCACCCTTATTTTTGGCTGCTAATTTGATTTTCCCCGTGAGTTTTTCGCCTGCATGCAAACCCGAGGTATCACTAAAGCTGGCATTATCAAATGCAATATCCATAGAAAAATCATTCGGGTAACTCACGAAATGTATATTGAACGGGGCTTTGATTTGTTTAGATGTAAACAAGCCATTTTCGCAATCGACTTGACCAGTTTTGTCTGTACCAAATCGATCACAGTGTAAATCAAACTTTAAAAACTCGGTGGAATTAGTCGGCTTAACTTCCGCCTTTAATTGCAGGGTAGGCTGCGCGCCTTTTAAATCAACTTGAAAAAAAGCATCTTTTAGTTTGCCTGCAGGTACATCGATATCGCCAACTTGAATTTGAATCGTGCTAATCGCATAAACTTGGTGTGAGAAAAACCCGAGAAAAACAATTTCTAGAATAACAAATAAGATGCGGACTAAATATTGCATTTAGTGGCAACCATTCATTAATCAGGGAAAACACCTGTAGATAAATATCGGTCACCTCGATCGCACACAATACTCACAATGACTGCATTTTCTACGCGCTTAGATAACGCTAAAGCAGCATATAAGCCACCGCCAGACGAGATTCCAGCAAAAACACCTTCTTCTGTCGCCAGTTTACGGGTGTAATTCTCTGCATGTTTTTGGCTAACATAAATGAGTTCATCGACGCGTTTTGCATCAAAAATTTTCGGCATATAGGCCTCTGGCCATTTACGAATACCAGGAATTTGTGCGCCCTCTTCAGGCTGAACACCAATAATTTGAATATTAGGGTTCTGCTCTTTTAAATAACGTGAAACCCCCATAATGGTGCCAGTAGTCCCCATACTTGCAACAAAATGCGTAATTTTTCCATCGGTATCACGCCAAATTTCGGGGCCGGTACCTTCATAATGCGCCAGTGGATTATCCTGATTTCCAAACTGATCTAACACAATACCTTCACCCTCTAGCTGCAACTTCATTGCTACATCGCGCGCCAACTCCATACTGCCATCTTTGGGCGTTAATACCAGCTCTGCACCGTAGGCTTTCATGCTTTGACGACGCTCTATGCTTTGATTTTCTGGCATCACTAATACCATTTTATAACCGCGCATAGCCGCCACCATGGCTAAAGCAATGCCAGTATTGCCACTGGTGGCCTCAATCAGCGTATCGCCAGGTTTAATATCACCCCGCGCTTCAGCGCGCATAATCATGCTGTAAGCAGGACGATCTTTCACTGAACCGGCAGGATTATTACCTTCTAATTTAAGCAAAATGGTATTGCTGGTTTTGCCTGCCATACGCTGTAGCTTAACTAATGGCGTATTGCCAACAAAACTATCTAATGTTTTATACATAAAATTTCTTTTTCTATTTATTTTTATAACTATCTTAATTTGTATCTATTTTTTATCTTTTTTGTATCTATTTTTTAACTGCGCCAAATAAATGGCATAAAACCCCAAACTAATAAATGCGATTAAGGCTAATTGCGGTAAGGTTAATCCCAATAATTTCCAATCAATGGCTGCGCAATCACCAGTGCCTTTAAACACCAAGCTAAAGGCTTTTCTTAGCGGAAAGTTCTCAAACATGTAGTCAAAACCTACACCGCAATCGGCAATAATTTCATCTTTATGCGCTTGTAAATACCAATGGCGAATAGCCACGCCCGCACCACCTAATGCCGCTGCTACTTGTAAAAAGGCCATAATTTTGCGCCAAAAAATAGTTGGATTCACAATAAAAGCAATCAAAAATAACAAACCCACGCCCATAAACAACATACGCTGTGAAATGCACAAAGGACAAGGCTCTAGGTTATATTTTGTCTGAATAACCAAGGCTAACCCCACTAAACCAAAGCTCAATAAAAAGCCTAAAAAATAACCTGTACGGCCGCTTAAAAATCGATTCATCATAAATTTTCTCTCAAAATACTAAATCCTTACCAGCACTGAATGACAACTTTGATAATTGTAATAGATAATAGCGCTTATGGAAGAAAATCAAATCGGCGCTACGCCACCCATCATACTGACAGTGAGCGAGCTTAATCGTTTAGCACGCGATGTGTTGGAACGCAGCTTTCCGCTATTTTGGGTAAGTGGTGAAATATCCAACCTCACCCGTGCGGCTTCTGGGCATTGGTATTTTTCGCTTAAAGATGGCGGTGCACAAGCACGTTGCATCATGTTTAAAGGTCGTAACAGCTATCTAGGCTGGATTCCTAAAGAAGGCGATAAAGTAGAGGCACGCGCAACCGTTACTCTGTATGAAGCACGCGGTGATTTTCAACTTACGATTGAATTTTTACAGCGCGCTGGTTTGGGCACTTTATTCGAAGACTTTGAACAACTGAAAGCTAAGTTACAGCTTGAAGGTTTATTTGATAGCCGTTTAAAAAAACCAATTCCTACACATTCGCGACAAATTGGCATTGTCACTTCACTAGATGCAGCGGCATTACGGGATGTAATCTCCACCTTAAAACGTCGCATGCCTAGCATATCAGTAGTGATTTACTCCACACCAGTGCAAGGCAAAGGCGCAGCTACTTTAATTGCCAATGCCATTAATAAAGCCAGCCAGCGTGCCGAGTGTGATGTGCTCATTGTCTGTCGTGGCGGTGGTAGTATTGAGGATTTATGGCAATTTAACGAGGAAATCGTTGCGCGTGCTATTACTAACTGCACAATTCCAATTATTAGCGGTGTAGGCCATGAAACTGATTTTACGATTGCGGACTTTGTCGCTGATGCCCGCGCGCCAACGCCAACGGCAGCAGCGGAGCTTGCAACACCAGATAGCCAAGCGATGTTGTATCAACTCACTAGTTTGCAGCAACGTTTAACTAGGCAAATCAATGATGCCGTTAACCAACGCGCTCAAGCTTTAGATTATTTAGCACGACGTTTATTATCGCCCAAGCAACAAGTCAAGCAGCAAATGCATCAAGTTGCGCAATTACATATTAGGCTCACCAATGCGTTTCATCAGCAATTACAAGCCCAACAACAGTATGTTTTAAGTCTGAGTAATAGCTTAAAGCAACTCAATCCACATGCCGTATTAGAGCGTGGTTATGCTTTCGTTCAATCGGCTAAGGGCAAACTTGTTACAGATAGTGCGCAATTAGCCAAAAATGAAATTGTTAAAATCACTTTTGCTAAAGGTGAGGCAAATGCGCAAATTATGCCGTTGGCAAAAGACAACAAACAACCTGATTTATTCTAAATCATACCGTTAAATGTTATCTAAAAACGACTATTGTTTGGTATTGGTTGATAGAAGCCAATACATGGCTGATAATAGCGACTTAGTTTAATTGCTCTTAAATTTAATGAACACTCCTATAGCACCAGCGGCTGAAACTCCAACAAATGTAGTCAAACATGCTGGCCTTCCAGCCATGGCGCTCACCGCGCTGGGAGTAGTATTTGGTGATATTGGTACGAGCCCTCTTTACACCATGAAAGAAGTTTTTTCAGCGGGTCACCATCCGGTTCCGCTTACTGAGCCCAATGTTTACGGTATTTTATCGCTGATTGTGTGGGGGCTTATCATGATTGTATCGGTGAAATACGTGGCATTTATTATGCGTGCCGATAATCGTGGAGAAGGTGGGATTATGGCGCTTTTGGCTTTGGCTAGCCGCAGTGTGGCAGATCATCCGCGCAAACAAGCAATAATCATGACCTTAGGTATTTTAGGTGCTTGTATGTTTTATGCCGATGGCATGATTACGCCAGCGGTATCAGTACTAGGTGCGGTAGAGGGTTTAGAGGTAGCTGCAAGCGGCTTACATCGCTATATTTTGCCAATTTCTATTTTTGTGATTTTGAGTTTGTTTTGGGTACAAAGCAAAGGCACCGCAGTCGTCGGTGCTTTTTTTGGCCCTGTGATGTTGTTATGGTTTAGTGTGTTAGGCACTTTAGGAGCTATCCATATTGTTGATAATCCTGCAGTTTTAAATGCACTTAATCCAATCTATGGATTCAGGTTTTTTATGGCCAATGGCTGGTTAGGTTTTGTAGCATTGGGCGCGGTTATTTTGGCATTTACAGGCGCAGAAGCGCTATATGCAGACATGGGTCATTTTGGAAGAAAACCGATTCGTTTAGCATGGTTCGCTTTTGTTTTACCTGCATTAGTGCTTAACTATTTTGGACAAGGTGCGCTTATTCTGGCTAATCCAGAAGCGATTAAAAATCCGTTTTACCTAATGGCACCCGCTTGGGCTTTATATCCGTTGATTATTTTAGCGACCATGGCAGCAGTGATAGCTTCGCAAGCGGTGATTTCTGGTGCTTTTTCTGTTTCTCGCCAAGCCTTGCAACTTGGTTACTTGCCTCGCATGCACATTGAGCATACTTCTAGTAGCCATGAAGGACAAGTTTACCTACCTCGCGTCAACTGGATGTTGATGATAGGCGTGCTCATTTTAGTGCTTGGCTTTAGATCATCTGGTAACTTAGCGGCAGCTTACGGTATTGCAGTCACAGGTGATATGGTCATCACTACAATCTTAGCGGGTGTGGTTTTTTACAATATGTGGGGCTGGAGCAAACTGAAAGTTGGTTTAGCCATCACGCTATTTTTAACCATTGATTTAGCTTTATTTGGTGCCAACGTACTTAAAATACCAGATGGCGGTTGGGTACCATTACTCATTGGTACCGTCATATTTACGCTAATGACCACTTGGAAAACTGGACGCACTCTGTTATTCAAGATCTTGAGATCTGAATCTATGTCGTTGGAGCCTTTTATTGAGGCGATAGGCGCACATCCACCAGCGCGTGTACCCGGTACGGCCTTATTTATGACACCTAACCCAGATGGTGTGCCACACGCCATGTTACACAACTTAAAACATAACAAAGTGCTGCACGAAAAAGTTGTGATTTTGACAGTTAAATTTTTAGACTACCCAAACTCTTCGGCCGAAGAGCGTATCGAAATAGAAAAGTTGCCGCATGAGTTTTATCGTATTACTGTACGTTACGGCTTTAAAGATGAGCCTGATTTACCTCGCGATTTAGCCACTTGTATCAACGAAGGTTTAGCGCTTGACACCATGGATACTTCGTTTTTTATTGGTAAAGAAAGTCTTATTTTGGCTAATAATGGCGAAATGCCTTACTGGCGTAAAAAGATTTTTACTGGGCTTTTCCGCAGTGCAGAAACTATTACAAACCAGTTTAAATTGCCACCTAATCGGGTAGTTGAATTAGGCGCGCAAGTTACGTTTTAGATAGCAAACTTTTAAATTGTCATTTTAAATAGCTACTTTTGAAGTTGCTACGTTACTAAGTTGTTACATAATTAAATAGGAATCAACAATATGAAAAAACTACTCATCGTTTTAGTTGCCGCAACTAGTTTGCAATTGACTGGTTGCGCAACAACCAGCACCACTAGCAAGGGCGCTGTGGGTGTAGAACGCAAACAGTATGTAGGCTTAGTTTCAGAAAAAGAAGCAGAAAAACAATCTGCCCTCGCCTACCAGCAAACCATTAAAGAAGCGGAATCTAAAAAATTACTCAATACAGATAGTAAAGAAACGCAACGTGTGCGCGGCATTGCAAACCGACTCATTGCACAAGTGGGTGTATTCAGGCCAGATGCACTCAAATGGAACTGGGAAGTGAATGTACAAGAAAGTAAAGAAGTCAATGCTTATTGTATGGCAGGCGGTAAAATCATGGTCTACACGGGGTTAATTGACCAAATTAAACCCACTGACGATGAACTAGCTGCAGTAATGGGTCATGAAATGTCACACGCGCTACGTGAACATGTACGTGAACAAATGTCTCGTGCCAAAGCACAACAATTTGGCTTATTAGGGCTGGCCGCTGTCATTGGTGTGGCGACAAATAATGCAGACAATGCCGCAACCACTGTTGCTTTAGGTGGCTCAGTTGCCGCGATTGCGCTTACATTACCCAATAGCCGTACTGCCGAAACTGAAGCTGATGAAATGGGCTTAGAACTCGCTGCTCGCGCTGGTTATAATCCAGATGCGGCAGTCACTTTATGGCAAAAAATGGGTGCACTTGGTGGATCAAAACCGCCAGAAATGTTAAGCACACACCCAGCAGATGCGACACGTATCCGCGATTTACAAGCCATTGCACCTAAGGTGCGTCCATTTTATTTAGCTGCAAAATCTGGAAAGTAGCAAATCTGACTAAATAATTTAGTCGCTTCAATAATTGAGCGTAAATAATAAGCGCAAGTATTCAACCGCTTAATATTAATAGATTAGGGTAAAATAGCGTTTTTCTTTTTTACCCATTTTTTTTACCCATTTTTTTGTTTACCCCTTTTTCTATTCGTTTTAATTTTTCTTTTTGGAAACACCTAATAACATGAGTCAACTACAACAAATTATTATATCCGCGTTTGAAGACCGCGCTAACATCAACCCAGCTAATGCCAGCGCAGAAGTTAAAGCCGCTGTTGCCAGCGTTTTAGCCGATTTAGATAGCGGCACATTACGCGTTGCCACACGTATCGGCGATACTCAACAATGGGAAACACATCAATGGCTTAAAAAAGCCGTATTGCTATCATTTCGTTTAGAAGATAATTATTTAATGGACGGCGGTTGCACACAGTATTTTGATAAAGTGCCTCCTAAATTTGCTGATTACACCGCACAAGATTTTAAAGCGGGCGGTTTTCGTGTTATACCTAATGCAATCGTGCGTCGCGGCTCGTTTATCGGCAAAAATGCAGTATTGATGCCCTCATATGTCAATATTGGTGCTTATGTAGGTGAAGGCACCATGGTAGATACTTGGGCGACTGTTGGCTCATGTGCACAAATTGGTAAAAACGTGCATTTATCTGGCGGCGTAGGCATTGGTGGCGTATTAGAGCCAGTTCAGGCTGGCCCAACTATTATCGGTGACAATTGCTTTATTGGCGCACGCTCTGAAGTAGTAGAAGGCGTCGTAGTTGAAGATAATTGTGTGATCTCTATGGGTGTATACATTGGGCAAAGTACTAAAATTTACGATCGTGAAACGGGTGAAGTATTTTACGGTCGCGTACCAGCAGGTTCAGTTGTAGTAGCAGGTAACTTGCCATCAAAAGATGGTAGTTATAGCTTGTATTGTGCAGTAATTGTTAAAAAAGTAGATGCCAAAACCTTAGGTAAAGTAGGTATTAACGAATTACTGCGCGGCATTTAATTTAACTAATATTTGAGTTCGCTATTTAACTTTGAAATATAGTGAGCAATTTTACTGTTGCTGCATTAAATTTAAGTAAAAAACCAGTTTCTGACAAAATCAGAAACTGGTTTTTTACTTTTATCTAAGCTAATTAATTTAAAACAGATTTATGATTGATATTGCACGGCATTTAAAAAATTAAGAGCAAAAATGCCTAAAAATGATGATTTAAAGAAATAAATGAAGAAAATAAATTGTCATTTTTTTGACACCAGTGTTTATAACACCAACCTTATTGGTCATTTTTAATGCTTATCTCACTTTTAAAAAAACGATCAATCGCAATCAAATAGCCCGTCTTAAGCCTGTTTACATCAATAATGTCTAAATGGCATATATTTTGCTAAACCATATTAACAAGTATATTATTAGACAATAATAAGGGCATTCAGCATTATCACAATGATAGAAGTGAATAACGATTACAGATTAATTGCATTGGCACTTTTAGTGTCTAGTATTTCTATATGGATCAATATAGAAATTATTAAACGCTTATTTATTGCTGATAATCATATTAAAAATCGATTATTTCAAATTTGCGCAGTATTTTTAGGCTCCATGCTAATGGGCATGCACTTTTTAGACCTTCTAGCGCTCCCACCCATCAGTTATATTAATTTAAATTACTCGCCAGACTATTTAGCGTTTACTTGGCTATTTGCCATTGTCATTGGATTTTTTGCCGTTTATATACCTAGCCAAAAAACTTTACCCGCCATTACCCTAGTCACTGCTAGTAGCATATGTGGGCTTTCTGGTTGTGCAATGTATTACTTTAGTATTACAAGTATGGAGTTATATCCAGCAGTTAGCTTTAATACTGGTATGAGTTTGTTTGCATTATTAGTCACAAGCGTTTTTGCCGCACTTTATTTAATTGCACTGTTTTGGCTTAAGAACTATGTGGGTGAAAAAGTATTAATCACAAAAGCGATATTTTCGATAGTTGCTGGACTTTGCATCACGGGTGTACATGTAGTGTATAACTCAGCAGTTAAAATTAGTAACGATGCAACCAGCTTAAACTCTATTCTAACCAACAACTTCTTATTAGCAACCACTATTGCACTCAGCTGTATTTGTATATTTTGTATTATCTTTATTATTGCCATTTTTTACGACAAATTAGAAGATGGCACTTTTAGATTTAAACGAATTAAAGAAGAAGGTCATCATGAGCTAAGCAAATTAGCTATGATAGATTCACTCACAAAATTACCAAATCGTCGCGCATTACAGCAAAATTTAGAAGCTGGCATTAGGCGTTGTCAGCGTACCCACTCCACCATGGCGATTGCATTTATCGATTTAGATAATTTTAAGCCTATTAACGACAACTATGGTCATTCAACGGGTGATGATCTATTAATACAAGTAGCCAATAGACTCAATACCGCAGTACGAAACTGTGATGTGGTCACACGTACTGGTGGCGATGAATTTATCGCATTAATTGAAAATATAAAATCTAGCGAAGATATTGTGCCAATTTTAGAGCGGATTGTGCATTCAATTAACGAGCCATTTTTAATTAATGATCATCAATTGTTTATCTCTGCTTCGGTAGGTGTTGCAATGTACCCTAAAGATGGTGATTTAGATCAACTAATCTCATGTGCGGATGCAGCCATGTACCGCGCTAAAGCTGAGGGGAAAAATAGGTTTAGATTTTTTGATACGGCCATTGAGCTTGCCTCTGACAACATGTTAGAGATGCAAAAAGATCTTAAAAATGCCTTAGCCAACGACGAGTTTAAACTACAGTTTCAACTTAAAATAGATAGCGTTACGCAAATACCAGTAGGTGCAGAAGCGCTGGTACGTTGGGAACATCCGAGTAAAGGGGTAATACTGCCTCATTCTTTTTTAGAAGAAGCCGAGCGTTTTGGTCTAATTGCACAAATAGGCAACTGGGTAATTGATGAAACTTGTCGCATTTTGCATCGCATGCATCAGCACGGTATTGATATGAGCATTTCAGTCAATTTATCTGCACAGCAATTACGTAACCCCAATTTATGTGATGATATTAAAGCCGTGTTAGATCGATTTGAGTTACCAAGTACCAGCATCGTGTTTGAGATTAGTGAATCTATCGCGCTTAAAAATCCCGATTTACTCAATAGCGTGTTTGCCAGTTTTAGAAACTCCCACATCAGAGTAGCTATTGATAACTTTGGTGCCAGCCCATTTAATTTAGCTTATTTAAAAAATCTAGAAATTAATGAGCTTAAGCTAGATAAAGATTTCACTATGGATGTGGGCAATAATCAGGAAAGTTATGCCATTGTAGAAGCTGTGATAAAGCTGGCGCACGCACTACAGCTCAGCGTAACAGCAGAGGGTGTAGAGACAGAAAATCAACGCAAAACATTGGCTACTTTGGGTTGTAATCAAATGCAAGGCTATTTATTTTCTAGGCCGCTTACTGAAATTAAACTAGTAGAAATGATACGCAAGCTAAACTCTGGCTTTTTAACAGACGATACTTTATTTGTTAAAGACTATCTAAAAACCTTAAATAATTCACAGTAATTCACGGCAACTCACGTTCAAACCTCTATTAGCGCATTAGTCTTGCTACTGTTAAAATATATGTATTATTTATTAACAACAAAACTCACTTTAGACTTGCCAGCAGATGAAACTATATGGAATTCCCAATTGTAATACAGTCAAAAAAGCCCGCAATTGGTTGACTGCGAACGATATTGCCTGTGAATTTCATGATTTCAAAAAACTTGGCATTGATAGTGCAACTTTGAGTGAATGGCTTTCACATATCCCGCATGAAAAACTCATCAATCGCGCAGGGCTTACTTGGCGTGGTTTAAGCGATGAGGTTAAAGCTTCGGTTGTTGATAACGCATCGGCTATCACATTGATGCAAGATAAAACATCAATCATTAAGCGCCCTATTTTAGTGAAAGACAACCAAGTGATTAGCTTAGGTTTTGATGAAGCTAGCTACCAAAAATTACTAAGTAAATGAGTACAGCAATGATTAAAAACAAAACCTTAGATCTCGCGATTGACCTATTAAGTCGTCAATCAAACACGCCGCTTGATGCGGGTTGCCAAGCGTTAATGATTTCACGCCTTGAGCCATTAGGTTTCAAAATTGAACGCATGCGCTTTGGCGATGTTGATAACTTATATGCACGCCGCGGCACGACAAGCCCATTGTTGGTGTTTGCAGGCCATACGGATGTGGTACCTACCGGCCCAGTAGAAAAGTGGCATACTCCGCCATTTGAGCCGACGATTAAAGATGGCATGCTCTATGCGCGTGGGGCAGCCGATATGAAAACCTCGTGTGCAGCTTTTATCACTGCGATTGAAGATTTTATTGACTTGCATCCCGATCATACCGGCTCTATAGGTTTACTCATTACCTCTGATGAAGAAGGTATTGCCGTGAACGGCACCATTAAAGTGGTAGAAGTGCTAAAAGCCCGTGGGGAGTTGATTGACTATTGTATCGTGGGCGAACCTACCAGCAACAAAGTAGTGGGTGATATGATTAAAAATGGTCGCCGCGGCTCACTCTCGGGCAAGCTTACGGTCAAAGGCGTACAAGGTCATATTGCTTATCCGCATTTAGTTAAAAACCCTATTCATATGGTCGCACCTGCGATTAAAGATATGGTAGATACCGTGTGGGATACAGGTAATGAATATTTTCCACCTACCAGTTGGCAAATCAGCAATATGAATGGTGGAACCGGCGCCACTAACGTTGTGCCTGGTGAAGTAGAAATATTATTCAATTTCAGGTTTTGTACCGCGAGTACCGAAGCCAATCTAAAATCACGCACACTTGCTATTTTAGATCAACATGCGCTTGAATATGATTTAGAGTGGGAATACTCACCACCTTACATCACACCGCGTGGTAATTTGGTCGAGGCTATCACATTAGCAATCCAACAAGCTTATGGCGTAACACCTGAGCTTTCTACCACTGGTGGCACATCAGATGGCCGCTTTATTGCTGATATTTGCCAGCAAGTCATTGAGTTTGGCCCCCTCAATGCCACCATTCATAAATTGAATGAGTGCGTTGCAGTAGCGGATATAGAGCCGTTAAAAGATACTTATCGCATCACGCTAGAAAAACTGCTTTTGTTGCAGCCGATAAGTGCCAGCACTTAAGAAGATAGCACTTAAACACTCTGAAAAAAACAAACCAATGAATGATTACCCAAGCTTAAACGAAGAACTTTATACCATCCGTGATTGGCTACGTTTTAGCGTAAGTCGCTTTGAGACATCAGATATTTTTTACGGTCACGGCACTGACAATAGCTATGATGAAGCCGTTTGGTTAGTCATGAGCGCATTGCACTTGCCTATGGATACGCTAGAAAACTTTTTAGATGCGCGAATTACCCAAGGTGAGCGTGTTCATTTAGCTAATCTAATCGAACGCCGTATTACACAGCACACACCAACCGCTTATTTGGTCAATGAAGCGTGGCTACAAGGTTTTAAATTTTATGTGGATGCACGCGTGATCGTCCCGCGCTCTTTTATTGCAGAGCTATTAACAAGCAACTTAAGCCCTTGGATTGAGTATTCTGAAATGATAGAAACTGCAGCCGATATTTGTACTGGAAGTGGTTGCCTTGGTATTTTGTTGGCGAACAGCTTTCCAAACGCTATGATTGACGTGATTGATATATCGCCAGATGCGATTGATGTCGCCAACATTAATATTAGCAATTACGGGTTAGAAGAACAAATTACGGCGATAAAATCCGATATGTTTACTGCGTTGCAAGGTAAAACTTACGATTTAATTATCAGCAACCCGCCCTATGTAGATGCCCCTAGCATGGCAAAATTGCCAGCAGAGTATCAACAAGAGCCCCAACTAGCCTTGGGTAGCGGCCATGATGGTTTAGATCATACGCATACAATTCTTCGTGAAGCCGCTAAGCACTTAAATGACGGTGGTATTTTAATTGTAGAAATTGGTCACAACCGCGATGCCTTGTTAGCGGCTTACCCAAACCTGCAGTTTGTCTGGTTAGAAGTAAGCTCTGGTGATGAATTTGTATTTTTGCTATCTAAAAATCAGTTGCTCAATCACTAAACTTATTCACACCATCAGTAGGACGACGCCCCTTTGCGAAAGCGATATTAATTAGCGCTTTGCTTTATCTTTAGTAGCCACAATATCGCTTGCTTGCCTAATACGCTTATTTGGATTCTTTTTAGGGCCAATCGGTTTTCTTGGGCTAGTATCTGCACCACGACCTGTTTTTGTTGCTCTTTCAGCCGTTGCAATCTCTGAAGTTTGTCTTTCAGAAGTATGTCGATCAATTGAGTTTTTGCCACGTGGCTTGCGCTCAGTACCGGTGAGGCGCTCAGCTAAACTAGGGCCTGCGCCACGTCTAGTGCTTCCTCTTAACCTATTTTCTCTAGCACTGCTCTCTCTTCCGCTGCTCTCTTTCAAACCACGCCGTGTTTCACCCTCTGCTTCTTTAGGCGCATTACGCTGTTCATAGCTAGTACGCTCTGCCACTTGAGCCTCAACGCCAGATAATCGCTGTTGCGCTTGTTTACTTAATTTGGGCGTAAATGGTGCGGCAGCTTTTTCAATTTCACGCGCGCTACGTTGACGTAAAGGCGCTTTAGGCGCTTCTAAGCCAGCCCACTCCAACAGATTTATCACCTCCTTAGGCTCAAGCTCCATCATCATACCGCGCTTGATACGCGGTGGCAGGTTAACTGGACCAAATCGCACACGCATCAAACGGCTTACGGGCAATTGAAATGCCTCAAATAATCGACGAACTTCGCGGTTTCTACCTTCGCGTAAAATCACTTGATACCAGTGATTTGAACCTTCACCGCCTTGCGCTGAAATATGATCAAAACTCGCTGGACCGTCATCTAGCTCGATACCTTCTTTAAGTTGCAGCATTTGACCTTCAGTCAATTCACCAAAAATACGCACGGCATATTCACGTTCAACTTCATAGCGTGGATGCATAAAGCGGTTAGCGAGTTCGCCAGAGGTCGTAAATAATAATAAGCCAGAGGTATTAATATCTAAGCGACCGATGGCAATCCATTTTGCACCTTTTACCCGTGGCAACTTATCAAACACACTGGCGCGCTTTTCTGGGTCGTCTTGACTGACGATTTCACCTTCAGGCTTATGATAAATCAAGACCTTAGCAAGCTCTGCTTCAAATGGCAGTTGTACGGGACGACTATCTAAACGCACCACATCGTTAGCCGCAACCCCTGCGCCCACAGTAGCCACTACACCATTAATGGTAATACGACCACTAACTACAAGCGCTTCCATATCACGCCGCGAGCCTAACCCAGCTAAAGCTAGTAGTTTATGCAAACGTTGCGTAGGTTGTGCTGGCGCGTCATGATCAGCTTCCAGCTTAGTGAAACTGGTAGTTGGACGTTTAATAGGAGTTTTGATGCCGCGTTGCGGATCACGCTGCTGCTTAAAGGGACGAGCCATGATATGTATTCTTTGGTAAGACTTTGATAGATAGCGATTTTACCACTGTTAATGAATTAGCTATAGAAAAGGCGAAACACCTTAGCTTTAAAAGGGTAATTACTTACAAAGAGCTTTAAATAAATTATTTAATAGCTAAAACTCAACATTTCGTCATCCTCGCATAAGACTTCGCAAGTGCTTTAGCAATTAGCGAATTGGAGTACCCTTGTGGTGCGAACGCGGGATCCATCTAAGTGTTTGATTAAAATGGATTCCCGACAATCGCTAAGAATGACGAAAATGAATACTGTTTTGATATATATAATTATGTTTAATTTCCTGCAAAACTCATACTTTAAAAATCGAGCTGCATTTCTGGGTGAATAAAATCATCCATGGCTGGCAATTCACTTAATGAACGCAAATTAAGGTCATCTAAAAAGTGTTTTGTGGTGGCATACAATGATGGCCTGCCTGGCACATCGCGCTGCCCTACAATGTCTATCCAATCGCGTTCTTGTAGTTGACGCAGGCTATTCGGGTTAACTGCCACACCACGAATCTCCTCAATATCACCGCGCGTTACTGGCTGGCGATAGGCAATAATGGCGAGTGTTTCCATGGTGGCACGTGAGTATTTTTGCTGTTTTTCCGGATTTAATCGCGCAATAAACGGCGTAAATTGCTCGCGTGCTTGAAAGCGATAGCCGCTTGCTACTTGCACCAGTTCCATCGTAGATTTTTGCGAATCTGGCGCCCATTCGGCTTTCAGCTCATCCAACAACATACGTAAAGTGGCCCGTTCCATACGTTCTGCAAATAAACTTAGAAAGTCATCCAGCGATAATGGCTCACCCGCGGTCAATAGCGCGGCTTCAAGTATTTGCTTGATTTCTATAATATTTTTAGGCTCATTCATTATGCAACATTACCTACTTGCAAATAAATGGGTGAAAAAGCCGCTTGCTGAGTCATACGCAACAAGCCCTCACGCGCTAATTCTAATATGGCTAAGAGATACACCACTAATTTAGGGATGCCGTCATTTATTACGTCAAATAATTGTGAAAACTCGACTAGACTTTCGCCATTAGTCAACGCATCTCGCAGTTTTCGCAAAATAATACTCATGTGTTCCCGTACTGATAGTTCCATGCGCCCGACTTGGTGATGTTGAAAATGGCTAGCGCGTTTCAATACGTTTTTCCACGCCTCCATTAAATCGTCTAGTGACACCTCAGGCGGCGCAATGGTATTCATTTGTTGATAATAGGCATCCGCCACCATGACATTGCGCCCTACTTGTGGCAACTCATCTAAGCGCTGTGCGGCAAGCTTAATCGCTTCATACTCCATTAAGCGGCGCACTAGCTCTGCGCGTGGATCATCTTCGGACTCAATTTCAGCAGGTTTAGGTAACAACATGCGCGATTTAATCTCGATGAGCATGGCAGACATCAACAAGTAATCACCAGCTAATTCAAGCTTAATTGCTTGCATTTTGTCGACATAAACCATGTATTGGCGCGTTAATTCTGCCATCTGAATATTTAAAATATCCAAATTATGTTTGCGGATTAAATACAGGAGTAAATCGAGTGGCCCTTCAAAGGCTTCAAGGTATACCGCGAGTGCATCAGGGGGAATGTATAAGTCTTGCGGTAGTTCAGTGAGCAACTCGCCATGGATGCGCGCTTCTATCGATAGTTTAGCTTGCGGTAGTTCGGTTTGCATGCGCGTTAATGGCTAACCGATGTTGAGAACAAATTAATCACAAGGACCCCCGCAATAATTAAACCCAAACCCAATATAGCTGGAATATCCAACGTTTGCTTGTATACCACCCAACCAAGCAGTGATACCAACACAATACCCGTGCCTGACCAAATTGCATACATAATGCCAACAGGCAGAACACGCAGGCTGATGGTCATAAAATAGAAAGCCACGCCATAGCCTATGACCACAATAGTTGATGGTATTAATAAAGTAAATTCTTTGGATGCTTTTAGTGAACTAGTAGCAATCACTTCTGCGATTATTGCAATGCCAATTGCCAGCCAGTGGTTCATGTTAGCTGTAGTTCAAGCCCATGACATCACGTACATCACGCATGGTTTCACGTGCTAGCTTACGTGCTTTTTCACAGCCTTCAGCGACAATATTTTTGACCAAAGTGGGGTCTTCTGCATATTGTGCAGCACGTGCTTGAATAGGCTTTAACTCAGCCAAAATACTATCAATTACCGGCGTTTTACACTCAATACATCCTATACCTGCCGTCTTACAACCGTTTTGTACCCATTGCTGCGTCACTTCATTAGAATATATTTCATGCAATTGCCATACAGGGCATTTTGCAGGATCACCTGGATCAGTGCGACGAATACGCGCAGGATCTGTAGGCATGGTTTTGACTTTTTTTGCAACCGAGTCCACTGACTCACGCAATGAAATTGTGTTGTTATAAGATTTAGACATTTTTTGGCCATCTAAGCCTGGCATTTTTGAGGCTGGCGTCAGCTTATAATCTGGCTCAACTAGAATGATTTTACCGCCGCCTTCTAAATAACCTAATAAGCGCTCTTTATCACCCAAACTCATGCCTTGTTGCTCTTCAATCATGGCGCGGGCAGACTCTAACGCCTCTTCATCCCCGCTAGTTTGATAGGCGCTACGCATTTCTTCATATAAAGCACCACGCTTGCTACCCAATCTTTTAATGGCAGCTTCAGCTTTATCTTCAAAACCTTTTTCTTTGCCATAAATATGGTTAAAACGACGGGCGATTTCACGCGTAAATTCAATGTGTGGCACTTGATCTTCACCCACAGGCACTTGCGTGGCTTTGTAAATCAAAATATCCGCACTTTGCAATAGTGGGTAGCCTAAAAAGCCATAAGTAGATAAATCTTTATTGGCTAGTTTTTCTTGTTGATCTTTGTAGGTTGGCACGCGCTCTAACCAGCTAAGGGGTGTAATCATTGACAGCAATGTATGCAACTCAGCGTGTTCTGGCACACGACTTTGAATGAAAATAGTGGCATTTGCAGGGTCTACGCCAGCGGCAAGCCAGTCAATAACCATTTCCCATACGCTTTCTTCGATGACTTCGGGCGTATCGTAATGCGTGGTAAGCGCGTGCCAATCGGCAACAAAGAATAAACATTCATGCTCATGTTGCAAGCGCAACCAGTTTTTAAGTACGCCATTGTAATGCCCTAAATGTAAACTGCCTGTTGGGCGCATGCCCGATAAAACGCGTTCAACCGCCATAATGTGTGAAAAACCTTAAAAGAATTATTGCTATTATACAAACAACTAAGAATATGCAAACAACTAAGAAATACAACCTACAAGGCTGCTTAGCTTGTTTAAAACCGACTGAAAAAGAAAAAGCTGCTTAAAAAATATACTGTAAATTTAATTCAAATTTACTGCAGAGCCTGCGTCTAACGTGAGACTAAAGACCAAATGGTGCCACATCACCAGCACCTTGCCTAATGAGCACAGGCACTTCATCCGTCAAATCAATAATGGTGGATGGCTGTGCTTGGCAAGCACCAGCATCAATTACGCAATCCACGCTATGCTCTAATCTATCGCGAATATCCCAACCTACATTCATTGGCTCATCATCGCCCTCAATATGCAAAGTCATGCTCAGCATGGGTTCATTTAACGCTTCTAGCATTGCTTGCGCCACGGTATGTTGTGGCACACGAATACCAACCGCGTTACGTTTGGGGTGTTGCAAGCGCTTGGGCACTTCTCTTGAAGCTTTTAAAATAAAGGTATAAGCGCCCGGGGTATTAGCTTTTAAAAGGCGAAACTGGCTGTTATCAACTTGCGCGTAATTAGCTAACTCACTTAAGTTACGGCAAATTAATGTGAATAAATGATCATCATCCACACCGCGAATTTGCCGTATACGATCCTGCGCGTCTTTATGGCCTAATGCACAACCTAAGGCATAACTGGAATCCGTTGGATAAGCCACAACGCCGCCATTGCGCAAAATTTCAACCGCTTGATTAATTAAACGCGGCTGTGGATTATCTGGATGAATTACAAAGTATTGCGCCAATTGAAACTTTCTAACTTTTTGATGGTTTTTTCTAAAATATTTGAGCTTAAGCTACTGGAATTATTTTCTGTGCTGCTTGCAGTGTTAGCTTGGTTTGCAACTACGCCAAAACTAGCTTTCAAAGTCATCTCATCAACAGGTGATAAGCCGCTCTCAATCAACGCTTTAGCCTCAGGCCAATCATGCCACACTGGAATGCAGCCAGCTGGCAAGGCTGGCAAATAACCCATTTCCATATATGAAGAGCCTTTACCATGATAATCCGAGCCTTGTGATGCGAGTAGCCCAAACATCTTGGCATACTTTGCATACTCTTGGTACATTGGCGGCGTATGGCTTCCAGTTAAGACTTCAAGCGCTTTACCACCTAATGCCCTAAACTCTTCAATTAACAAAAGCATGTTGGTGCGCCCCAGTTCGTAACGACCAGGGTGCGCAATGACAGGAATACCACCACTATCTTTAATCCAACTTACTGCTTGCTCTAAACTAGCCCATTCGTGTTCGTGGAACCCAGGCTTGCCTTTGACTAAGTATTTTTTAAACACACTTTTAGTATCTTTTGCATAGCCTTTTTCAACTAAAAATCGGGCAAAATGTGTGCGACTAATAATGCCTTCTTTAGCAAATTGATACGCCCCCTCTAAGCTACCGTGAATTCCTGCTTTAGATAAACTAACGGCCATATGCTCAGCACGCGTATGGCGACCAAGTCTAATTGCTTCTAAGCCATCTTTTAATGGGGCGTACTCGGGATTTATCTTCAAACCAACGATATGTATCGTACGGCGCTTCCACGTCACAGAAATTTCTACGCCATTAATAATCTGCAACCCCAACGGTTCTGCAGTGGCACGAGCAATGGCTAATCCTCGTGTATCATCATGATCAGTGAGTGCTAAAATTTTTACGCCATGGCTTGCAGCATGCGTAACTAGCTCAGTCGCAGGTAAAATACCGTCTGATATAGTAGAATGACTGTGAAGATCAATGGTTGAATACATAAGTGGAATACATAAATATAGGGTATTTAAACAACTTTTTAATAGATTGTTAAGTGTTTAATCTGTTGATGTATCATAACAAATTATGTATTTAACTTATAGTGCAGGATGCGCTTAATAATAGCGTAGGTTTTTAATTGCTTAATATGCTGCACACAAGTATGAGGTTTTAATGAAATTTTTGTTCGATTTGTTTCCAGTCATTTTATTTTTTATCACATTAAAAATAGCCGAAAAAACAGCTTCTGCAAGTTTAGTACTTGGTAAGATATTAGGCTTTTTCGGCATCGCAGTGAATGTTAAGCCAGATTTAGTCCCCATTATGCTAGCAACTGTAGTGGTGATTGTAGCGAGTTTATTGCAAATAATATGGGTAAAAATGCGCCATGGCAAAGTAGATAAAACCCTATGGTTTAGTGCAGGCTTGGTAACTGTTCTAGGCAGCATGACTTTATATTTTCAAAACGCTGATTTTATTAAATGGAAACCTACGATTTTATATTGGGCATTTTTTGTAACACTCATCGCATCTGAGTTTATTTTTAAAAATAATATTATTAAAAGCATGGTTGGTAAAGAAATGCAGTTGCCAAATGCTATATGGAAAAAACTTAACCTCGCTTGGGCTGTATTTTTTTTAGGTTTGGGCTGTTTAAATCTTTATGTAGCTTTTCATTATTCAACCGACACTTGGGCAAGCTTTAAGCTGTTTGGCACGATGGGCTTAATGTTCGCGTTTGTCATCGCACAAAGCTTAGTCCTTAATAAGTATATTGTTTTAGAAAAAACATCGATTGAGGATAAACCATAATGTGGTACGCGATTGTTGCAGAAGATACGCCCAATAGCTTAGAAAAGCGCATGGCAGCTCGCCCAGCTCATTTAGCAAGGTTACAAGCGATGCAAGATGAAGCGCGGTTGTTGCTAGCAGGGCCTTTCCCTTCAATTGATAACGAAGATCCGGGTGAAGCTGGTTATTCTGGTAGTTTAATCGTTGCCGCATTTACTAGTTTGCAGGATGCCATTATTTGGGCGAATGCTGACCCTTTTGTAGTGGCTGGTGTTTATGCCAAAGTCACCGTTAAACCATTTCGTAAAACACTGCCAGCCATGCCAGTTTTGCCTGACCTAGAAGTTGACTAGTAGGAAATAGAATAATATGCAAATACCACTTACTAATATCATCAAGAGTCGATTAGCAACATTAGAACCCAGCCTGTTAGAGATTGAAGACGATAGCGCGGCACATGCAGGGCATAAAGGTAATGGCGGCGGCGGTCACTTTAATGTAAAAATAGTCAGTTCGCATTTTTCACAAAAATCACAGATAATACGGCATCGTTTAATCTACCAAATACTTGCAGATTTAATGCCACAGCAAATTCATGCTTTAAGCATACTTGCAATTGCCCCCAATGAACCCCATTAACAAAATTGTATACATAAAATTTAAAGGACTTTTAATGAAATTTAACCAAACACTTGTTGCTATTGCTTTAATTTCAATGTCACTGCCAAGCATGGCAGCAGATAGCGTAGCTACTGTTAATGGCAAGCCCATCAAACAATCTTTACTTGATTACATTATTAAAGATGCTGGTGCACACGGTCAAAAAATTGATGACAATACCAAACAAATTATCATCAATAAATTAGTTGGCACAGAGTTAGTCTACCAAGAAGCACAACGCTTGGGTTTTGATAAACAAGCAGACTTTATGGCACGTA
This sequence comes from Methylophilaceae bacterium, assembly GCA_043772865.1. GTDB lineage: Bacteria > Pseudomonadota > Gammaproteobacteria > Burkholderiales > Methylophilaceae > JACMMS01. Next base: position 20,944 of record JAYVFU010000193.1, read on the forward strand.
ACGAGCTTGCTAACCGTGAAATGTTAGTCAACACCTATCTTCAAGACTACCTTAAGAAAAACCCAATTACAGATGCTGATACCAAAGCAGCTTACGATCAATACAAAAAAGAATTGGGCGATAAAGAATATAGCGCACGCCATATTTTGGTAAAAACTGAAGCTGAAGCAAAAGATATTATTGCGCAATTACAAAAAGGTGGCGATTTTGCAAAAATTGCCAAAGAAAAATCATTAGACCCAGGTTCTAAAGAAAAAGGTGGTGATTTAGGCTGGTTCTCACCTGCGGGCATGGTTAAACCATTTAGCGATGCGCTTATAGCTCTACCAAAAGGTAAAACAACTGCAACGCCAGTACAAACACAATTCGGCTGGCACGTAATTAAGTTAGAAGATACTCGTGCGACACAAGCACCAGCTTACGATAAAGTAAAAGATGGTTTAGAGAAAACTTTGCAACAACGTAAATTAGAAAAAATGATGACTGATTTACGTGCTAAAGCAAAAATTGTAGATAATTCTAAAGCTAATTAATTTTAGATTTTAATAAAAAACGGCTTACCTAGGTAAGCCGTTTTTTATTCTGATTGGTGAAAAATGGAATTTTAAAAAACACTTTAACTAACAACTTATGCCAGTCTGTGTAATTTATACAATTCAGCCTAATTATATGTTATAATAAGAACTATTCTTATTCGCTTTTGTCACATTCTTTATGAAACCGCTCAATGATTTAAACACTGGTGACCACGCTACGATTCACGCAATTGATGCTGAACAGTCTTTACATCAACGCCTACTAGCATTGGGTTTTCGTGTTGGAAAAAAAATTGAGCTCATACGTCGAGCTAGTTTTAATGGGCCATTACATGTACGCATCGGCTCAACCGATGTGATTTTAAGAGCATCAGAAGCGCAACTTATTCAAATTTCACATTAAATGTGCTTATGCTCATGTAACACCCCGCATCCCTCAGTTTTTTTAATTCTCAGCTCAACTTTACAGTAACCCACTAATGAAACGTATCGCACTACTAGGCATGCCTAATACTGGCAAATCTACCTTGTTTAATCGCATTACTGGGGCATCTGCACGCGTAGGTAACTGGCCTGGTATTACCGTAGATTTAATGAGTGCAAAGGTATTAATGGGTGGCCACATTGTAGAGCTCATTGATTTACCTGGGCTTTATGACTTACATGGATTTTCAGATGATGAACAAGTAGTACGGCACTTTTTAAGCAATAACGAAGTTGATTTACTGATGATAGTGCTCAACTCATCACAAATTGATCGCCAGTTATCACTTGCATTGCAAATTCGTAATCTCGGCTTACCAACAGTTTTATTGCTTAATATGCAAGATGAAGCCAAACGTTCTGGTATCACCATTGACAGTGTAGCGATGGCTGCAAAACTCAATATGCCTGTATTGCAAATCAGCGCAAAATATGGCGACGGTTGCCCAGCCGCTTTGCAAAAAGCATCACAGCAGTTATCGATTGTTAATGCAAAAATTTTGCCAGAAGAAATTTCTAGGCGTCTAGAAGCTGACAATCAAATTGAAGCTGAAATGCAGGCAATTGTTAAAACCACGGTACAACTACCGCTTAAATTAGCAGACGAAACCACCGATAAAATTGATAAGGTTTTACTGCATCCACTACTTGGCTTACCCTTATTTTTTATTGCCATGTTTTTGTTGTTTCAGTTCATATTTACCGTCGGTACACCTTTACAGGGTGGCATGGCGTGGCTGCTGGGTGAGTTCCGCACCCTAGTACTTGAGCCCCTACTCGCTAATTTACCTACATGGCTAAACGGCTTATTGCTTGATGGTATTTATAACGGCATTGGCACTGTGGCAGCTTTTGTGCCCATCATCATTTTGTTTTTTCTAGTCATGACCATGGTAGAGGACAGCGGTTATTTATCTCGCGCCGCTTTTTTAATGGATGCATTTATGGCAAAACTGGGGCTTGATGGACGTGGCTTTGTCATGATGCTCATGGGCTTTGGTTGCAACGTACCCGCCCTCATGGGAACGCGTGTGATGCGCTCACGTGGCATGCGTTTGCTCACCATGCTCACTATTCCACTATCACTTTGCTCAGCACGCCTGCAAGTATTTTTATTTATGATTGCGGCATTATTTACCGCTAAACAAGCACCTTGGGTCATGTTTGCATTGTATATGGTCAGTTTCGGCACCATATTTTTAACAGCTGTGTTATTCAAAAACCAATTTCAAAATAAAGAACCATTTATTTTAGAATTACCGCCTTATCGATTCCCTACAGCGATGCAAATTTGGCTACGCGGCTGGCAAGAAGTAAAATATTTTTTAAAGCGTGCGACTAAGTTTATTGTGTTTGGAGTAGTGATGGTATGGGCGCTAACGCACTACCCAACCGATGTGCCACCAGCGAGTGTTGGCACGCTGGCAGGGCAAATCGGCGCGCTATTTGCCCCAATTCTCAACCCCTTGGGCATTGATACACAACTGGCTATCGCGCTGATTTTCGGCTTTGTTGCAAAAGAGATTGTAGTAGGTTCACTCGCTGTGATTTACGGCTTACAAGGTGATGCGCTGATGCACCATATGGCGTTAAGCTTAGATTGGGTGCAAGCGATGAGCTTTATGCTGTTCACCTTAATTTACACGCCTTGTCTATCAACCATAGCCACGCTAAAAAGTGAATCAAAAAGCGCTGGATTTATGTGGTTATCTATTATCTGGTCACTGGCCTTAGCTTGGCTGGTCAGCTTTATTTTTTATCAAAGTGCGCGAGCTTTAGGCTTTTAAACTAAGTCATAAAGCCTTTTTAAACTTAATACCTAGTTAATCATTTCACTAGCCGCCAACTCTTGTTTTATTTTCCAAAACAAAAATAGCAGCAACGCGCTAGCAAGAATAATTAAGCCTGTCCCTGTAATTTGTTGCGATTCTATCAAGTAGGCGTTACATAAGCGCACATCTGATTGTTGATAATTGAAACCTACAAAAAATAGCATCATCACTGTGCTACCTATAAAAAATAGGGCAAGTAATCGGTGTGATTGGAACACTACTTTTAATACAATACCCGTTACCAATAGACTAAAAATTTTAAATATATCCCAAGCTGGATAAATGAGCGCCTTATCTACACTGATGGGCAACATCCAGAACATAGTAGTCAAGTATATCCAAAGCCATTGCGCTGCCGAAATCGTGAGCGTGTATGACACTTTTTGCTTGTAAATATTAAGTGAATAACCCGCTAATATAAGTAAAGGCATTTGCACTAGCATATGTACTGCCATGCTAGATGCAATTAAATGACGTACATTGGGCAGTGATAATCCAATCGCTGCTATCAGCACAAGTATTGGGAGTGCTTGTTTAAGATAAAACCAATAGCGAAGTTGCGTATCTGATGAAATTAACATATGGTTTTTAATGACTGATTTTTAAAGCAAGTGCTATCGCTTCACTTATTTCATCAGTATCGAAAATGCCGATGAGATGCCCTGTTTTAGCTATTACTAAAAATGCGCTATTGTGTACAAAACCCCGCTGTGGATCTGGCACTACGATTAAGCCCATTTTGCTGCGAGTTGCTTCCAAAACACTGCTATCTTGCATGGTAAGCAATGACCACACTTCAGGGTCAGCATGCATGCGTTTACGGTAAGCCTGTAGCGTACTAGGAGTTTCATGCTCCATACCAAAACTAATGCTTACTAAACCTAGCTTTTTATCTAAGCTTTTTTCAATAATTTCTGCTTGAGTTTGCTGAAAAACATCGCCAAGTGATAAACAAATTGATTTACATTGTGTGTAAATAAATTCGGCGATGAGTGTTTTTTGTTGATTTTTAGCAAGTTGCGCTAAGTTAGAAATTTGACCACTGTCATCTACAGTACGTAAAAAAGATAGTTCGGGCTGTAGGCTAAAAAGCGCTTCACGTCGCTCAGACTCTAGTGTGACATTTGAAAACTGATGTGTAATTAAATTAAAAAAAACTAGCCAGAACACAATCACCAAAATTGGCATGAGCCCTGACCAGTTTTTAATATTTTTTAAAATATCCCTCAAAACTAAGATTTAACGACCACTATTTAAACCTAATATTTTGATCACTAAAATTAAAGTTTAGATAGATCTTCATCACCATTCCATGGACCGGTATGTGATTTAGTCGCCTCACGCACTTTTTTCACAGTTTCTTCAGTTACAGCATCGGCTTTATTGCCCCATTGATTACGGATATGCGTGAGTACCGCAGCAATTTCCGCATCTGTGAGTAAATCAGCAAATACTGGCATCATGCCGTTGTAAGCAATGCCATTAACAGTAAGCTTACCTTGTATACCATGCAGCGGGATAGCCGCTAGTTTTTCTGCCTTACCCAGCACATATTCAGAGCCAGCCAACGGCGGAAATACGCCTGGTACACCAGCACCATTTGCTTGATGACAAGCTACACATTTACCTTGATAGATTTCACCGCCATCAATGGCTGGACCTGCAGCACCAGCCACCGCCGCAACTTCAATTGTACGGTTGTCACCCTCTACCGAGTTAACACCCATGTAAGCGTGACTAATGTAGAACAAACCCCACATAAACAGCGCGCCCATTGCCATGGTGATATACCATGGCAATGGATTTGCGGTTTCATCTGGATCAGTCAGCTCTCTAAGTTGCGCTGCATTAGATTGATGTTTGAGTTCATTTTTAGGTACGCGATTCATTATTTAGCATCCTTCGTTTGATTATCGGTGACTAAACTCACTTTATCAAAACTCTCTTTTACGGTTTTTTTGATCTTATAAGTGTGATCCATCCCTTTTAGATACTCAACCAAATTCACCGCATCCTGTGTAGCAATTATCGTAACGCCAGGTTTTGCGTAAGCGGGCGGCAAGTTAACAACCACCTCACCAGGCATTGCTTTGCCTTTACGCTCAACAAATAAGAATGGAAATGCTGGCATGATAGAACCTGGTGTATAGCCACGTGGCTGGTACAAATGCCCTAAGTGCCACTCTGCAGAAGGCTGTCTTGCGCCGATATTAAACAAATCCGGGCCGGTTCGCATCGTACCTAGCAAATGCACTTGGTCATATACGTAATCGGCCGCAACTGATGGCCTACCCCAACCACGTTTACCATCTGGACCTAAATTAGCATCACGTGGTTGTTGGCTATGGCAGTAAACACAACCATTAGCAATGTAAACTTTACGACCTAAAGCCTGTTGGTCTGTATAGGGTTTTAAACCTTCTGGTGCCTCTAGTTTTTTTAACTGCGCATAAGGCAATACAACCAATGCAACGGTTGCAAAAGTAATTATAGCTAACGCACCTAATACGATTTTTTTCTCTGTGATTAATCCACTCATGATTAGGCTCCTTTCACTTTACTTTTAGTTAACTTTTCAATGAACGGTGCCGCTAGCACAACCTCAGTTTTTCTTGAGCCATAACGAAGCGCCAATAATATAAAGTGTGCAGCAAACACTAGATGCCCTAGTACCATAAGAGACCCACCTACAGAACGTGCTTTTAGATAAGGGATAGTAACTAAGACTGAATCCATAAACGGCTTAGCTGCATCCAACATGTCTCTACCTTGTAACCAACCACCTATTGTTAAGCCAATAAAATAAATAGCAAAACCAATTGAAACTAACCAAAAGTGAGCACTAATCATCCAAGGGTAAGGCCATTCCCAACCAACTACTCGCGGCATAATAAAGTAGATTGCACCAAACATAATCATGGTGAAAAAGCCATAATTGCCTAAGTGTGCATGTGCAACGGTAAAGTGTGTAAAGTGCGTAGTTTGATTCACGTAACGCAACGCTTCCATTGAGCCTTGTACTGAAGCGGCCACGTATAACATTGAACCCAACACAATAAAACGCAATGTGGGTGAGTGAATCACCGCTTTAAAATTACCGCCTACGGTCATGTGGTGATTTACCGCAACTGCATACACAGGAATAATCATCATCACAGATTGAACAATAGATAATGTGATTAACCATGATGGCAATGGACCACCAATTAAGTGATGCCCACCAACTTGTGAATAAAAGAACGCAAGTGACCAAAAACCTAATAATGATAAGTTGTAAGAGTAAATCGGTTTGCCTAATACTTTAGGAATAAAATAATAAGCGGTTGCTAAAGCTAATGGCGTAAACCATAAACCCAACACATTATGACCAAACCACCAGTTCATTGCCGCACCTTGCGCACCACCACCTAACCCTGGAAGGTTTGCAATAAAGAATAAAATGGGGAACCAAATCAATGCACCGCCAATATACCAAACTGATACGTATAGATGATCAACATTACGATTTGCAAATGTTTTAAACAGTGGTACTGCCGCTAAAGCGCCACCGACTACAAATAACATACCGATTTGCCAAGGTATTTCTAACCACTCCATACCAGCAGAATAACCTTGTGCAATAGCGTTCTCACCTAAAATAACACCAACATGCCAGAATAGCGCACCCCAAAGTGCATACTTTGCGCCAATTAGTGGCGTTTTAAGTAAGCGTGGGATCATCCATAAAGCAACACCAATACCTACCATAGACGACCAACCATAACCCACGCCCGTTAGATGCATGACACGTAGACGACCAAATGTTAACCAAGCTTGCTCAGTTAACCAATCAGGTTGATGTAATTTGATTGATGAAATTAAGCCTGCAAGTGATGCTAGCACCAGCCACACAACGCCGCCTGTAATCCAAGCAAATGCTGGTAATGCAGATGATGCATCCGCCATTTGCCTATCTTTTATTTCTTGCACAGATAAACTTGCGTTTGTTTCGCCAACATCACCTTGCAGTTCTGCTGTATTTTCTACTGCGGGATCTTCAACCAATCCAATTTCATCTTTACCAAAAATAACATTGGCACCCGTGCCAGAGTTACTACCAAAAAAACCTTTTGACATCGACCAGATGAACACCATCAGCCCGAGTACAGATAAACCGAAAGCGAGCAATAATACTAGCCCTGTATTTTCCATAATAATTTCCTAAATTCTTAATGCATAAAACAAGCATTTTATTGTTAATTTAACACTATTAAATAGACGATGAGAAATACAAATTAGTTGCACTTTAACAACCACATGCGCATTAAGCACGACAATAATCGTAAATTAATTAATTTCTATCTGATTAACTTTAAGGTTAATCAATTTGAAGGCAATGACTAATTAATACTTAAAACAAGAGGTGGTGCTTGGGAAGGGTTTGCCGTTTGATAAAAATCTCGCGCAACAGGCGTTACATAAGCATGAATATGATGAGTTAACTTGGATTTAATTGTGATGGCATTTGTATCATAATTTGCAACCATCAATTGTGCCTCATCTGCCATACAGAATGGACAATTAAGCTTATGCAAACGTGACTCTTTTTCAGCAGGCACTTGTGGTTGATTTTGGCCTTTTGCAGTGACGATAATATTATCAATACGCTTGGTAGTGCCTGCGCTGCAAATTTCCACACTAAATGGCTTTGTTTTTCCGCTTGTTGACAGCACTTGAGCAAAGCTAGGTACACATGTAGTCAAGATAGTCACCACTAGTGCGAGATTGCTAATCAAACGTAAATAGTCTTTTCTAAACATGGGCAGAATTTTACGCTAATTTTTTTCAGCTTTCAACGCACCCAACTGGTATTTGATTAAAAACTAGGCAATTAATTGTTACGAAATTGTTAACAGCAACAATACTTAATCCTTATAGCTATGCGCTTTTCATCGCTTTTTTGTTTTTTCCTAGATGTTTTTCTTAAAGGTTGTTTCATTGAATAGCAACAACACAAGGCGACATATTATCTTTCTGATAAAATGACGGATATATTTAATGTAAGTTCAAGTGCTAAAGGCTATTCCAATCATGCTTACCATACGCGGCAGTGCTGCACTTTCATCATTTCGATTAGAAAAAATCCTCAAACAACTTAGTATCAGTGCACCACGGGTTATCGGTTTTTACGCAGAATTTGTACATTTTGCTTGGTTCAGTCAAGCACTCACGGATGATGAGCACAGTATCTTAGGCAAAATTTTAACTTATGGCGCCAAAAGTGAAGTTGTGCCTAAAAATCAACTAGGTGAAACAGTGTTTTTAGTTATTCCACGTTTAGGCACCATTTCACCTTGGTCATCTCGTGCTACAGATATTGCACGTCATTGTGGTTTAGACCATATACAAAGGTTAGAACGTGGCATTATTTATACCGTAACAATAGATAATGGCAATCCGCAAAGCGATAGCAAACAGCTAAGTGATGCAGAAATCGCAGCTATTAAAGTGTTAATCCATGACCGCATGACCGAAGCTGTATTGAGTGATTTAAACGATGCTGAAAAACTATTTCATAAGGCGTCTCCTGCACCACTTAATACGATTAATATATTAACTGGTGGTAAAGCTGCATTAAATTTAGCCAATAGTGAATTAGGTTTAGCGCTATCACCTGATGAAGTCGATTACTTATTTGACAACTTTACCAAAATCAATCGCAACCCAACTGACGTTGAATTGATGATGTTTGCTCAGGCCAATTCTGAACATTGTCGCCATAAAATCTTTAATGCAGACTGGGTGATTGATGGCATTGCTCAAGCACAGACTTTGTTTGGCATGATACGTAACACACATAAGCTGAATCCAGGCAATACCGTGGTTGCTTACTCGGATAACTCCTCTATTGTTTCCAGTCACATCAGCGGTGAAACAACTAAGCGTTTTTACCCACAAACCAATGCTAATAACGAGCATAGTTATGGCTTTATAGAAGAGCAAACGCACTACTTAATGAAAGTAGAAACACATAATCACCCTACGGCAATTTCTCCATTTGCAGGTGCTGCAACAGGGGCAGGCGGTGAAATTCGTGATGAAGGTGCTACAGGTACAGGCTCTAAACCTAAAGCTGGCTTAACAGGCTTTTCAGTGTCTAATCTAAACATTCCTAACTTTGTTCAGCCGTGGGAACAGAATGGTCAACAAGCACCATATGGAAAACCCAGCCGCATTGCCTCGCCACTACAAATTATGACAGATG
>JAYVFU010000194.1:0-9244 GCA_043772865.1 Methylophilaceae bacterium
TCCTTGGGCAGTGTGGGGTCGCATGTACAACGGTGGTCAAACCTGTTGCGCCGCCAAACGTTTTATTGTGCTTGATTCTGTAGCCGATGAGTTTATTGCAAAATTTCAAACAGCACTTAAAACTTTAGAGCCAGGCGACCCGATGGATGAAAAAACCACTCACGGCCCATTATCTACCGAAACGGCGTTACAAGATTTAGTTAAACAGGTAGATAGTGCTGTGGCGCATGGGGCAACATTGCTTATGGGTGGCAAACGTATTGACCGCCCAGGCGCATTTATGCAAACGACTATTTTGACTGATATTAAGCCTGAAAACCCTGCCTTTAGAGATGAGTTTTTTGGTCCTGTAGTGATGTTTTTTCGCGTAAAAGATGAGGCCGCCGCTATTGATTTGGCTAATGATTCTGACTTTGGCTTGGGTGGCTCAGTATTTACCAAAGATATTGCACGAGGTAAGCGTGTAGCCAGTGCGGTTGATACTGGCATGATGTTTATCAACAATTTAGATTGGTCGGATGCTGAATTGCCGTTTGGCGGCATTAAAGATTCTGGCTATGGTCGCGAGCTTGGCAATATGGGCATACAGGAGTTCGTCAACAAAAAACTGGTGCGTACCTCTACAGTAAATGCTCCAGCATAGCCCGTAATGTATATCAATGTTGCTGTACTTAAAGAAACCCAACCACACGAACAGCGCGTTGCGCTGGTGCCAGCAGTGGTTGAAAAGCTCATTAAACTTGGCGCAAAACTGCATATGCAATCAGGGGCGGGAGAAGCTATCTCGCTTACTGATGCGGCGTTTAATGATGTGAGCTTTATTGATGACCCACTGCTATTGGTGCGTGATGCAGATTTGGTGCTGGCTGTGCAAGCCCCTGCATTGGAGGTGATTAATGCAATGAAAGAAGGGGCGATCCTTGTTTCATTTGTATACGCGCAACAGCATCCCGCACTAGTACAACAATTAATCGATAAAACAATCACCTGTTTTGCTATGGAGCGTCTGCCACGTATCACCCGAGCGCAGTCTATGGATGCGTTATCCAGCCAATCGGCGCTTGCTGGCTATTATGCGGTCATGATGGGTGCAACGCATCTAAACCGAATTTTGCCAAAAATTACCACAGCTGCTGGCGCGATTGGTCCTGCAAAAGTGTTGGTCATGGGTTTGGGTGTTGCAGGCTTAGAAGCTATTGCCACAGCACATCGCCTGGGCGCCGTAGTAGAAGGCTACGATGTGCGCCCAGAAACACAAGAGCAGGCTTTGTCATTAGGCGCAAAGTTTGTAGAAACAGGTATTGATGCACGTGGCAAAGGTGGCTATGCACGGCAATTAACTGCAGAAGAACAACACAAAGTAGCTGAGATACTTACACAGCATATTCAGCAAGCTGATTTGATTATCACCACAGCAGCTATTCCCGGCAAAGCCTCCCCAAAACTCATTAGCAAGGTGCAAGTTACTGGCATGAAAGCAGGCGCGGTGATCGTTGATTTATCCGCCGAAGGCGGTGGCAATTGCGAAGATACTAAGCCTGGAGAAACCATAAAAATTGGTTTGGTAACCATTATCGCGCCACTCAATGTGCCCTCAATGTTAGGTGAGGATGCGAGTGAGTTATATGCAAAAAATCAATATAACCTATTGGTTTTAATGATGAAAAACAATGTCATTGAAATTGATTGGAACGATGAAATACTTGCTAAAACAGCGATCACTCATGATGGAAAGTTAATGGATGCTGGCAAAGTATTAGACAAGCCAACCAGCCTAACTGCCTGATGATGCAAATTCCACGGAGGTTGTAATGGAATTTCAAACCACAATTAGCAGTTTTCTTGCACTTTATATTTTTATGCTGGCCGCGTTTACTGGCTGGGTGATTATTGGTCGTGTACCCGCTATTTTGCATACACCGCTTATGTCTAGTTCTAATTTTGTGCATGGCATTGTGGTGGTAGGTGGTTTGTTTGCCTTATTAAATGCAAGTACAACCATTGAGCAAATATTCGGATTTTTTGCTGTATTGCTTGGGGCTGGCAACGTCGCGGGTGGCTATGCAGTGACTGAGCGCATGCTAGCGATGTTTCAAACCAGTGAGCAAGGTCAACATAAAGCCCATGGCAAACCTCGCCGTACTAAGAAAGTTTAAATGCGCAATATGTTAAATATGCTGCCGCAATTAATTATCGGCGTAACCAATTTAGTTGTGGCTTTTCTATTGCTATATGGGCTTAAGCGCATGTCATCCCCAGTAACGGCGCCTTCAGGTATTTTTGTCGTGGGTATTGGCATGTTGGTGGCTATTCTCGCTAGTTTTCTATTTGCATTTGGTGTCAGCGCGGCAGCTAAACCGCACTTAAGCATGAACATTTTACTAGCGGTTATCGCCTTAATTGTGGGTGGCGGAGCGGCTTGGTGGAGTGGCAAGAAAGTGGCGATGACAGCCATGCCGCAAATGGTAGCGCTCTATAACGGTATGGGCGGAGGCGCGGCGGCGGCCATTGCAGCAGTAGAATTATTCGGCAATAAACCGCACGGTATGGTTGTGTTGATCGTTACCTTATTAGGCGCTTTAATTGGTGCGGTATCGTTCTCTGGCTCGTTAATCGCTTGGGCAAAATTGCAAGGAGTACTCAACCAACCATTGCGCTTTCGTGGCCAACAAGCTTTTAACGGCCTTGTGCTTTTACTGATAGTTTTTATTGGTATCACGATTGCCTATGTTGCACGCTTTCCTGAAAATCCCGTCATTGCCATGCCTGTGCTCATTGGCTTGTTTTTTGTTGTGGCGTTGTTGATGGGAATTTTAATGACGCTGCCAATAGGTGGTGCTGATATGCCTGTTGTGATTTCCATCTATAACGCCTTTACGGGTTTGGCGGTGGGGCTAGAAGGTTTTGTTCTACAAAATCCTGCATTGATGATTGCAGGTATGGTGGTAGGCGCCGCTGGTTTGTTACTCACTTTATTAATGGCTAAGGCGATGAATCGCTCCATTAGTAACATTTTATTTACTAACTTTGGCGAGATAAAAGCTAAAAAGCAGGGCGCAATTAAAGGTGCGCTTAAGCCTGTGGATGCTGGCGATGCGGGTATTTTTATGCGCTATGCCAGTAAGGTTATCATCATTCCGGGTTACGGTTTGGCGGTAGCGCAAGGCCAGCAAAAGCTTTATGAGTTAGTGAAGTTGTTGCAAACCAAAGGTGTAGATGTGAAATTTGCTGTGCACCCAGTGGCTGGGCGCATGCCTGGCCAAATGGATGTATTACTGACAGAAGCTGGCGTGCCATACGATATGATTTTTCAACTCGAAGATATTAACGACGATTTTGAAACTACCGACGTGGCGTTAGTCATAGGCGCTAATGATGTGGTTAACCCGGCGGCGCGCACAGATAAAGCTTCACCTATTTTTGGTATGCCGATACTCAACGCAGATAAAGCTAAAAAAGTATATGTAGTAAAACGTGGCGAAGGTAAGGGCTATGCCGGCATTGTGAACACGCTGTTTTACGCTGATAACTGCGACATGGTGTATGGCGATGCCCAAGCCTCGCTCATTAAAATGATTGAATCAGTAAGAGGTCTTGGCGGTGCTTAATACGCCTAAAAAAAATTGAGTTGCAAAAAATTATGAGCAATTTTTAGAAAGACAATTTTGGAAGAAAAATCATGACACAAAAAATGCAAGCAGCAGTGGTAGAAAAATTTGGCGCGCCTTTGGTACTACAAGAGTGGGATATCCCCACCCCAAGCCACGGTCAAATCTTAGTTAAAACTGAAGCCTGTGGCGTTTGCCATACTGATTTGCATGTGGCTAATGGTGACTGGGCTGGCAGGCCAACACTGCCCTTTATTCCTGGTCATGAAGGTATTGGGATTGTGGTAGCGGTTGGTGCAGGCGTAACCAGCGTTAAAGAGGGCGAACGTGTTGGTGTACCTTGGTTATATTCTGCTTGTGGCCATTGCGAATACTGCCTAACCGCATGGGAAACAGTCTGCGCCAAGGCAGAGTTTGGTGGTTATACCAAAAATGGCGGATTTGCAGAATATATTTTGGCTGATCCTAACTATGTGGCTCATATTCCAGCAGGGCTAGCTGCTACTGAAGCGGCACCCATTATCTGTGCTGGCATTACTACTTATAAAGGCATTAAAGAAACCGAAGTAAGGCCAGGCGAGTGGTTAGCTATTTCTGGGATTGGCGGCCTAGGGCACTTGGCGATTCAATATGCTAAAGCCATGGGTTTACAAGTGTGTGCGATTGATATTGATGACGGCAAGCTTGCGCATGCCAAAAAATTGGGTGCAGATGTGTTGATTAACGCCAAGACTAATGACCCAATAGCTGACATGAAAAAAGCCACCGATGGTGGTGCGCATGGCGTGTTAATTACCGCACCTTCTTTATCTGCATTTAAACAAGGTGTTGCCATGACGCGTAAACGTGGCACTTGTGTATTGGTTGGTTTGCCACCTGGTGAATTTCCCACGCCGCTATTTGATGTGGTGGCCAATTGCATCACCATACGTGGCTCCTTCGTTGGTACGCGTTGGGATATGGCGGAGGCGCTAGCTTTTGCCGCAGATGGCAAAGTAAAAGCGGATATTGAGTTACAGCCTTTATCTGCCATTAACGACATCTTTATGCGGCTTTCCCACGGCGATGTGCCATCGCGCGTGGTGATTGATTTTAGCGCCAGCCAGTAAATAATTTATATCACGAGTATTCACAGGAAAACGCATATGAAAAATTATAAAATTGCTTTTATCGTTGGCAGCTTACGCCAAGATTCTCTTAACCAGAAACTAGCGATTGCCATTGTAAAGCTAGCGCCACCAGAGTTTATCTTTGAGCAAGTGCAAATTGGTGATTTACCACTTTATAATCAAGATGATGATGCATCTCCAATAGAGTCAGTGAAAAGGCTCAGAACCACTATTAAGGCAGCAGATGGCGTTTTATTTGTGACGCCTGAATATAATCGCTCAATTCCAGGTGTCCTTAAAAATGCCATCGACCATGCATCAAGGCCCTACGGAGAGAATGCGTGGGCAGGAAAGCCAACAGGGGTTGTGGGTATTTCCGTTGGTGCGATGGGTACTTGCATGGCGCAACAACATTTACGCAACGTTTTGGCTTATTTGGATGCGCCAACGCTTGGTCAACCTGAAGTATTTATACAATCCAAACCAGATTTATTTACTGAAAATGGCAGCATTAATGCAGATAGCTTAGAGTTTTTACAGCACTGGATAAAATGCTATACGGCATGGGTAGAGAGGCATGCCGCATAAGTGGATTAGTGATACTTAGCGCTATAGGGGACAAAAGTCAAACCCCCAGATAAATTTAAGTCCACTGCGAAATTATGAGTGGCGCAATATGTTACGTGTGAATATCAGTCAATCAACAGTATTTCAGGCTTTTTGCGTGGTACTGCAGGGGCCGATGATTTTGGATGCCCAACAATAATTGGTGCTACTGATATCCACGCTGCTGGCACGCCTAATAATTCTTTACCAGCTGCAGAATTGAGAAAGTTTTGTGCCAATCCAATCCAGCAACTTCCAAGCCCTGCGGCAAATGCCGCCAACATTAGGTTTTGAGCCGCTAAGGCACAATCTTCTATCACTTCTGCGCCATCAGCATTTGCTGAAATCAAAATCAACACTGGCGCATGATAGAAAATATGAAATTTTGGGTCTTCAAGATACGATTGCAGCTGATCAAAATGCAAAGGTGGCGCAATCGTTTTAAGTACAAGCGCTTTAGAGGCCTCAGAAATTTGATCTAATAATATTTGATTGCGCAACACCGTAAAAGTCCAAGGTTGCACATTCATGGCACTTGGTGCTTGCATGGCGGCCTCAATCAGCTGAGTTACTGTTAATTCATCAAGTAATTCAGTTGTGTACTCACGCACAGCGCGACGACCTGTGATTGCTTCATTAAGATCCATCATTTAATCCTTTCTAAACACTTTGGCAATTCCGTCTGCTAATTTTTAGCCACTTTATTATTTAAAGGCTTAATGAGCTAAAAGTATGATTTTTTATATATTGAATCATGAGAATATTTAATCAGCCAATGTTGAAATTAAGATAATTTATTGGATTTAAGATACTCGCGGCAGACTGACAAAGCTGTGCGCTACCGCACCTAAAAGATTGAATTAAATAGAAAATCATTTAGCTTTTAATTCTAGCCAAAATTAGAACATTAACTAAATAATCACAGGATTTCTGTACCAATTATTAATGGTAAAAAATGCTATTTTATGTGCCTTGCCGCACAGATTAAGCAATCTTAATAGTAAATAGTGGTGTTCGAAGCTCATTTAATGAGGAGAACTTTATGAATAGAAAACTTGCACTAATTTTGGCAGTTAGCATCAGCTTTCCAGTTTTAGGGTATGCAGCTGATGCAGAGACTCATAAAACTAAGACTTACCTAAAAGACTCAGTTATAACCAGCAAAATTAAGAAAAATTTAGCCGAAGAAAAGCTATCGAGCTTGGTTCATATTAAAGTGGATACTGATGCAGCTGGTGAGGTGATATTAACAGGCAGAGTTGAAACTCAAGAGTTGGCCGATAAAGCACGATCAATCGCACAAGCAGTGGAGGGCGTTACTTATGTTAAAAGCGAGCTGAAAATAGTGCCAAAGAAATAGTCAATAGTTAGCTAATAAACAATCCAAACCTGCACACCCAAATTCAAGAATAACGATGAACGGATCATTTGTGCTTAGTTATAAAAGAATATTTAAACTTAAGCGTTAAATGCTATGACGGTAAACGTGGCTGACTTTGTATTAGATTTAAATGACATTGTTATTAAGAGTGAAACAAATATAAAGTTAATGCCTATTACAGCCTTGTTTGTTGATATTGGCGGCGTGTTGCTTACAGATAGCTGGAACCATCATGCTCGTATTCTTGCAGCAGAAACCTTTAGTTTAGATTGGACGGAGATGGAGATTAGGCATAGGCTTAATTTTGCCACCTATGAAGAAGGTAAAATCACCTTAGAAAAATACCTTGAGCGCACAGTTTTCTATACTAAGCGCTCATTCTCAACCGATAAATTTACTGACTTTATGTTTGCTAAATCTGAGCCATATCCCTTGATGATTGAGTTGATTCAAAACCTAAAGAAAAAATATGGATTAAAAATCATCGTTGTGAGTAACGAAGCGCGGGAGCTGAACATACATCGCATTCAAAAATTCAAGTTAAACGAATTTATTGATGGATTTATTTCTTCATGTTTTGTACATATACGCAAGCCAGATGAAGATATTTTTAAGCTTGCATTAGATATTTCTCAGTGCGCGAGCAACCAAATCATCTACATTGAAAATACGCCTATGTTTGTGCAAATTGCAGAAGGCTTAGGCATTAAAAGCATTTTGCATCAAGACTATCAATCAACAGCTTTGCGGCTTGCTGCATATGGTTTGAAGTAGAAATAAAGCTAAATCAAAGTACGTGCCATTTTTTTATAATGATCTTGTAGTAGCAAAATCTATTGAAGATTTCATTAATTTCCATTGCATTTAATAATTGAGGCACTTCATGAAATCCCATACACTTGCACCAAAACTGCTTAAAAAAATGGATGCCTATTGGCGCGCAACTAATTACCTTTCAGTTGGCCAGATATATCTTTATGCTAATCCTCTACTTAAGCGAACGCTTAAATTCAGTGACATTAAACATATGCTATTGGGGCACTGGGGAACGACACCAGGCCAAAATTTTATTTACGTACATTTAAATCGTATTATCAAAAAATTTGATCTTAATATGATTTATATTTCTGGGCCAGGCCATGGCGGCCCAGCAGTGGTGGCTAATACTTATCTTGAAGGTTCCTACAGTGAAATATACCCCAATATCAGTCAGGATGAGGCTGGCTTACAAAAGCTTTTCCTGCAGTTCTCTTTCCCAGGCGGTATTCCAAGCCATGCTTCTCCAGAATGCCCAGGGTCGATACACGAAGGCGGTGAGTTAGGCTATTCACTAAGTCATGCGTTTGGTGCTGCATTTGATAACCCAGATCTGATTGTTGCTTGTGTTATCGGAGATGGCGAAGCTGAAACAGGGTCGTTGGCTACTTCTTGGCATTCCAACAAATTTCTTAATCCTGTAACAGATGGTGCGGTGTTGCCGATTCTGCACCTTAATGGATACAAAATCGCTAGCCCAACTATTTTCGCGCGTATTACCCGCAAGGAGCTTAAGCAGCTATTTAAAGGTTACGGCTGGACGCCTTATTTTGTTGAGGGTCATGAACCTGAACTCATGCACGAAGCTATGGCTACGGCACTCAATAAAGTGATCAAAAAAATCAAGAAAATTCAAAAAGCTGCGCGTTCCTCAATTTTAACTGAAGCTAACTTTACCCGACCCCACTGGCCGATGATTGTGCTCAGTTCACCTAAAGGCTGGACGGGACCTAAAAGTGTAGATGGGGTAATAATAGAAGGCACATTTCGCGCACATCAAGTACCACTATCGGTTGATAGTGCTCATCCAGAACAACTCCAGCAATTAGAAACTTGGCTCAAAAGTTACAAACCAGAAGAGCTTTTTGATGAAAAAGGCCATTTTGTCGCTGAGCTTGCAGACCTAGCCCCTAAAGGTTTGAAACGCATGGGAGCAAATCCACATGCCAATGGCGGCATGTTGTTACAAGATTTAGTCATGCCAGAATTTAGAAAATATGCAATTAATGTACCAATCCCTGGGGCTGTAAGCGCAGCAGATACTCATCAATTAGGACTGTTCCTGCGGGATATTATCAAGCTTAATCAAGAGCAACGTAATTTCAGGATTTTTGGACCGGATGAAACGCTATCAAACCGATTGAATGCCGTTTTTGAAGTGACTAACAGACAGTGGGATGCGCAAACACAAAAACATGATGAATTTCTTGCGCTTGATGGTCGAGTCATGGAAGTACTAAGTGAACATCAATGCGAAGGCTGGCTGGAAGGGTATTTGCTCACTGGGCGACATGGCTTATTTAATTGTTATGAGGCGTTCATCCATATTATCGATTCTATGTTTAATCAACATGCCAAATGGCTAAAGGTCACAACAGCATTGCCTTGGAGACGAGATATTGCTTCATTAAATTACCTGCTGGCATCGCATGTGTGGCAGCAAATGCATAATGGTTTTACACATCAAGACCCGGGTTTTATTAATCATGTCATTAACAAAAAAG
>JAYVFU010000195.1:0-3185 GCA_043772865.1 Methylophilaceae bacterium
AAAACAGGCGGAGTTTGCATGCTTGGCCATTGATCCTGCTTATCGCGGCGGCGGTCGGGGCGACAGATTATTTCACTATTGCGAAGAACAAGCGCTTGAACTGGGCTTTACCACCCTATTTTGCCTCACTACACGGACTGAGCACTGGTTTTTAGAACGTGGATTTATTGAAATCAATGTGGCCAGTTTACCAACTGAAAAACAGACGATGTATAACTATCAAAGACAATCTAAAGTATTTAGCAAAGTGCTATAGGTTTTGCAAGATGCAAAAGCCAGTTTTAGTTACAATGTTGAACATTATTAACTCCAATTTTACTAAAGCTAAAACCCATGATTAAGCTCACCACTGCAGCAAAAAAAGCCCAAACACTCGCCGAAGCCTTGCCTTATATCAAACGCTTTTTTGATAAAACCATTGTCATCAAATACGGCGGCAATGCAATGACAGATGAGCATCTTAAAGAGTGCTTTGCGCAAGATGTTGTGCTACTAAAACTTGTTGGTATGAACCCAGTGGTAGTACATGGCGGCGGACCACAAATTAATGAAATGCTAGATAAATTAGGTAAAAAAGGCGAGTTTATTCAAGGGATGCGCGTGACTGATGCCGAGACCATGGATGTTGTTGAAATGGTCTTAGGTGGTCAAGTCAATAAAGAAATCGTCAATTTAATTAATCGTCACGGTGGTAAAGCAGTAGGCTTAACTGGTCAAGATGGCAATTTTATTCATGCACATAAATTGTTGATGGAAGATATGAATGACCCAACAAAAATGATTGATATTGGTCAAGTTGGCGAAATCACCGCGATTGACCCGAGTATTATCCATTTTTTAGACAAAGGCGATTTTATTCCCGTAGTAGCGCCAATTGGTGTGGGGAGTGCTGGCGAAACTTATAATATTAATGCCGATGTCGTCGCGGGTAAATTAGCTGAAATCTTAGGCGCAGAAAAGTTAATTTTGCTTACCAATACACCCGGTGTGCTGGATAAAAATGGCGAATTGCTTACAGGTTTAACACCTAAACAAATTGATGATTTGGTAGCAGATGGCACGTTATCAGGCGGTATGCTTCCTAAAATTAGTTCAGCACTAGATGCCGCCCGCAGCGGTGTTAAAGCCGTGCATATTATTGATGGTCGGGTAGAACATGCGCTGTTATTAGAAGTGCTAACAGATGAAGGTGTTGGTACGCTGATTAAAGCGAAATAACTTTTAACGAGCCTAAACAATTCAGATTTTTCAGAAATTAACAATGCCACAAAAAATCTGGATTTTCGACCTAGACGACACACTGCACGATGCGTCATCGCACATATTCCCTATGATGAACCGCGCGATGACCCAATATATTATAGACAATATTGGTTTAGATGAGCCTGCTGCATTTGCGCTTAGGCAACACTACTGGCGGGTTTATGGCGCAACGCTTAAAGGCTTAATGCGCCACCACAAAACTAATCCACATCATTTTTTGCACCAAACACACGCACCATTAGACTTAGAAAGTATGGTCAAAACTACCAAAGGTTTGCGTCATTTTTTAACCAAACTAAATGGCAGAAAAGTGATTTTTACCAACGCACCTCAGCACTATGCAACGCGTGTTTTGCAGTTGTTGGGTATCGCTGATTTATTTGAATTAGTGTTTAGCGTGGAATCTACAGGCCTGCACCCAAAACCGTCAATACGAGGATTTAGACGCTTATTAAACACACTAAAAGTCAGGCCTAGCGACTGCATCATGTTAGAAGACAACCAACAGGCACTCATGACAGCAAAACGTTTAGGCATTAAAACTGTGCTCATTACAAAATCTATTAAGAAGCCAAGCTATGTAGATCTTAGGGTTAATTCAGTGTTAGCACTCACTCACAAAATCATTTAGAATTCTGTTAGCTTGTTAAAGTCAAAAATTAAATACCAAGAAAATAATAATCAAAGGAAAATAAAATGGCTGGCGAACGCAAACAACAAATTTTAGAAACACTCGCTAAAATGCTAGAAAATCCTAAACGCGAGAAAATCACAACTGCCGCGCTTGCAGCAAAACTGGATGTTTCTGAGGCTGCACTTTATCGCCACTTTGCGAGCAAACGACAAATGTTTGAAGGCTTAATCGAATTTATCGAAACCTCTGTATTTGGCGTCATTAATAAAATTACAACAGACGAACCCGATGGCGTAAAACAAGTTCAACTCATCGTCACCATGCTACTTAAATTTTCTGAAAAAAACCCTGGCATGACACGCGTATTAATTGGCGATGCATTAGTGAATGAAGATGAAGCCTTACAAATACGTGTTAACCAGCTACTAGAACGCCTTGAAATAAGTTTGAAGCAAAGTCTTAAAATTGTCGTTGCGGTTACTGGCAAAAAAATCATACCCGAATCACAAGCCAACCTGCTGATCTGTTATGTCATTGGTCGCTGGCATCAATACGCTAAAAGTGGCTTTAAACGCAAACCAGCAGAACTTGTTCAAGAACATTTAGGCTTAATGATGCTGCCTTAAATTAGCCGTCCGTTTTAAGAAGCAAATGACTAGAAAATTGTTATAAAGCCTTAGCCTCACTTTGACAAAGGAGAACTCTTATGGATTTTTTTTCAAATTGGATAGTGCCTAGCGAGTTTATGCCACATGGCCATTGTTATTTGTGGAAACCTGCATTGCTTTGGTTATATATCATTTCCGATAGTTTAATATTTTTGTCTTACTACACCATCCCTATAGCACTACTTACTTTTGTCAGAAAACGTCGTGATCTGCAGTTTAACTGGGTCTTCGTCATGTTTTCATTGTTTATTTTTGCCTGTGGTACCACTCACGTTATTTCTATCATTACAATCTGGGAACCTGCTTATTGGGTGGATGCACTAGCAAAAGCTTTTACTGCTGTTGTTTCAAGCATTACTGCAATTATGCTATGGCGACTAATCCCCACCGCACTTAAAGTGCCTAGCACATTAGAACTAAAAGAAACGGTGTCTAAGCTTGAAATTGAGATTAAGCAACGTCGCGAAGCAGAGCAAGCATTGGCCAAATTGAATGATTCACTAGAAATTACAGTGCTTAAAAGGACAGCTGCGCTTACTGAAACCAATCAATTACTTATGCAAGAAATTGAGCAGCATAAAAAAACTGAGCAAGCACTTTTTAACGAAAAACAGCGAGCA
>JAYVFU010000196.1:0-9193 GCA_043772865.1 Methylophilaceae bacterium
TACATTCCAAATATTTTTAGCATACTCGCCAATTGTTCTATCGCTAGAAAATTTTGCCATACGCGCAACGTTGAGTATGGCACGACGTGTCCATTCTTCATTATCTTGGTATACGCTGCCCACTTCATCTTGCTTTTCAATATAACTTGCGTAATCAGCTAACAACAAATAGTTGTCGCCTTTATGCAGTAAGGTTTCGAAGATAGCTTGATATCGGGTTGGATCTTCTACAGAGAAAAACCCTCCTGCAATCATATCCAACACTTCTTTTAACTCCTGATTCCCATGGTAGTAATCCCAAGGATTGTAACCACTAGCTTTAGTGCTAGCGACTTCTGGTGTGGTTAGACCAAAAATGAAGATATTATCAATACCCACTTCTTCCATAATCTCAACGTTTGCGCCATCTAGTGTGCCAATAGTCAGCGCCCCGTTAAGTGCCATTTTCATATTACCAGTACCGCTTGCCTCCGTACCTGCCGTAGAAATTTGCTCGGACAAATCACTGCCTGGGAATAAAATTTCGGCAGCTGAAACTTCGTAATTTGGGTAATACACCACTTTTAATTTATCACCAACAGCAGGATCATTATTCACAATACTAGCCACATCGTTGATTAAGCGGATAATTTGCTTTGCCATCCAGTAACCAGGTGCAGCTTTACCACCAAAAATGACAGTACGCGGCGTGATATTTTGACCACCTTTGCGAATACGGTTGTAAAGCGTAATCACATGTAAGACATTCAATAATTGACGTTTGTATTCATGAATACGCTTAATTTGTACATCGAATAAGCTTTCGGTATTAAGTTTCACACCTGTCAGCTTTTCAATTTTTGCGGCTAGCTGTGCTTTTTTAGTATGTTTAACCGCACGGAATGCTTTGCGAAAATCAGCATCATCCGCTAATGGCGTTAATTTAGTTAGCTGTGTTAAATCTTTTTTGAAGCCATCGCCAATTGCAGTCGCAATCAACTTAGTTAGCTCTGGGTTAGCTTGATTTAACCAGCGACGTGGTGTAATGCCGTTAGTGACATTGGTAATTTTTCCTGGGTAAATACGATCAAAATCTGCAAACAAAGTGGTTTTTAACAATTCACTATGCAAAGCCGCAACACCATTTACCGTGTGGCTACCGACTACTGCCAAATGTGCCATGCGTACACGGCGGCCATGCGTTTCATCAATGATTGAAACACGACTTAATAGATCTGTATCACCCGGAAACTGGTGATTGACCATAGATAAGAATTGCTGATTAATTTCGTAAATAATTTCCAAGTGGCGCGGCAGCAAGCTACCAAACAAATCGATAGACCACGTTTCTAATGCCTCTGGCATCAATGTATGGTTAGTATAAGCGAAAATTTTAACTACTAAATTCCATGCAAAATCCCAGTTTAAGTGATGATTATCAACTAACTGATACATCATTTCTGCCACGCCAATCGAAGGATGCGTATCATTTAACTGAATTGCGATTTTTTCTGGCAGTAGCTTCCAATCCTCAGGTTTATTCATCGGGTGAGCAGATTTAAAGCGACGCAAAATATCTTGAATAGATGCAGAGACAAAGAAATACTGTTGTTTTAAGCGCAACTCACGACCAGAGGCAGAGGAGTCATTCGGGTACAGCACTTTTGAGATACTTTCAGTATCGTTACGTTCTTCTACCGCTTTTTCGTAATTACCTTCATTAAAACTACGCAAATCAAATTCGCGCGTGGCTTTAGCTGACCATAAACGCAAATTATTAACTGTTGGCGTATCGTAACCAGGTACTGGCACATCGTAAGCCATCGCCACCACGTGCTCAGCATCTACCCAACGATGCTCTGCACCATTTTCAGTTGTAAATTGCACGGTGCTACCAAAAAACTTAACGTCATAAGTCGCTTCTGGGCGTTGAAACTCCCAAATATTGCCATAGCGCAACCAGTTATCAGGATTTTCAATTTGCTGGCCATTCTCAATCGATTGCTTAAACATGCCATACTCATAACGGATACCATAGCCTGTTGCTGGGATATCCATGGTCGCCATCGAATCTAAAAAGCAAGCAGCTAAACGACCCAGCCCGCCATTACCCAAAGCGGCATCTGGCTCCATTTCTACAGCTTCTTCCATTTTGCGACCCAATGCACCTAAGCCGGCACTCACCTCATCTTTAATGCCCACATTTAGTGCAGCATTAGTCAGCATGCGCCCAATTAAAAACTCTAAAGAAAGATAGTAAACACGCTTAGGATCTTTAGCATAATAGTTTTCAGCTGTTTTCACCCAACGATCAATTATATGATCACGCACGGTATAAGCAGCAGTTGCATACCAGTCACGCGGTGTAGCCACTACTGCAGTTTTAAAACATGAAAATATTAAATGATTTTCTAGTGACTCTGCTACAGGAGTTAACGCACTTGGCACCAATGGTGTGGCAGCATCAACTGCTTTGGTTTTTACTTTAGCCGCACGTGGTTTAGTTACTTTTGCTTGAGGTTTTGATTTTGCAGCAGTTTTAGTGGTGGCCATATCGTATAACTTTCTAAGAATGTGCAATTGGAGTTTAAAAATAATGTGGTGCTTTGCATTATGTTTTAGCGTTAACTTGATGATTGATATTTTTTATAGTTTTCCATTATTTGCTAGCAAGTACCAAGCCAGACATTGATTAACAATAAATCCAAACAATGTGACTTATTATAACGGCACATATTACAGTTATTAAAGCTTAAAAAGAAAATGCCCACAACCTTTTGGGTTGTGGGCACAATTTAAATGCTAAGTTATGATAAAAGCAAACTACTAAACCAATAAGTTATTCATCCGTTTTACAAAACTAGCGGGGTCTTGTAACTGACCGCCTTCTGCTAGCAAGGCTTGATCGAACAATACGTTAGCAAAATCACTAAATTTAGCTTCATCCGCCTCAGTTTTTAAGCGTTGCACCAACTTATGGTTTGGATTAATCTCTAACACTGGCTTACTATCTGGCGTGTTTTGTCCAGCGGCTTTTAACATACGTTCCAAATTGCCAGACATATCATGCGCACCTGCCACCAAACAAGCTGGCGAATCGGTTAAGCGATGTGTGACGCGCACTTCTTTTACGCTATCACCTAAGCTTGACTTAATTTTTTCGATTAAGTCTTTGGCCTCATCTTCAATTTTTTTCTGTGCTTCTTTTTCAGATTCGTCTTCCAACTTACCTAAATCTAAATCACCTTTAGCCACAGATTGCAGTTTTTTACCTGCAAATTCAGTCAAACTACCGAGCAACCATTCATCAACACGATCGCTCATTAACAACACTTCTAACCCTTTTTTACGGAAAATTTCTAAGTGTGGTGAATGTTGCGCGGCGGCAAAGCTATCGGCTGTGATGTAGTAAATAACTTCTTGACCCTCTTTCATGCGGCTAATGTAATCATCAAAACTGACATTTTGTGTGTCGTTATCGGCATGGGTACTAGCAAAACGTAGCAAGCCCGCAATTTTGTCTTTATTACTAAAGTCTTCGCCCGGGCCCTCTTTTAGTACACGACCAAACTCATTCCAGAATTTAGTATATTCCTCAGGTTTATCTTTAGCTAAGTCTTCTAATAAACCTAAAACTTTTTTAACAGACCCAGCTTTAATGCTATCAACGTCTTTACTATCTTGCAGAATTTCGCGCGACACATTCAAAGGCAAGTTGGCGCTATCAATCACACCACGTACAAAACGTAAGTATTGTGGCATTAACTTTTCTGCGTCTTCCATAATAAACACACGTTTTACATACAGCTTGATACCGTGACGACGATCGCGGTCGTATAAATCAAACGGTGCTTTTGTTGGCACATAAAGTAAGGAGATGTATTCTTGTTTACCTTCGACACGGCTATGGCTCCAGCTTAGTGGATTTTCAAAATCGTGTGAAACGTGTTTGTAAAACTCTTGATATTCTTCTTCAGTAATATCATTCTTGTTACGCGCCCACAGTGCAGAAGCACGATTGACGGTTTCATCTTCATCCAACAGTTGCATTTCGCCATCTTTAAATTCTGATTTTTGCATCAAAATTGGCAAGGTGATATGGTCTGAATATTTACGAATAATGGTTTTTAATTTCCAATCATTTAAAAACTCATCCTCTGCTTCACGCAAATGCAAGGTCACTTCTGTGCCGCGACTCGCTTTTTCTGTAGCCTCTAACGTGTAATCGCCTTCACCAGAAGATTCCCATTTAACGGCTTCTGTGCTACCAGCACGGCGGGTTGTGAGTGTGACTTTATCCGCAATAATAAAGGCTGAATAGAAGCCCACACCAAATTGACCAATTAAATTTGCATCTTTGGCTTGGTCGCCCGTTAATGCGCTAAAAAACTCTTTGGTGCCTGATTTTGCGATGGTACCGATATTGCTAATCACTTCTTCGCGGCTCATACCAATGCCGTTATCGGTAATTGTGACTGTGCGCGCAGCTTTATCAAACGCCACACGGATTTTTAACTCACTATCATTTTCATACAAAGCGCTATTGGCCAATGCTTCAAAACGCAGTTTATCTGCTGCATCAGACGCGTTTGATATCAACTCACGCAATACAATCTCTTTATTGCTGTATAGCGAATGGATCATGAGTTGTAAAAGCTGCTTTACTTCGGCCTGAAAAGCTAGTTTTTCTTGCGGCTGGTTAGGTTGCTGATTAGCATCTGTGGTCATAAATTATCTCCATATTGATTAATAAGATTTTGTTAAGATGGAGGTAGCTTAGATTTTTTCAAGTATTTTTAATATTAAGCGACAGGTAATTTATTTTTGCGCGTTTAACTATATATAGCACTCAAGTGGTCCGTGACACTCGGCTTGAAGCTAGGCAATTTATAAAATCGGGGCAAGATGCACGCGCTGAGGTTAGAGCGTTATTAGCTGCACCAGAATTTGATAGAGGTGCCATTTTAATAGCACGCTCTCACGTGCGTGAGACAGATATGTTACAGCGCTTACGCTTTGAGGCAAGTCTTGTTGATTTTGCTGCCAACCTGACAGCAGAAGAACGCGAAAAACTAGCAGCAGGCTTAGCGCGACAAGGTCCGCTCTAAGAAGCTAGCTTAGGGCAAGGTGCGCTAGTGCAAGCACTGCAACCACAATGATGACTGAATTAAAACTTTGAAAGGTATCTCATGAAATTTAAACAATTACTATGCACGACGCTACTCATTAGCCTAGCCTGGACACAGGTTCAAGCAGGCACCATGAGAGAGCGCTTAAAAGAACGTTTACAACAACGTAATCAAGAAGGCAATCAAGAAAACACTGGTGACTTAAACGAACTAGGCGGTGCGGGCAACGCCATGAGTTGTGAGGAATGGGCACAGAAAGTTAATCGCAAAGAGCAAAAAGCTGATAGCCAACACGCTGGGCCAACGCCTGATTTAAAAGATGTAGCTTATGGTGGTGAGGCATTGGAAAAATTAGATGTATTCCTCCCCAAAAAATCAGTCAATAACGATTTAGCGCCGATTATTTTAATGGTACATGGCGGCGGCTGGTGCGTGGGCGATAAAAGCGACGCAATTATGACCGAGAACAAAGTCGCCCGCTGGGTATCCAAAGGCTTTATTTTTATTTCTATTAATTACCCTATGATTAACGATGGCAAAAATGCGCTAGCACAGGCAAATTACGTGGCCAAAGCAGCAGCTTTTGTACAAGCTAATGTGCAAAAATGGGGTGGTGATGCTACAAAACTGATATTAATGGGGCATTCTGCTGGGGCGCATTTAGTCTCGCTAGTCAATACCGATGCGCATATTCATCAAACTAACAACTTGCACCCAATATTAGGCACTGTATCGCTGGATGCTGGCGCAGTAGATGTGGTTAAACAAATGCCCAACGTTTACCCATTTTTAAAAACACGCTACCTCGAAGCCTTTGGTAAAACCGAAGCAGAATGGATTACCGCCTCACCTTATCAAAAACTCGATAAAACAGCTGCGCCTTGGCTTGGAGTATGCTCCACTAAGCGCAAAGACGACCCATGCGCGCAAGCAACTGCCTACGTTGAAAAAAGCAATAGCTTAGGCATTAAAAGCGCGGTGTTACCACAAGCTAAAAGCCATAAAGCGATTAACCAAGAATTAGGATTAGCGGGCAAATACACCAGTGGTGTAGAAGCGTTTATGGCTACGCTAGACCCTATAATTGCGAAACGGCTAAATCAATAAGTTTAGAGCCTATATTGCATCAAAGTTAGCTAACTTATCTAGTAGCTAGCTTGAAGCACACCACGAATAGTAGCGGCGAACTCTTCTGCTTGAAATTTAGCCATATACGCATCGGCACCTACACGTTTTACATGTTCTTCATTGGTAGTACCTGATAATGAAGAATGAATAACCACTGGGATAGCTTTATAGCGTTGATCTTGTTTGATATTACGGGTGAGCGTAAAACCATCCATTTCTGGCATTTCTAAATCGGTGAGCACCATGGCTATTTTATCATGCACAGTTTTACCTTCAGCTTCAGCTTGTGTGGCTATATCTTGCAGCTTATCCCAAGCTTCTTTACCTGTTTTTGTCATAATATAAGGCAACCCCATTGCGCCTAATGCTTGCTCAATCAACGTGCGCGCAATAACGGAATCATCTGCAGCTAAAATATGTGTGCCCGGTTTAAGTTTGATTTTTTCGCCCAAGGTTTCTGCGGTAATCACTTCTTCATCGGTGAAGTTCATTTTGCGCAATATGGTTTCTACATCTAACACCATGGCAAGACGTGAGTTATTTACATTGCCATCTAGCCTAGCAATACTGGTTACTAAACCACCTGCTACGGTACCCTCTGCTGATAACACTTGGCTCCACTCTAAGCGCGCAATATCTTCAACTGATTCAATGGCAAATGCTTGGGTAGTCCGTGCATACTCGGTTACAAGCATGATTTTCATAGGTCCACTGGGTACACATCCCATTATGGTAGGCAGGTCAATCACAGGGATAACTTGCCCGCGCAAATTAACCACGCCTATCATATTGGGCTGTGCACTTGCCACTGCTGTGATTTCTGGCATAGCCAAAATTTCACGCACTTTAAACACGTTCATGCCAAATAGCTCATTACGCGCCCGCGAAGAGTTCTGACCAAGGCGGAACAATAGCATTTCAAACATATTGTTGCCTGCCAAATTAGTGCGTTGATCAATGTCTAATTGCTCTGTATTCATAGTCCTACCCTCATTTATAATTACCTTTACACACATAAATGATATTAGTTGGCTACTTTGATATTACATACTGCGATTAAACATAGTTTTAACGGCTAATTCTATCGTTATATTTTTTAGCTTAAGGTCGTTGCTCCGAATCATGCTTTTCTTGGTTAATTTCTTTATTGGCAGCACTTTGATCTTGATGTAATTCTTGGCGCTCACCTTTACTTAGCTTGCCGTCCGATTTAAACGCTTTTCTTCTTGGTGAATATTTTTTTGGTCATCTCGTCAATCTTTTGCCTCTGTATGAGTGAGCTCGCCAGATTTAACACCTTGGGCTATACGTTGATGCTGGTTATGTTCACGATGATTTACATGTGGGTCACGTGTACCAGCAAAAGCTTGGGCAGTTAAGCCAACGGTAAAGCTAACTGTAATTACACTACCTATTAATATCATTAAAATTTTATTCATTATGTGCTCTCCAATATTTGTGAATGGCGTTTACCAATGTAAATCATTGATATATTTTTTAAACGTTTACAAACGTCTAAATCCGTCGGCGCTTTGAATAATTAATTTTTAGCCGCTCTATTTAACTACCAAATTAGCTAAAGATTTTCCAGATTATCTAACCTAGATTTCGCCATTGCATTAATCGCCTCTTTGTCTTCTACACTAAAACGCTCTACATGCTTAACCATCAAGGCGGTTCTTGGGTTATGGGCAAATTCATCGTAATGTTTAATTAAAAAATGCCAGTACAAAGTCGTGTAAGGGCAAGCATCT
Organism: Methylophilaceae bacterium; assembly: GCA_043772865.1. Taxonomy (GTDB): domain Bacteria; phylum Pseudomonadota; class Gammaproteobacteria; order Burkholderiales; family Methylophilaceae; genus JACMMS01. Next base: position 7,991 of record JAYVFU010000196.1, read on the forward strand.
GCCCCTGTTTTTACGTCAGGTTTGTATTTGCAGCCACTACAATAGTTACTCATGCGCTTGATATAGGCGCCGCTTGCCACATACGGTTTACTGGTAAAACGTCCACCATTAGCATATAAAGCCATGCCTGCGACGTTAGGTAATTCAACCCATTCAACAGCGTCCACATATACGGCTAAATACCACGCTTCAACTTCACGTGGATTAAGCTCGGCTAATACGCCAAACATGCCAGTAATCATTAAGCGCTGAATATGATGTGCATAGCCATAGTCCAAAGTTTGCTTAATGGTTTGGCGTAGACAGTTCATCTGCGTATTACCTGTCCAATAACAATCTGGTAGTTTGCGCTCATGCTCGTAGTAATTAGCGGTCGCCATTTTTGGCATATCTAGCCAATACATACCGCGAATAAATTCACGCCAACCTAAAATCTGCCTGATAAAACCCTCAACACTGGCTAAAGATACTTTGTGATTTTTATAGGCTAACTCTGCTGCTGCAATGACTTCACGCGGATTAAGTAATTTTAAGTTGAGTGACGAAGCCAGTAGTGAGTGCCATAAAAAAGGTGCAGGATTTTTATCCGCTTGCCACATGGCATCTTGATATTGCCCAAAACCTACCAAGCGTTTTTCAATGAAATCCTCTAAAAACTTTAATGCTTGCGGACGTGTAACAGGCCAACAGAAATTCACTAATGTGCCAGGGTGTTCAGCAAAGTAAGTCTCAACATCAGCAAACACACCATGCGTGATGTCATCCATCGCAAAGCTTGGTATATCGGGTAAATCTTGCGGACCTTGCTTGCCAAATGTGCCGCGATTTTCTGCATCGTAATTCCATTTATCGCCAATTGGCTGATCTTTATTTGAGGAATCTTTTTCCATGAGTACAGCATATTTTTTACGCATCACGCGATAAAAAAACTCCATACGTAGTTGCTTACCGCCCGCCGCCCAATGCTTAAAATCGGCTTGACTACACATAAAATGTGTATCGTCACGTACACTTAAAGGCATTTTAGCGGCTAAAGCACATGCTTCTAAGGCTTTTAATACACGATATTCACCTGGTTCACATACAATGATTTTTTGTGGCAATAATGCTTTAATTTGGGCAGCCCAAGCATCGCTCAAGCTCTTATGTTTGTGGTGGCTTAACTGCAAATAAATGGGTGAAAAACCCTGTTCTGTCAGCGTT
>JAYVFU010000197.1:0-3180 GCA_043772865.1 Methylophilaceae bacterium
CAATATTTCGATAGACTGAGCAGATTTTGATGGCGTAAAGTGTATTACTAAAGCCTCAGCTTTCTTCCTAAGTATCTTGCGCCGCTCAATACCTGTTCGTTTTTGGCTCATAGCATATTTTCTCTGTTTAATTCAGTATTTATTTCTTTAGTTCCTAGCAGAATCAAAGAGGGTTCCTCTGCGCTGCCACAAATACGACGAGCATTTAACATAATCTTATGCTGGCCGATGTTAGGGAAATTATGTTCAACTAAATAACCCTCTACCGCACGATCACGCGGCAATATAATTTCTAATAATTCCCGCAGGGAAGGAATATCCCATTGGTTATTACCTAAATTGTAAATCTTGCGACCTACCGTATCTGCGGCGGTGACCTTAAAATAGTGATAAAAGGCAAGATTGGCAGAAATCACTTTTAAACTACCATCCATCACCAGTAATGGATCGCGAACAGTATCAACAATATTTTCTGCAAGTTCACGTGCAATTTGCATCGCGGATTCTGCTGCTATGCGTTTACTAATATTGGTAAAGGTCAGTACAACCCCCTCAATAATGTTATCTAGCGTGCGATAAGGTTGAATGCGCATCAAATACCACTCATTACTATGAGTTTGCACCTCAGACTCAAATGGCACTAACGTTTCGAGCACAGATTGCGCCTTAAGTAGTAAGTCTTCTCCATTGAGATTAGACTTAATATCAGCCAATGGGCGGCCCACATCCGAATCAACTAAACGGTAAATGTTATTTGCCTCACGCGTAAATCTTCTGATAATCATATGTTCGTCTAAGAACACTGTACCAATATTGGTATTATCCAGCAGATTTTTCATATCATTCTGCATACTTGCTAGCTGTTCAATCTTTGATTGCAATTCTGCATTCACTGTTATCAACTCTTCATTAACAGACTGCATTTCTTCTTTGGAAGTTTCTAGCTCTTCATTGGTAGATTGAAGTTCTTCGTTAGTAGATTGCAGCTCTTCATTGGTAGATTTAAGCTCTTCGTTAGAAGCCTGTTGCTCTTCAATAATGGCTTGCAGATTTTCTTTGCTGTAGGCCAGCTCACGCTCTAAAACTTCTATACGACCTAGCTCAATTGGCTTGGCTGTAGTTTTGCGCTTTGGTTTCAGATGAGTGCTTGCAATATCCTGAAAACTGACCAATAACAGACTCTCATCACCATCTATAGCAGGCAAAGGGCGCACACTCAAATTTACCGTTGTAAAATCTCCATTTGTTTTTACCTGTACTATTCGATTAAGTGTTGGCACATTTTGATTGCCAGCAGCAAGAATAGCTGAACGAAGTTCAATTTCAAGCCCTTCACGTGCCATTTCAATCACATTTAAGCTGGCCTGGCCTGGCCCTGGGCGCAAATATTTGCCAGTATCGCCATGTACATAAATCATGTCTCCTTTAAGATCTGTAATGACCGATGCTGGGGCAAAAAACTGAATCAACAATCTGCTCGCTAATTCGGCAAGATTAGGTTCTTTGGTTTTTTTCATAATTTCCTCTGGTGCTTTGCCGCTACTTCCTTTGGCCCATGTTATTGGGCTATGCATCAATGTACAAGAAGAAGACGCGCTGTTTGTTGAGAGATAAAACTTCCATTTACGATTGAAAGACGAAAATAACTCAATATGGTTACCAATGCTTTCAGAAGGGGATAGAAAAAGTGCACCTCCAAGTTTAAGCGCATAATGAAATAATGGTATCAAGCGGTTTTGGAGTTCAGGTTCAAGGTAGATCATGAGGTTGCGACAACTAAGCAAATCTAATTTAGTAAAGGGCGGTTCTTTAATGACATTATGAACGGCGAAAATGACCATCTCACGGATTTCTTTCTTAATCCGATATCCAGTTTCGTCTTTTACAAAAAAACTACTTAATCGCTCTGCACTGACATCTTGAGCAATATTGGATAAATACTTACCAGCGCGTGCAAAGGCAATGGCTTCATCATCGAGATCTGTGCTGTAGATTTGCACTTTAAATTCCTGATGACTTTCATCCATATGCTCACGTAAAAGAATCGCAATGGAATAAGCTTCTTCACCCGTGGCACAGCCAGCCACCCAAACACGAAACACATAATCGTCTGGCTTATTGCGTAATAGTTGCGGCAAAATTTCTTTTTGCAGCAACACAAAAGCTTCAGAATCGCGAAAAAAGCTAGTGACATTAATCAACAGCTCTTTAAACAGGGTGTGCACTTCAGCTACATTTTCTTTGAGATAGCGGAGATACACTTCACTATCTTCAATATTGTGCTGTGCCATACGTCGTTCTATACGACGCCCAATAGTACTTTTTTTGTACAATGAAAAATCCTGACCAGTGATAAAGCGTATATGCATCAAAATGTGTGTCATGTTGCTGAGAACCGCTAGCGTTGGAGATGCACTTTGTGTAAACCCGCGTTTACGGGCACTAGAAATAATCATTTCAGGCATTTTATCTACTGATAATACATGGTTAGCATAACCAGCTTTTATAGCGCTTGAAGGCATGCCATCATACTTTGCGGTAGTTGGTTCTTGCACCAGAGAAACACCCCCAGCATCAACAATTGCCCGCAACCCTAGCGTGCCGTCTGAGCCAGTGCCAGATAAAATTACGCCTATGGCATTTTCGGCTTGATCTTCAGCAAGTGAGCGTAAAAAATGATCAATAGGCAACCGTTGCGCATGTGGCTCAACTGGAATACTAAGTTTGAGCCTGCCATTTAGTATGGTCATATCACGGTTGGGGGGGATAATATAAACCGTATTAGCTAGCACCTGCATTTGATCACGCACTTTAATCACTGAAATCTTCGTGGAGCGCTGCAAAATTTCTGTCAACATGCTGACATGGGTAGGGGAAAGGTGCTGCACCAGCACAAATGCCATCCCGATATCTGCTGGGGTATTGCGGAAAAACTCCTCAAAAGCCTCAAGCCCACCAGCAGAAGCCCCTATGCCAACGATTGGTAGTTTAGTAGCACCTACATTATCGGTACTGGTTGAAAGCTTATGAACTGACTCCTCTTTTTTTTGTTCAACAGACATAAAGGGCGCTTTCAATTAGAAACCAAAAATATTAAATGAGTACCCCATGATTCTTGGGACATTGTCAACTTAACATTAAACTATTATAAATGAGTAAAATCAAACCTTTGTTTTCAAT
>JAYVFU010000198.1:0-3157 GCA_043772865.1 Methylophilaceae bacterium
ATAAAGCACAAATAAACCTACTTGAGAACCAAGTAAAAGACTTGTTAAGCATTGAGCATAAAGAGGCGATGTGTGATGAATAACTTTATATCCCGCTATGCAAAATATGACACTCACTTTAACCGCACTGACCCATTTAAGCATCACGCATGGCAAGAAGAAGCAGAGTTACCGCTATGGGTGAAATGCTCGGCTGGACTAGGTTTAGTTATAACTTTATTAGCGTTGTGTTTTTTTAATTAGAGGCTGTCATGGAAATAATTTTAACTTTTATCACAGTCGTATTTTTCGTTTATGTGCTTTGGGTATCAATCGGTATTTATGCCGATTATAAGGTGTATCGAAAAGTAAGATGGTATTCAAAATTCGATGCGCTTAAACGTGCATTGCAGAATGTAGATTTTTATTAATCATGGCAAACGATGCATATTGTGATGATAGCTACTTGCAGGCACAGCAAGAGCAAGAGCAACAGGAATATGAACTATTTGTGCAAGAGTTTAAAGAGCATTTGGAGTATTTAGAAGTATTAGCTAACGATTTGAATGGGTCATCAGTCACCCTAATGACTGAATTTAACTAGGAGTAATAATCATGGCATTAACAGCTACAGACACGGGCAGTGGTAACTTTAAACGCATTCCAGCAGGGGCGCATATTGCTAGATGTTTTAGCATTATTGATTGTGGAACTCAAACAACAAACGGTCAATTTGGTGAAACAGTCGCCAGAAAAATAAGGCTTGGGTGGGAGTTGTTTGGTGAGGATGAAAACAATGAGCCACTAACCATTGAATATGATGAAAAAGTTATGCCGATGATAATCAGCAAAACTTACACATTGAGCTTGCATGAAAAAGCTGCATTGCGTAAAGACTTAAGCGCATGGCGCGGTAGAGCATTCAATGAGGAAGAACTAAAGGGCTTCGATATTTCTAATGTGCTAGGTGTGCATTGCATGTTGAACGTAACAGTTACAGAAAATAACGGTAAAACATATAGCAACATTGCAGGCATTTCACCAATGCATAAATCAATGGTTAAGCCTGATCCAGTACACAAAAACATTACTTTTGATTTAGATAACTTTAATGAAGCTCTGTTTGATAGTTTCCATGAAAAGTTACAAGACTACATTAAACAATCGCCAGAGTATGAAGAATTGTTTGAAACAGTATCGGCCCCACTACCACAATCAACCAAACAAAACACAGCTGCAAAAGGTAGTTTTGATGATTTTGATGACGACATACCTTTTAGTTCGGCTGAGCGATAACAGCCTAACCAACGCACAATTTAATAGTCACGCATTGCCCTGCATGTAAGCCGTGAAAGGATTTTATATGACCAGTTTATACAACCTCGTAGGTGAACGTCTAGCCCTACAAAACAAGTTAGAAGAGCTTAACTTTGATGAAGAAACTATAGCCGATACCTTAGAGGGCGACAGTTTAGCTATTCAAGCAAAAATTGAATCTTACTGCTTTGTAATTAAAAATATGGAGGCTTTGCCAGATGCCATCAAAGCAGAAGAAAAGCGTTTAGCTGATAGACGTAAATCTATTGAAAAACGTGTAGACAGTATCAAGAACTGGCTATTTATCAATATGCAACATGCTGGCATTACTAAGATTGAATCGCCAGTATTTACAGTGGCATTACAAAACAATCCTGCAAGCGTTGATATTTACGACCCATCATTGATACCAGCCGACTATTTGCGCGTGCCAGAAGCACCACCACCAGCGCCCGATAAGGCTTTAATTAAGAAAGCTATCAGTGATGGCTACGAAGTGCCAGGGGCAAGATTGCAAAATACACAGCGCCTAGTAATCAAATAATCATTTAAGGACAAATATTGAGCTACTTACGAGCACACTTAATCCGCGCTAAGAATTTCACCGAGAAGCAGCGTCAAGAAAACGAAGCCTACGGTAAAAAGTGCAAACACAAATGGATTAATTCAAAAAGTGAAATTTACCAACTTAATCAAGTCTGTTTAATTTGTGGAGAAAAGAAATGAATATTGAAATTAAACATAGATGGACTAATGCAGTTTTATGTAGTTTTGAAGCAGATGATTTACGGGAAGCGGTTATTAAAGCCGTTAAAAGCGATGCTAACTTAGGCGGTGCTAACTTAGGCGGTGCTAAATTAGGCGGTGCTAACTTAGGCGGTGCTAACTTAGGCGGTGCTGATTTACGCGGTGCTGACTTAAGCGGTGCTGATTTACGCGGTGCTTACTTAGCATATTTTAAAACTGACTTCTTTGACATCCTTTTACGAGCACCAAAAGAAGTAGCAGGGCTTCGTCAATCTTTAATTGCTGGGAAAGTAGACGGGTCAGTTTATCAAGGTTCATGCGCGTGCTTGCTAGGAACAATAGCCAATATTAGAGGTTGCGAATATAACGCAATTGGTAACGGCATTACACCTAATGCATCTCGCCCAGCCGAACAATGGTTTGCAATGATTAAACCAGGCGATACGCCAGAAAATAATAAAGCATCAAAACTAGCAGTTGAATGGATTGATGAATTTACACAGTTACTTGAATTAGCAAAAAGTTAGGATAAACAATGAAACTAATATTTGCCTTACTAGCTTTAACCATATCAACCAACACTTACGCAGCCCTATGCAAAACAACCACAGATACAGGCTTAACCGCGTTTATGTTCAAGCCAGATACCAAAGGCAAGGTAACACCTACAGCAACGCTTAGCGGCACAGTAGCATCGTTGCCAGCATGTGCAGTAACCGAGATTAAGGTGCGTAAAGAAGTAGTTGAAACCTATGTCATCCCTAATCCGCAAAATGCATGTGAACGTAGCGCCGTAGCAGTATGTGAGCCTAGTTTTGGCGGCTTGCCAATTGGTAACGTTAGCGGCTTAAAAGGCTATTGCGGTTTCGTATTGCTGACTACGACTAGCGCAAATGAACAAGATACAACAGTTCGGTATTTAAATGGCAAAGTCTACGATGGCACTAAAAGCGTAGATGGGGCGCAAGAAACTGTTTGCGAAAATGGGGCGCTGAAATGATTACAGATGATAGATTAAAAGAGATAGCTTTAAGTATTGGCGCAATGCCTTGTACGCCTAATTATATGCACATATCAGAAAGCCAACTCCGCGATTTCATCAATACAGTTAATG
>JAYVFU010000199.1:0-3153 GCA_043772865.1 Methylophilaceae bacterium
AAAAAATTCGTACAGATGATTGGCTTGAACATATGGGTCTGAGTCGCGCCTCAAAAGCTACTATCAAAGAAATTGAGTTTCTGCCCTGCCCTAATCATGATTTCAATGGCGCAAATTTTCTCTACTTTGCTAGCTTTCAAGCTTATATAGACCGCGCAACTTGGGCCTGGTCTAACAATAAATCTATTGAAAACTTGCCAAACATCATGAATAGAGATTTATTTTTTTACGGCAACATTAACGTGGGCGACACATTAAAAATCTGGCTTTGTGCAGAGAAAATCAATGGCATTTATTGCACTGATTGGTGCGAAATTTACGCTGGTAATGGCTCAAAAATTGCCGATGTCTTTACGCAAAAAATATTGGCTACTTAACCTTAAATACTGAACATTAAAAAGAGCTAATGATGAAAAGCAAACAACAGATTAACTTTGCTGACGCTGTAACTCTAATTGAAAATGGGGCTAAACAAACGCATCATCAAGGTAAACTGCCCAATCAAACAAAAATAAAAGCGCTTTACACAGCAGAAGACATCAAAAATCTGCCTCATCTCAACTCTCTACCAGGTGCTGCGCCATTTTTACGTGGTCCATATAAAACCATGTATACAGAAAAGCCGTGGACGATACGTCAATATGCAGGCTTCGCTGATGCTGACGACACTAACCGTTTATTTCGTGAAGCGCTTGCACAAGGTAGCCAAGGTCTATCAATCGCTTTTGATTTACCAACGCATCGCGGCTATGATTCAGACCATCCGCTAGCGAGTGCAGATGTTGGCATGGCAGGTGTGGCGATTGATAGCGTTGAAGATATGAAGCGGTTAATGGCTGATATTCCACTTGATAAAATATCTGTTTCCATGACCATGAGTGGCGCAGTATTGCCAATTATGGCGGCCTATATTGTCGCCGCTGAAGAGTCTGACGTACCGATAAGCGCTCTTAGTGGCACCATTCAAAATGACATCATTAAAGAATTTATGGTGCGAAATACCTATATTTTTGCACCACAACCATCCATGCGTATCGCTACCGATGTTGTTGAATATATTGCTAAACACATGCCACGTTTCAATGGTATGTCAATTTCTGGCTACCATTTTCAAGAGGCTGGCGCTGACAGAGCACTTGAACTTGCACTAACGTTAGCAAATGGGCGTACTTACATTATAGAAGCGCAACAACGTGGTTTAGATATTGATAAGTTCTGTAGTCAACTCAGCTTTTTCTTTGGCGTAGGCTCATATTTTTACATTGAAATTGCCAAATTACGCGCCGCACGCATGCTTTGGTGCGAAATTGTAGAAAACTTAGGCGCCACCACCAATAAAGCCAAAGCGCTGCGTATGCATTGCCAAACGTCAGGCTGGTCACTCACTGCACAAGACCCCATAAATAATATTGCCAGAACTACCTTGCAGGCAATGGCAGCAGTATTTGGCGGCACACAATCGCTACACACCAATGCCTATGATGAAGCGGTGTCATTACCGACAAACATTAGCTCTCGATTAGCACGTAACACGCAGCTCATCATTCAAGCTGAAACGGGCATTTGCGATGTTATAGACCCGTGGGCGGGGTCTTATATGATGGAATCACTGACAGCGCAAATGGTAGAAGTTGTCAAAACTATCATGGCGGAAATTGACAACCAAGGCGGCGTCATTGCCGCGCTTGAATCTGGGTGGGTTAACGCTAAAATTCAGACTAATTCTGCGCTGGTGCAATCAAACATTGATAATGGCAAACGCGTGATTGTCGGTTTAAACAAGCACATCACACCAGACAATCAAGCAACCCCCGATTATTTAGATATCGATAGTCAAAAGATTAGAAATCAGCAAATTGCGCATTTATCGCAGTTAAAACAAAATCGTGATCAGCTGGCCGTTAGACGAACTCTTAACGCCCTAACCGAAATCGCCAGACAAAAAAATGGCAACTTGCTAGAGGCCACGATTCAAGCGATTAAAGCCCGCGCAACAGTGGGTGAATGTATCACTGCCTTAGAGAATGTGTGGCAGCGTCATTCAAACATCCCTTCACACGTTAACGCCGTATACAGCGAACAAATGCATGACAATGAAAATTGGAAAGATGCTTGCAAAAACGTGAATCAACTTGCAACAAAAATAAAGCGAAAACCACGCATATTAATCGCAAAACTAGGGCAAGATGGTCATGACAGAGGCGCAAATATTATAGCTGCATCGCTTAGTGATGCAGGATTTGAAGTGCATCAAGCGCCATTATTTCAAACTCCCGAGCAAGTTGCACAGCATGCAATACGCATTAAATGTAGATATAGTCGGTGTATCTACCTTGGCTGGCGCGCACTTGACACTTTTACCCACACTCATTAAAAAACTAAATGCTTTTAAAGAAGAAAATTTTAAAGCAAAAAAAATTCACGTTGTAGCTGGTGGTGTGTTTCCACAAGCCTATCTAATTCAATTGCAAAACGAAGGTGTGTCTGCCGTTTTTAGTCCGGGAACAAAAATTATAATGATATTAAATAAATTAGTTGAACTTTATAATCTACAAGCTACATTTTAAATGTATTGTGTGAATCCAAACCTCGCGAGACGTCATTAATTAGCCATCATTTTACTTTTTAACATCTCATAAGGTGATTTTCCAGCATGCGCACTATGAGGGCGATGGAAGTTGTAAAAGTTCTCCCATTCTTCTAACTTTAGGCCTAAATCTTGATCATCCTTGTAATCTAATAGCTGATAAAACTCTTGCATATCCGTTCGGTGAGACCGCTCAACTTTGCCATTTAAGCGGGGGTTTCCTGGCTTAATGTAAGCATGCTCCATCCCTAAATCCAAAACGTGCCAGTGAAACTTACTTTGAAACTCGTGGCCATTATCAGTCCGAATCATCTTAATGCGAAATGGAAACTTTTCCACAACGTAATTGATAAAGTCCATGGCATTGGCCTGTGTTGTCAAACAGCGTGTAATACTTTCCAGATTAGGGGCGGAAACAGCGTCCAATAGTTTCCACCTCAGTATGTCACCATCCCATATACAGTTTCCACGTATATGGCACATTTACATATGAGTCCGCTACTGTAATCCGCTGTAAGTGAGACGCACAAGTTAGAGGCAATAAAAAACCAGCACTTAGGCTGGTT
>JAYVFU010000200.1:0-3139 GCA_043772865.1 Methylophilaceae bacterium
ATCCGCGCCAATGCGTGGGAGTTATTAATCGCCATGGTGATGATGGAAGCCGCGTTTGGCCTAGCGGGAATTGTTGCCGCACCCATTTATTATGCGTATTTAAAAAGTGAGCTACGTGAAAAGGATTTGGTTTGAATTAAATATCGTATAAATACGTTTTAGTTTTTCTGTAATCAATTCACTCTTTGAATGCAGCGTCATATTTATAAAAGTTAAATGCAAATTTCGTGCAAAACGATATGAAGTTTAGCCAAATATATGACTTGAGACTCGAATTTATTAATCAAACCAAATTAAATCTGCACTAGATAATTTATATGAACGGTATTTTACTTTAAAAATACGACCAAAACTGCCAGTAAAACAATCGTTATTAATGCATATATGATCAAATTTTTGTTATTGATTTGACTAGCGTGAGCTTGTTTAACCTGATTATCTAACTTGCTTGCTTGTAAATTGACATCTTCCAGCAAAAATGAATCTGTAACATCGTTAGTCGAAAGGAATAGATTCAACGCATTTTGTGTCATTTCTGCGCTGAATTTATATGGGTTAAATGTTTTAAAACCTTGAGATTTTAGCAATTTATTCATTTCATCTTCAAGCGGAACATGTTTCATGCTCCAGTTGGAAAATGTTAGCGTATCGATTGATTTTCGACTAAATACTTTTAAATCTTTGTGACGTGTATCTTTAAGTAACGTTTCATAAAGTTGATCAACCGCTTCTGCCTCACCTTCTAAACATTGAAAAAAACAACCGTCACCAAAATACAACACGCCCACTAGGCCATTCTTTTTATTGTTAACGCGAGATTTTAATAATATGCGGGCAACATTTGGCTCTATGTTATTGCTGATTTTTGCCGGAGTAAAAGTTGAGCGGCTTATGTAGATTAGTTGAATTAGATTTGTCATTTTTATGTTTCTTAATTTTTAAGTTTCCGATTTTACGAGATTACAATAATTTAAATTTTTTTTGTTTGAGTGATTCAGGCATCACAAAAATTTCTTGATTCCAACCTTCAATGTCTAGTATATGATTTAAGCACTCTTCCATAATTTCATGCGCTGCTTCAGCTGCAGCAGCGATAGCTTTGTGCACTAGCGGATTATTTTTGCTATCACTTGAACAGTTTATCTGATAATCGAAAAGCTCGCGCATTTCAAATATTGCCTTACAAACTTGAGCAGGGCAAGCACATTGATAAATCAGCGCTTGATCGATGACCTTACTAATTTGCTCAGTATTATATCGTTCTTTCATCAGTGTCTCTCTCAGTTGATAAATCGTATGGGCTCAATGCAACTATGTCAATTTTGTCTGCAAACCCTTTAATTGACAAGCCTTTAATATCGCGGACAACATTTTCTTTAAACTTTGCCAACGCAATTAGTTTCTTTGTTGTAATTACTTCACCAGCACTGGCTAAACCACATAAGCGAGCCGCTAAATGCACGGTAGCACCTATTACATCATATTGAAGTCTCTGACCATCACCTTTTGAATCACCAATAAGCCCGGCAAGAACCAAGCCCTCAGCCACGCCAACACCATATGGACATTTGATATTGTGGCTAGCTTTAGCTAATGCCAGTGCACAGCGCATAGCAAGATATGAGCTACCCATGCCGTTAAATGTAGCCATTACGCCGTCCCCAGTATATTTAATCACTTGACCTTCATACTGTTTTATTAATTTTGCTTGAGCACTAAGTAAGTCATTTAACAGCCGAAAATATATACGAGGCTCCATTTCTCTAATAAGCTCAGTTGAGCGGCGAATGTCGGTAAAAAGCACAATGGCTTGAAACATCTTTGCTTCATTATTAAAACTAGGTTCAATCGCAGATAATGCAGGTTCTGGAATCAAATTAACTAAAAGCTGTGCTCTTGTTTCAAGCATTTTAGAGGAAGATTTAATTTTTAATAAATCACCAAGCTTGGTAAAAAAACGTTCGTCAGAAAGCGGTTTTTCAATAATTAAATCAATGCTGTTAGTTTGCTTGGCCCACAAATCAACTGTTTTAAAAGCTGGGCCAGGCGAAACTATGGCAATAATTAATGAGTGCGGGGATATCCGTTTAAGCGTGTTACATAAAATCAAGCTGTCAAACTCGTTAAAATGGTAATTAAAGATAGTTACATCTGGTCTACACTCTGCCACGGCCTTTGGCAATGCATCACCGTCCGTAACAATTTGTATGTCTTTGTAGCCACGCTGAAATAAGCTGTTAGCTAGGATTGAGGACGTATAACCATCTCTATCGACTAACATAAGTTTTGAATTTATCATTACACGACCCCTTGTAAACATGAGAATGTGTAACTTTATATCCAAGCTCACAAAATCATTATATAGACCCATTTAATATAACAAAAATTCATTAATTAATGATTAGCTACAGTAACGCGTAGCTAAAAGATCCTCAAGTAACTAATTGAATTTTGAAAAATAATTTAACAGGTCATTTAAATTATTTAATTGGTATTCTAAGTCTTGCAATAATATAACTGCCTACTTCGTATCAATAATTAATAAATGATAGAGGCTTATTTATAATCAATTGAGTAAGCCTTTTTAATACTTCTAGTGAGCCAACCCAATTTTTACCAAAATATTTTTAGGTAAACGTATAACACTCATATGTTTTTTGTGCCCATTTTGGTAATTGTTATAAATTACTGCATCAACTTCACTATTACAATCGTTGTAGATATGACTAAAATCAATGACGCCTTGCGGTTTCTTTTTAAGAGACACAGTAAAGTAATCAACTTTTCCTCTGGTGTTTCACGCTTACATTAGAAACGGTAACTAACAATGCAGAATCATTTGCATGGTTTTTAACAATAGCTGTTTAGCTAAATTAGAAATTTAAACGGGCTGTTAAAGCACTTAATTCTAGCTGAGATTAACAGCGCCAAAAAATAGGCCATTACTAAAATGGCCAAATTAAGCATAGTTGATATCCAATAAATAAAATTCATCAAAAATTAATTGCCCAAGTAGTTGATAAAACGTGATTTTATCGGTCAACTTTACGCGTATTAACAAATTGATTTAGGTAACCAATTTCAAAAGCATTATGCTTATTTAATTTGTAACCAAGGCCTATAAACGCTCTGTTTTGAT
>JAYVFU010000201.1:0-3125 GCA_043772865.1 Methylophilaceae bacterium
TACAGCAATCTGGCAAGCCTGAGGGGTGCGGAATAATTGCATCTTCAATCGCAGAAATAGTGCCTGATGTGGTAGCGTGAATCGCTGCAGATACCGTACCTTCTGCCTCAGCCAGTAATTGACCTTTTAAAACGTGTTCGCCGATTGCTACTTTTATTTTAGGAATATTGCCAACATGCTGGCGCAGCGGCAGCACAAGCTTTTTGGGCAAAGCAAGTTGGCCAATTGGCAATTGTGTTGATTGCGCCTTGTTTTCAGGCGGATGAACACCGCCGTGGAAAGGAAAGATTTCCTTCGCCGATGTAATCAATTGATTAAGGCTTAACAAGCTTGCTAAATTAACGAGTGTATTCATATGATTCTAAACTATCAAACTAAAGCGTAAAAGCAGGTTTAATCGGAAGGCTTTTAATTGGAATCATGGGGTATTTCCACTTCCAGTTATCGGGCGTTTCGCCAACGGTTTCCATGCTAATGCAATCGACTGGGCAGGGCGCCACGCATAGCTCGCAGCCCGTGCACTCGCTGGCGATGATAGTGTGCATGTGCTTGGCTGCGCCTAAAATCGCATCCACGGGGCAGGCTTGAATGCACAGTGTGCAGCCAATACAAATTTTTTCATCAATAAAAGCCACTGCTTTGAGTTTTTCTGCACCATTTTCGGCGTTAAGAGGCTTATATTCCATACCCATTAAATCGGCTAATTGGTGAACGCCAGCATCGCCGCCAGGCGGGCATTGATTAATATCAGCGCGACCTTCGGCAATTGCCGTGGCATAAGGCTTGCAGCCTGGGAAGCCACATTGCCCACATTGTGTTTGCGGCAAAATGGCATCGATGCGCGCAATTAATGGGTCGCCCTCAACCTTGAACTTAAGCGCGGCATAGCCCAAAAATGCGCCTAAAACCAAGGCTAGGCCTAACATGATCGTTAAAGCGATAAACATATTTGCAGTAGCAAATCTTTCATTGGTTAATTTTTAGTATCTATCTTAAGTATTTATATTGGTATTTAACTTAATATTTAATTTAATATTTATCTAGGCCAGCAAAGCCCATAAAAGCCAAGCTCATCAGCGCAGCCGTCACCATCGCGATGGCTGATCCTTGAAATACTTTTGGCACATCGGCAGCCTCTAAACGCTCGCGCATGCTGGCAAATAAAATGAGCACTAAGCTAAAACCAACTGCGCCACCAAAACCGTATAAGCCCGATTCTATTGGTCCGTGACTTGATTGCGCATTGAGTAAAGGAATACCCAACACTGCACAATTGGTGGTAATAAGCGGCAAAAATATGCCCAGCATTTGGTACAGCGGCGGAAAGCTTTTTTCCATCACAATTTCAGTAAACTGCACAACACCAGCAATCACCACAATAAATGATAGCGTACGCAGGTATTCAAGATGATTCGGTTCTAGCCAATAATGTGTTATCGCCCAGCTAGTCATGCTGCCAATCGTCAACACAAAAGCGGTAGCCATGCCCATGCCGATGGACGCCTCAAGCTTTTTAGAGACGCCCATAAACGGGCACAAACCCAAAATTTTAACCAGCACAATGTTGTTAACCAACACGGAGCCCAGCAAAATCATAATATATTGGTGTAAAGTTGTGGTCATATTTACTTTAAGATTTAATACCGATTATTATACTGCGTTTTAAGCCTGTTTTAACGCCTGCGGCGCGGCAAAATCAACCTAAATCATACTGATACGTTAATGATTAAAAACTAGAATATACGCACTTTTTAATAGCATTAAAAATAATATTTTTAACTATTTTATGTTATTTAGTTATATAGAAGCGATTTACTCGCTGATTAAACTGTGTTTTCGCTTTAAGTCCTAAGATTCGGTTAAAATAGTGGGATTAATTTTTTAAGCAGGTTTAAGTCATGTTAACAGGTAGTTTGGTAGCCATTGTTACCCCTATGTTTGATGATGGCAGTTTAGATTTAATTGCGCTGCGCGCGTTAATTGATTGGCATATTGCCGCTGGCACCGGCGGCATTGTGATTGTGGGCACCACGGGCGAATCGCCAACTGTAGATGTAGTCGAGCATTGTTTACTGATTAAAACCACGGTAGAACATGTTAATGGCCGCGTTAAAGTGGTTGCTGGCACGGGCGCAAACTCTACTAGCGAGGCGATTGAGCTTACATCAAAAGCAAAAAGCTTAGGTGTTGACGCCTGCTTATTGGTAACACCATATTACAATAAGCCGTCGCAAGAGGGTTTGTACCAGCACTTTGTAGCCATTGCGGCAGCGGTGGATATTCCGCAGATTTTGTACAATGTGCCAGGGCGCACCAGTTGCGACATGAGCAACGACACAGCTTTGCGTTTAGCCGCGATTAAAAATATTGTTGGTATTAAAGATGCAACAGGCGGTATAGAGCGCGGCACAGATTTGATTTTGCGCGCGAAACTTATGCCTGAAATTGGAGACTTTGCCATTTACAGTGGCGACGATGCCACAGGAATGGCCTTAATGCTGATTGGCGGACAAGGCGTGATTTCGGTTACTGCCAATGTTGCACCACGATTAATGCGTGAAATGTGTGTGGCGGCGATGGCGGGCAATGTTGCAAAAGCCTGTGAAATCAATGCAAAATTATTCGCTTTGCATCAAAAATTATTTATTGAGGCAAATCCTATCCCCGTTAAGTGGGTGTTGCAACAAATGGGCAAAATAAAGTCAGGAATTAGGCTGCCGATGGTGAATTTATCGGCGCAATATCACGATGTGTTGCGTGCAGCGATGCGCCAGGCAGAAATTAATTAGCAGTTTAAATTTTAAAGCAAATGGTGGTAAGAACGATGAAACAAACCAATATGAAGCAAAATATGGCATTAAAAATTATTGTAGCAAGCTTGCTAACAATTTTATTAAGCGCGTGCGATTCGATTCCATTTATTAACAGTACTTCTGATTACAAAGGTGCAGGCCGTGCGAAACCATTAGAGGTTCCACCCGATTTAACGGGTGTAAGCACTAGTGATGCTTATAGTGTACCTGGCGGCAGCACTACTTATAATACTTACAGCCAAGGCCAAGAAGGCCAAGAGGCTGGCGTAGAAAAAATACTGCCAACATCTGATGGCGTGCGCATGGAAAAAG
>JAYVFU010000202.1:0-3123 GCA_043772865.1 Methylophilaceae bacterium
AAATATTAATTTTAGAGTTCATATCTGTTTTAACTTAAGTAAAGCCACGGAAAACTTTTTCGGTGCAACAGGCGGAATAACTGATCGATGGCTAAACCGATCAAACCAATTAAAATTATGCCCGCAAAGATTTTATCGGTTTGCATAAACCGCTGCGCCCGTAATATTGAATAGCCCAGGCCAGAATTAGCCGCCACCAGCTCTGCCACAACCAGATAAGTCCAAGCCCAGCCCATGGTCACTCGTAGGGTATCTAATAGCGCAGGTTTGGCTGATTGAATAATCACAAGCGATACAATTTCGTTAGAATTGGCACCCATGGTTTGTGCTGATTCAATTTGATTATTAGGCACGCGCCGAATATCTTCAGCCACCATTAAAACCATTTGAAAAAATGTCCCAATAAAAATAATGGCTATTTTTGAGCTTTCTTCAATGCCCACCCACAGCATTACCAAGGGTATAAATGCAACTGCAGGCATGTAGCGTATCAGATCCATTAATGGCTCAAACATCGCTTTCATGGGCTGGTATGTGCCAATTAGTACGCCTAATGGAATAGCCAAAATAGCAGATAAAAAAAAGCCAGCAAACACGCGGTAGGTGCTAATCCATATATCGGCCATCAACGATTCGTCACTAAACCAAATAAATGCTCGTTTAAGCACATCTAAAGGGCTTGGCATAAATACTCTTTCGACTAATCCACTCATTGAAAGTAACCACCACGCGGCCAATGGCAATAGTAAGCCAAACATTGCCAGCAACAAGTAATGATTACGAGTAATGTGGCCGCGAATAATCCAAAAACTGTTGCACACAGCTTTTAAAAAATAATAAATGGTTTGAACTGAACGCAAATTGGCACCTGAGATAACAATAAAAATGGAAATGCGGCATTATTTAATGCTGTCTCCCGGGCTTTTATCCCTCCGTGTAGCCGTTTGCAAGTGAAAGTGCCTGTAAAGGCGCTTGTGGCCGATAACTCTTGGACCAGACACTTAAACATTTAAACTATGCAAGTCGGAACCCTAGTTATCTTTTTTTAAATCATTTAAAGCTAAAACTAATTTGATTTAATTATTATATCTTAATGATAATTAAGCAAAAAATATGCCAATATAAATTATATATAATATTTATTATCAATCATACAGTTACTATAATAAATGATTCGACATTTTTAAATCGCCTCCTTTGGCTTGGCACTATTTAGGTGCATGCTAACTTGTAATGCACCAAGATATTATTAAGTTAAAGTTTACCTACGAGAAATTAATTTAGTAGACTTGAGCCGTTTTGCAGAGCGTTTTAGGGTTTCTTCTTGTAATTATTTAAACACTTGGTTTTATTAACCCCGTATCTAAAACCTTGGTTTATCCGAAAAAGGCTTGCTATAGAGGATAAGCCAATCAAATAGACTGGGCAGTTATCTTTTGCAATACGCATAAACATTGCTGCACCATTTACCAACGTTAACAGTACAATTTAAGTTGTCCGTCACGGGCATATTTTCTGTACATCCTTTCCACAATGCTTTCAGAGATTTCATTAACTGCTCTTACATACCAACCACGCTAGGCATTGATAAGTTAATGGTTATTATTTTAGATTCTTCACGCAAGGCATTAGAGAATTTACGTAGCCAACTTGAGCGCTAGATTGAAGAAAACCATAAAGAAATCCGTTTGGAGATTTGCAACGTCCAACCTAGATAAAAGCTTACTTAAACTTAACTAAAGGTAAATTAAATATAGCTAAAACATACCATTTATTGCTTATTTGTTAAGTTGCAAGCGTTTAAGTTATGAATTGATGATGTTTTAAAAATACTCTCGTTAAAAATCCGTGTCACAAGTTAGATTGCTGTCCCGCCCACCAAAAACCGTATTAATAAAGTTTTTCTTAGTGCATACGCACTATATATGTGCATAGTTTTCATTTTTATATTCTCCTAATATTTTTTAAAATTTCAATTTTAGTTTTACAAATCAATATGTTGAAATGGCTAATTGTTGTTGGCATAATCTTTGCTAAATTTCTAACATGCTTAAAGTTATGATTGTTGATAACGAAATAAAACGGCGCAAACCATTAAAACAATTGTTGATTGATAATGGCTTTGAGGTTGTGGCACATGTTGATAATGACTTACATTTGCAAGATTTATACCTTGCTTCTAATCCAGATGTGTTAATTATTGATACCGATTCGCCAAATCAAAATATGACGGAAAATATCTGTTTAATGACTGCACATAATCCGCGCCCCATTGTAATGTTTACGCAAGATTCTGATAAATTAAAAATAAAATTGGCTACCCAAGCAGGTGTAAATGCTTATGTAGTTGGTCATATTCCAAGTGAAAGGTTAACGCCAGTGATAGATGCTGCAGTTGCAAGATTTGAGGAGTTTAGTAATTTGCGCAATGAACTTTCTCAAGCAAAAATTAAATTAGATGAGCGCAAAGTAGTTGAGCGTGCCAAAGGATTGCTGATGAAGCAGCGTTGTTTAGATGAAGATGCAGCTTATGAAATGTTACGCAGCATGGCAATGAAAAAGAATATGAAGTTGGCTGATCTGTCACATCAATTAATTGAAACAGCTAGCATGTTGATTGTTTAAGCGTGCAAGCGTAAATATGCGAATGTAAACATGCTGACTTAATGAGGAGTCAGCGCTTGATTTATTGGGTTAACGATGACCTAAACTATAGTAACAAACACTATTTTTAAAGACAACGACGTCTTAATTAGCAGCATTAATTGTGTTAATAAGACGTTTTTTTCGTGTAAATTTTAGCCTGGGGTAAAAAATGAAAAAAGAATTTCAATCCAATTTAGCAATAATTAAAAGCAAACCAACGGTCGATGCAAGCCTTACCAATGCTAACCGTCGTAACTTTTTTAAAACAGCAGTGGCAGGTGCATTTGGCGCGGCGGCTGCACTCAATATCATGCCCGAAATTATGCCCGCTGGACTGCAAAATATGGCTTACGCGGCAGGTAGTGACGCGCCAGAAGTAACCGAAGTAAAAATTGGTTTTATTCCGCTAACCGACTGCGCGCCGATTGTAGTGGCGGCTGAAATGGGTTTTGATAAAAAATATGGCATTAAAATTGT
>JAYVFU010000203.1:0-3109 GCA_043772865.1 Methylophilaceae bacterium
AAATTTTCCAAATGTTGTTACTCTTTTATCGTTGACGGTTGCTTGTATTACATTCTCGCCTTCTTCAGTTACCGTCATTGATCTAAATTTATACACAACGATTTCATGTCCATCTAGCCCATAGCGTCTTTGCTTAAATAATATTGGGCCTGGTGAACTTAACTTAACCCCTACCCCTATCACAATTAATAAAGGAAAAATCAAGCATAAAATTAAACTTGTTATTGTCACATCGCTCAAGCCTTTAACAAACCCATTGAATCCAGAAAATGGGGTTTCACATACAGCGACTACAGGCATCCCATCAATATCGTCGATTCTGGCCTGAATTAAATCCGCCATAAAGAAATTTGGCACAAAATATATTGAAGCGGTAGTATCTTTTAAATCGTCTAACAACTTCAAAACTTCTTTGTGTAACGACGGTGGTAATGCAATATAAATTACTTCTATTCCATTTTGCTTTACATAAATTGATAACTGGTCAACGTTGCCAATAAATTGACTATTTTTAGCGGGCAATTGAGCAACTGAGCGCTCTGAAATCACGTCGAAAAAACCTTTAAGTTCTATGCCTAGCTCGGCATTTGCGTTAATTCGCTCTTGAAGCTGACTGCTTAACTCGTTAACTCCTACAATAACTGCTGACTTTTTAACACTAGAAATATAGTAATTGCTAGATAAATATTTACTGGCAATTAGATGAGAAATTATTAGGACTATTGGAGTAACTAAACCCCATACTAATATGACTTGTTGCGGATATTGATTCAAAAAACCAGTTACATACCCAAAAAATAAAAGAATGCCTAAAACTAAAAACCATTGCCCAAAAGTACTTAAGAATTCCTCTTTGAAGTTTTTTGAATTTCCCCACGACCCAGGAAAGCTTAATGCAAACAGCATGACAGATAACACAACATACTGAGATGTTAGTTTATCTTCATTATAAATTGCCAGAAAAAAAAGTGTCATAATCATTAACACTGGATCTATCAGTATTTTGATTAGTAGTGGAAGACTTAGTGACCTGTTAAAGCTGAGGTGCTGTTGAAATTTCATGGTGCATGCTTATTTTTATTTCAAAATAGCACTACAATTTAGACTAGTAATATGACACGAATATGTATGTTAAGACTTCTTATTAAATTTTAAGAGTTATTTATTGCAGTATGTTTTGATACTCTTTATAAGTTTTGTCTGCAACCCTGCGCCAATTATAGTTGCTACCTACCCATGCTCTTACTTCCATTCTTCTTTCTATTGAGGCTGGATGGTAAATATTAGTTTTGAGTAATTGGGCAAGCTGATCTATTTGGCCTAATTCAAAATAACATGCGGGATTAAGCCCAAGTTCAAGGTTAGCGGGTATATTGCTAGCAACTACTGGCAGGCCGTAGCTTAAGGCCTCTAGAAGCGAAATCGATAAGCCCTCATGAGATGAAGGCAATACAAACAAGGCAGCATGCGTATAGAGGCTTCGCAAGGCATCTCCAGTCTGAAAACCAGTCAGCACAATATTCGAATTAACTAAACTAGCATCAATCACACTTTGCATGTACTCATCTGGATGGTCAGACGACCCGACAAATACTAATTTGTAACCATCAAAATTAGCCATATTAAAAGCATTAATTAAATCCAAGTGACGTTTTTCTGGCACTAGACGACTCACTAGCAAAATGTATTTATTTTTCTGCAACCCAAACTGGGCTAGATGGGAATCCGACACATTTAAGTCTGGCATTGCAACGCCGTTGCATATTAACTCTGATTGCATGGCATGTTTGCGCATAACTAAATCGCGTATGACGTTTGAAATAACTATTCTACTGTTAGAAAAGCGCATCCCAGACCATTCTCCGAGCAACAAAATGTTACGCGCCAAAACGCCCCATTTTTGTCTGTTGTAGTCTTGCCCATGATGCGTAACAATTACTCTCAATCCCAAAAGTCTTGCTAAAGGCGTCAATAGCGCGGGCCCTACTGCATGTATGTGTAATATATCTGGCCGTTTAATTGCAGCATAGAGCACACCCAGTAAGGTGTGGATTACAGCCTCTAGCCCTTTAGATTTTGGTGCCCAGAGCTTTGTAAATTTTATACCACGCCATTGTTTGCCTACGCCTGTTTTTTGGTAAGAAGAACGCACAACCACTTCTAAATCACAACCCAATTTTGCTAGTAAAGGTGTTAAATGTTCAGCATGTGTTTCTACACCACCTTGCACATCGGGAAAGCCTCTTAGACCCAGCATCATGACACGTAAAGGTCTTGCAACAACCGCTTCGTCTCTAATATCACTACCAGAATATGGAATGCCTTGATGCAAACTCACATTTGTAATAAATGCTTTAGGGTAAAGAGTTTTATTGCTGGATAGCGTAGTTAAACCTAAATATGCAGAGCGCTGGTGTGCAAAAACGAATGCTTGACTTGCACCGAATAGAGGCAAAGACTTGGTGAAAAATTGACTATTTTGGCCGATAAGATTCTTAATTAAATTTGATGGTTTAATTATTTGTTGCCATTTATTTAAAAAATTCACCTAAATTACACTCCTCATTGCGGATGATGTGTTTATTTTTATTGATGCAATGATGACTAAAGTAGATTTCATTGGTATGAACAAAAACAAGCTTTATATAGTCCGAACGGACTAGTAAAACCTAAAGCAACCGAAAACTTAGAGCTGCAAAATTAAGCGCGACCTGAAGCGCATTAATCCTAAAGTGCATTAAGATGGAAATAATTTATTTAAATAGTTCTATTTTCCATCATATGGAAATATATGATGGGCAAAATTTGATTTTCGTAATGGGGAATTAAAAATGAAACTGTTAACTAAATTGCGTGAATTAAGAAATCAACCTTCCAATCTTTCTGCGTGTAATTTTTTAAATTCAACTTGTGAGATTGATTTTGAAACCATTGGAATTGGCGCAATAACAACTTCTGACATTGCTAGATTGAATTTGCAAACCCAAAATTTCGAAGAAATTAGCATACCTAAAATTAGAATCTAAATTTATATCTTGTTACGTAAATTCTTCGAAATTGTGTCATCAACTTAAATAAACCTTAAAAACCACAAGCCGATCGGCCTACT
>JAYVFU010000204.1:0-3106 GCA_043772865.1 Methylophilaceae bacterium
TTTGAAGGTAAAGCAAGCTACGAATGGGCTGGCGATGTTGGCGGTAAAGTATGGGTTTCTGCTATCACACAGCGCGTTAAAGGTTTGTCAAACGGTTCAGCTGCTAGTTTTGGCCCAAATCCGACTAACCCAACTACTTTCACTACAATTCCTGCAGTAGCAAACACAGCTGATACATCAGGCCGTGCAACTGCATTTGATATCGGCGCTACAGTTAACCTAGCTGGTTTTGGTTTAACTGGTTACTATGGCCAAGGTGATGGTATCGGTCAAACGCTTCAATTGTTTGATGGTTTTGACGCAGCTGGTAACGACCGTGAATCAGATCAATGGTACGTTCAAGCTACATACACTCTTCCAGGTGTAGGTACTAAATTGGGCGTTAGCTATGGTGAATCTACATTAGATGGCAATCGTATTGATGGCTTTAGGGATATCGAAGATTCAATGTGGACGGTTGGTGCTTATCACCCAATCACAAAGCATTTGAACTTGGTTGCTGAGTACAATGAGTCAGAGCGTGATGTTGACAACAGGTTTACTTCTGATAATAAAGCCAAGGCAAAAACTATCGCTTTAGGCGCAATCTTATTCTTCTAGAATTACCGCAGGCTTAACCTGTGTAGTTTAAGCAAGATAAAATAAAAACGGCAACTTCGGTTGCCGTTTTTATTTTATTAAAGGGTATGATTTAATTTTGTTCAATACAAATTTATAAAAGCATAACAATGACTAAAAATATTTTTCGCCAACATGGCTTGGTGCATCAGTCTGATAGACAACAGCAAGCTGGGCATAACAGCGTGATTCTTTGGTTTACTGGTTTATCGGGCGCAGGTAAATCTACACTTGCTCATGCCGTAGAAAAGGCTTTGTTTGATCTAGGTTACCGTACATTTGTGTTTGATGGCGATAATGTACGCCATGGTTTGTGTGCAGATTTAGGATTTTCAGCAAATGATCGACAAGAAAATATTCGCCGTATCGGTGAAATGAGTAAATTGTTTTTAGAGGCAGGCGTGATTGCGCTCACGGCCTTTATTTCACCCTTTCAGGCTGATCGCGATCGAGTACGCGATTTAGTTGGAGAAGGTGAGTTTATTGAAGTTTATTGCAAGGCCGATTTGAACGTGTGCGAGCAGCGTGATGTAAAAGGTTTATATGTTAAAGCAAAACGCGGCGAGATTAAAGACTTTACCGGTATATCCTCCCCCTATGAACCGCCATTAAATCCAGAGTTAGCGTTGGACACCGGTGTTGAGCCGTTAGCAGTTTGTGTGGATAAAGTGTTGGCTTATCTTAAGGTGCGCGGCATAATAGCCTAAGTGGAGTGGCGTCCCCGTTTGCCTCGCAATATTCACCATGATTGCAACTCACACTTGCCGTCACTGTGGGTTCTCACGTGAGAATAATCCACTTTAGTGCATATTTCCACTTTGCAGACCTTTACGGTTTGACCCGTAATCTGGTCTAACTTTGTAAACTCGTGCTTGACGTGAAATCTTGAGATTAGATGCTGAATCAAGTTCAGCATGACAATATCAGGGCATGACAGAGAAAGGAGAAAAAATAAAAACGGCAACCTCGGTTGCTGTTTTTTTATACTTGCGTTTACAGCATGAAATGATTAAGCTAAAAAACACCTCAGGATTAATATAATGAGCAAAAAAATAGATAATCCGATACTTGAACATTTAAAGTTATTTCAAGGCAGTTTAAACAGGCTAGAGAAGGAATTAAGCGAGGTAAAATCAAGGCTTACAAACTTGGAAATCGGCCAAGGTGAAATATTAAGTATGGTAAGGCATCAAAATAGTTTAATTGCTCAATAACAAATAAAAATTGATGAAATTGAAAATTGGATTCTAAAAATCGAAAAACGATTAGATTTGGTATAGCTAATATATCTTTAAAAAACGGCAATTTCGGTTGCCGTTTTTTTATTGGTAGGAGCGGCTTACAGCCGCGAACAACGCCGCCGCAATTTTGGGGCTGCAAGCCCCTCCTACATAACCCACATTAATTATTAAAACATGCTATGCTATACTTGTATAGCATGATTGGAGATTAATATGTTAGCCATTAGATTACCAGCCGAAATAGAAGCAAGATTAGAAAACTTAGCCAAATTAACTGGACGCACCAAAACGTTTTACGCGCGCGAAGCTATTTTGCAATATTTAGAAGATATGGAAGATTTGTATGAGGCTGAACAACGAGTAGCCGATATTAAAGCGGGACGCAGCAAAACTATTCCACTAGAAGAAGTGATGAAACAATATGGCATGGAAGATTGAGCTTGATCCACTGGCGGCAAAAGAATTAAGCAAGCTTGATAAACAGATAGCTAAACGACTATTAAGTTTTTTATTTAATAGGCTTGCAGTTATTGACGATGTGCGGACTTTGGGTGCTGCTTTACAGGGATCTGAGTTAGGTAGCTTTTGGAAATACAGAGTTGGTGACTACAGAATTATTGCTCAAATTTTAGACAAAGAAGTGAAAATTTTGGTGGTTAAAATAGGTAATCGAAAAGAAGTATATCGTTAAAATCATTGACCTAAGCTAAGTAAGCGCTAAGTTAATCTTGTGGATAGCATCAATATATGAATTTATACCCCATTGCCGTAATAGAAAATTTTTACGAAAACCCTGACGCGATTAGAAAGTTCGCCTTGGAGCAAAAATATACGTTTTGCCATGAGGTAAAAAATATTGATTACGTTTACCCTGGCTGTAGAACCAAAGATTTGTCTAATATCAATAAAGCACTTTTTGACAAAATTTGTACCAAGCTTGTTTCAGTTTTTCATAATGCTGAAAATGACCACATGCGCTGGTTGATTACTACCAGCTTTCAAAGCGTGTCGGCAGAGTATAGCCAAGGCGTGATACATACCGATCACAATACCGTGTTTGCGGGCGTGCTGTATTTAACGCCTGATGCACCGCTTAATTCGGGCACATCTTTATTTAAAAAGAATAACAATTTTGATGAGAAGAAGTATCAGCAAGCTTTAGAAGATAATGATGCAAAATTTAAAGCGGGTGAGATTGCAATGAGTACCGATTACCACAGCATGTTTGATGAAATCGTCTGCGTGAA
>JAYVFU010000205.1:0-3100 GCA_043772865.1 Methylophilaceae bacterium
GTGCGGAATTGACGTTTCTTTTGACGGCGATCACGGTAAGCATATTGACCAGCTTTCATTACCGCTTGTTTAGCAACGCGGTAAACGTTCTTACGACGACCACGGTAACCCTTGGCAGCGTCTAGTACTTTTTTGTGTCTTGCACGAGCGATGACACCACGTTTGACTCTAGGCATGTCTTATCTCCTTATCGAGTCGGCATCATTGCGCGAACGCGTTTGATGTCAGTAGGTGAAATGATAGCAGTACCACGTAATTTACGTTTTTGCTTGGTGGTTTTTTTTGTCAGGATATGGCGAAGGTGCGAATGTGTACGCTTTACTTTACCGTTACCCAAGAACTTGAAGCGCTTTTTGGCGCTGCTCTTTGTCTTCATTTTTGGCATTTTTTTCTCCTAAAGGAACTATAAAAAGAGCGATCGGGCATGCCATTAGCCGCGTCGCTACAAAGGTACTACACACTACACTTACAAACTTACGTTTATAATTTTTAACCTTAGCCGCACAACTACTTAATTTTTTTATGTGGTCCTAAAATCATGACCATTTGTCGACCTTCCATTTTCGGAAACTGCTCAACAACCGCATGCTCTTTTAAATCCGCTTCAACACGTTTGAGCAATGCCAAACCTAATTCTTGATGCGTAATTTCGCGACCCCTAAAGCGCAAAGTAATTTTTGCTTTATCGCCATCTTCTAAAAAGCGTGCAATATTACGCACTTTAATATTGTAATCACCGTCATCTGTACCAGGACGGAACTTAATCTCTTTCACTTGCACTTGCTTTTGTTTAAGCTTAACTTCGTGCTGACGTTTACTTTCAGCATATTTAAACTTGCCATAATCCATCAAACGACATACTGGCGGCGCTGCCTGTGGCGCGATTTCAACCAAATCGATATCAGCTGCTTCTGCTTTTGCAAAAGCCTCAGCTAATGTCACAATGCCTAGCGGCTCACCTTCAATACCCACTAAACGAACTTGTGGCGCTGTAATATCGCCATTAATTCGTGTTTCTTTATCCTGTGCTATATTAAGCCCCTACTTCCATAAATAATAAAACCGCGCTCCCGCAGGTTAGACTTTATCTTTAATCTCAGTTTTTAGGCGGTCAATAAACGCCTGGACTGACATTGAACCCAAGTCTTCACCTTTTCTGGTACGCACGGCTACTTGTCCACTTTGCATTTCGCGCTCACCCGCCACTAGCAGATAAGGCATTTTTTGCAAGCTATGTTCTCGTATTTTATAGGTAATCTTCTCATTTCTCAAGTCAAAATCGCATCTAATGCCATTTTTCTTTAATTCTTCAACTACTTGGCGCACATAGCCTGCTTGGTTATCAGAAATATTCAATACCATGGCTTGCACAGGTGCTAACCAAACTGGCATCGCACCAGCGTAATTTTCTATTAAAATACCAATAAAGCGCTCCATTGACCCAACAATCGCACGATGTAACATAATGGGGCGTTTGCGTGAATTATCTTCGGCCACATATTCTGCGCCTAAGCGTTCTGGTAAGTTAGGATCGAGCTGAATTGTGCCGCATTGCCACATGCGCCCTAATGAGTCTTTCAATGTAAATTCAATTTTAGGACCATAAAAAGCGCCTTCGCCTGGCAAATATTCAAAGTCTAAATGATTGATTTTTAAAGCATCCGCTAACGAAGCTTCTGCTTTATCCCAATCTTCATCAGAGCCAATACGTTTTTCAGGGCGAGTCGATAATTTTACAATCACGTCATTAAAACCAAAGTCACCATACGCTTTGTAAAGCATCTTAATGAAATCTGCCACTTCGTCTTTCACTTGGTCTTCGGTACAAAAAATATGCGCATCATCTTGTGTAAAGCCACGCACACGCATTAAACCGTGTAGCGAACCTGATGGCTCATTGCGGTGACATGAACCAAACTCTGCCAAACGCAAAGGCAAATCGCGGTAGCTATGTAAACCGCTATTAAAAATCTGGATATGCCCTGGGCAATTCATTGGTTTAACCGCATATTCACGGCTTTCAGAGGCCGTTACAAACATATTGTCACGGTAATTTTGCCAGTGGCCAGACTTCTCCCATAAGGTTTTATCCATAATGGTCGGCGTGCGAACTTCTTGATAGTTATAGTCTTTAAACATTTGGCGCATATACTGCTCAACTTCTTGCCAAATACTCCAGCCGCGCGGATGCCAAAATACCATGCCTGGGGCATCATCTTGCATGTGGAAGTAATCTAGTTGCTTGCCTAATTTGCGATGATCGCGCTTTTCGGCTTCTTCAAGCTGAAATAAATACGCATCCAAATCTTCTTTTTTTGCCCAAGCGGTTCCGTAAACACGCTGCAACATTTCGTTATTGCTATCGCCACGCCAGTATGCACCTGCCAATTTCATGAGCTTAAAGGCTTTTAATTTGCCTGTAGATGGCACATGTGGGCCGCGACATAAATCAGTAAATGCGCCCTCTGTGTAAAGTGATACATCCTCACCCGCTGGAATACTGCTGATGATTTCGGCTTTGTAAGCCTCGCCAATGCTGGTGAAATACGCCACAGCCTCATCACGCGGCAATACTTTGCGTGTGACTTGCTCATCTTTTTTTGCAAGCTCTGTCATTTTTGCTTCAATAGCAATTAAATCATCTGGCGTAAACGGGCGTTTGTATGAAAAATCATAGAAAAAAC
Source organism: Methylophilaceae bacterium (assembly GCA_043772865.1). Classification (GTDB taxonomy): domain Bacteria; phylum Pseudomonadota; class Gammaproteobacteria; order Burkholderiales; family Methylophilaceae; genus JACMMS01. The sequence continues at coordinate 2,685 of JAYVFU010000205.1, forward strand.
CGTTATCAATAACAGGGCCGATAGTGACTTGCGCATCGGGAAATAAAGTTTTAACGGCATAGGCTAATAAATGCGCGGCTGAGTGACGAATAACGTCTAAGCCTTCAGGGCTTTTGTCTGTAATAATCGCGAGTTCTGCGTCTTTATTAATGAGATAAGATGTATCTACCAACGCACCATCCACTTTACCCGCTAACGCAGCTTTGGCTAAGCCTGCACCGATATTCATGGCGACATCAGCAACCGTCACTGGGGCATCAAACGCACGTTCTGAACCATCTGGCAAACGAATCACTGGCATAACAGTTACCCTAATAAATGACAAAAGCCGCTTTGCTCAAACGGCTTTATTTAAATTTAAACTACAGAAGCTTTACATACAACTTGGTAGGCAGTACCAGATTCGAACTGGTGAC
>JAYVFU010000206.1:0-8890 GCA_043772865.1 Methylophilaceae bacterium
AGTTACTGTTCATAATTACAAAACAGGTAAGTTAGTCAAAACTATCAAAACCACAGAGTATGGTGACAGACCTCGCGGCATTAAAGTATCACCCGATGGCAGTATTTATGTGGCTACTTTAGAGTTTGGCAACAACTTTATTGTGCTGGATAAAAACTTTAATCACGTTAAGACAGTGGCTACAGCGCCTGCACCGTATGGGGTTTCATTTGATAAAAAAGGCGAACGTTTATTTGTTGCAAGTAGTAAGGGTCAAAAATTGACGGCATTTAACGCCAAAACCTTTGAAAAAATCAAAGAAATTGATGTTGGAAAACGTTGCTGGCACTTTACCTTTACGCCAGATGACAAAAATATTTTATTAGCTTGCGGTCGATCTGATGAAGTTATGGTGATTGATGCAGAGAAACTTGAAGTGACCAAACATATTGGAGATAAATTAATGCCTTGGGGTATTGTGACTTATCCAAAATCTATGGGCAGTTTAGATAAGCCTTAAATTTAGTATTTAGTGCATCATTGAAAAATTGCATTGTAAAAAAAGCCTCGATGTTTCGAGGCTTTTTTTATTCACTTAAGGTGTTAACTTGGTCAAGATAGTTTCCCAATCTCTCGGGTCAACTGGCGTAATGGATAGCCTATTACCGCGTTGTAAAATTCTTAAATTAGCTAATTCCGGCGTTTCACGCATCTCTTTTAAACTTAACAATCGCGTTTTCCGGACTAGTTTTACATCAACATTCACCCAACGCGGCGTCTCTTGTGTCGCTTTGGCATCGTAATATTTATGTCCAGCAATAAACTGCAAGCGATCTGGGTAAGCCAAAGTACACACTTCTGCAATGCCAGCGATGCCAGGTACATCGCAATTAGAATGGTAAAACAATACGCCATCGCCCACTTTCATTTGGTCGCGCATAAAATTACGCGCTTGATAATTGCGAATACCATACCAGTCTACCGTTTGGTTAGGCATCGCAGCTAGATCATCAATGGATACATCGGTGGGCTCAGATTTCATTAGCCAATAACGCATTTTGTCACTTTCAATAGGTTTATTTGCATTATGATAACTAATAATCGATTGATGCTAACAAAGAAGATAAAATATGGCGAAAAAACAAGACAAGAACGTACTTGGCACTCCGCTACAGACTTGCAGCCTTGATCCACTCACGGGATTTACTCGCACTGGCTGTTGTGAAACAGGCAAAGATGATGCTGGTAGCCACACTATGTGTGCTCAAGTTACGGATGAGTTTTTAGCATTTTCTACCTCTCGTGGTAACGATTTAACGACACCGCGTACAGAATATGGATTTGCAGGATTACAGGCAGGTGACCGATGGTGTTTGTGTGCCTCACGCTGGTTAGAAGCTAGTGAAGCAGGCTTTGCGCCGCCAGTGATATTAAAAGCTACACATGAGAAGTGCTTAGAAATAGTGAGTTTAGCTGATTTGAAATATCACGAATTGCGTTAAGGCCACAGGTAAAATTCACTAAATTTTTTTTAACTCGCACTTACTAGAGCCAATAAAGAATTGAATTTTGTACATAAAGTAATTGATACAAGGTGTTTGAAGTACAAAGTGACTAGTGTTTCTAAACAACACAATGTTAATTGATTTTCAACAGAATTTTATTCCCTCTGGTGTTGCCTGAGCCTGCATCCTGAACCAAAAAGGTTCAAGTGGTAGCAGCCTAAAGTGCTTTAGGTACACTCACCAAGGGTATCTTAAAAAATAGCCCAGTTTAGAGCGCGCACACCGCAACTTGATTAACCGCCACCTATGCCAAAAACTAGTTCAAGGAATATATGACTCAAGCAACACCAGAAGAAACAACCTGTAATTTACACTAAATTCATGTATCTTAAATGACAATTTTCTAGTTATTTCAACTTAATATTAACACTATTAAGATTAAAATAATTCAAAAACTAATGGGTTTAAACAGACATACTCATGGTTTTAAAAATATTAATTTTGTTCAATTATTGGTTCAATAAGGTTATTTGTTCATCAATGCTATCTTGCATGGCATTTAACCGTAATTTAATATCACCTACATCAACATTGCCGTTTTTAGAGTGAAGTAATTCGTGCGATAAATTAAGCGCCGCCATAATTGCAATGCGTTCTACACCTATCACCTTACCTGCATCATTAATCTCACTCATTTTTTTATTAAGATAACTTACAGCGCTTAATAAGCCTTCGCGTTCTTGTTCAGTACACGAAATAGTAAATTCGCGCCCCATAATTTTGACGTCTACTGGTTTAGCTAATCCGCTCATTTAAGCTCCAAGCTGGAAATTTCGGCCGGCAATGTTTGCATGAGCAACTCAATTTTATTGCTGGCTAGCTGCATGTTACTTTGCAATTGATTAAGGTCTGCTTGAGATTTATTTAAGCTAGCACGCAGGATGATATTTTCATCTTTTAATGACGCACAGAAGCTCAATAATTGATTTAGCTTCAGTTCTAAGGCTTTTAAATCGGCATCCATGTAATCACTATAAAGTAAAAAAATGATTATAGTCAATAGCTAACGCGTATTTTTCAAAGTACTACTACATGTTTACTAAAGCGTTTGTACGTTAGCGCTCATTAAATAGCGTTTTTAAGTTACTCAATATAACGCTACAATAAACGCTTGTTGTTAGGTGTCTTTAAACAAAACTTGCCTTGTTTAACTTGGCGAGTTCTGTGATGAGATGAAACTGGGAAACTGGTGCATTAAATAGTGCTTTTTGTTTTTTATTAATACAGAAAGCACATTAATAACTCCAGTGCTGCCCCCGCAACGGTAAGTGCGTCACGATTTACATCGTGCCACTGAGTGCAAAGCTAATTGCTAATGTTTACTAAAATTATACAATTAGAACACTTGGGAAGGCGTAAATCTGCTGGGTAAATTACCCAAAAGCACAAGCCCGGAGACCGGCCTAGCAATTATATTCAGTATCCGTTAAACATGGATGCTGTCGTTGGAAATACCGCGGGGTGACGGTGATTGAAACGCGATGCGCTATTTTAGATGCTTCAATCTACTTGTCCACCTCGTTCTAGTCTCTTATTATCCATTCTCGGTATTCCTTATATTAAAACTGCACGCGGGGTCGCGTGTCAATTTAGGGATATTATTAAGAATGAAAAAGTCTATTATCGCTAGTCTAGTATCTACTACTCTAGTCAGCTTAGCATTTACTACCAGCGCTTTTGCAGAAGAAATTGCCATTACAACTGATGATGTACTAGTAAAAGCAAATCGCTTCGAGCAAAAAGATACCGAAACAACTTACGCTTCTGAGGTTCATACCGCAAAACAAATTGAAGCTTCCGGCGCTGCTACGCTTTACGACTTTTTATCGCAACAAACCTCACTCAATGTCTCACCAAATATTGGTAATAGGGCAACTCCGACCATTAACTTGCGTGGCTTCGGCACAGAAAATGGCTTTCAAAACGTTGTGATTACCGTGGACGGTCAACGTATTAACAATATTGATTTGTCTCCGCAATTATTAGCGGGGATTCCAATTAGTAATGTAGAGCGTATTGAAATAAGCAAAGGTAGTGGTTCAGTTATTTATGGTGATGGTGCAACTGCTGGTGCGATACAAATTTATACTAAAAATAAAACGGGCGTTACTTTGAGTGCATCTTTTGGTAATCATGGTCAACAAAATCATTATGTCAGCGCTGGAATATCTGAACAGTATTTTGATTTATCTGCAAATCTAGCACACGACAGCTACGATGGTTTTAGTAAAGAAGATGTAACAGGTCATAAAGATGCATTTACAGGGGATACCCACAATGTAAAACTTAAAATCAAACCAATTGATGCTTTGCGCATTAACATTGAAGGCACGAGTTCTCGTAACGATATTCGTTACATAAATACTTTAAGTAAAGCACAATTTAATAGTGACCCTCGTCAAGACCCATTAAAATTAGATTTTTTAGGAAATCCAATTCCATATACGCACCAAAGTTTTAATAGTGACCAATGGCGTATTGGTGCTGAATACGAAATTAATCAACAGTTAAAAATCAGCGCTTATCACTTTAACGAAGATAAGTTATCTGAATTTGTCTCTGCAACTCCATCCAAATCAAATTCGACATATGAAAGCAATGATATAAGTTTACGTTATCAAAATGATGCTGTTAACTTAATTGCAGGTTATCAAGATTTTGATGGTGAAAGAAAGTCTTTTAGTGATTTTGGTTTTGGTCCAAGTCGAGATAAAACTGCCAAAAAAAATGAGGCGTTTTATTTACAAGGAGCTTATACATTTAACGCTTGGACCGTTTCTGCTGGTGCCCGAGATGAGACTGTTAAATATAAATTTAAACCCATCATAAGTCCATTTGGCTTACCTCCGTCAGGTAAGGATAAGGCTGATATTGACGCTTGGGATATTGGTGTGAACTATCGTTTCAATAACGAAGTAAGCCTTTTCGCAAACTATAATCAAGCTTATGAGGCGCCAGATATTGACAGGTTATTTAATTTTAGTGGTGGTTTTAATGGCTTTCTTAACCCAGCAAAAGCGAAAACTTTCAATATTGGTTTGAATCATACAGTTGCAAATAATCGTTTGAAAATAACTGCATTCCATACTAATTTAGATGATGAAATCTATTTAGTGCCAAGCTTTATTGATCCTACATTTAAAAATACCAATCTAGATAAATCGCACAAATATGGTTTGGAAATACAGGATTACTATAAATTTAATGACCAACTTAATACTTCTGTAATTTATACCTACACGCGCGCTATTATTGATAAAGAAAATGATGGCGCAGGGACATTTAATAATAAAGATTTACCTGGTGTGCCCAAACATAGTGTTGTTGCTAACTTAAATTATCAGTTTTTTAACCATGCTACTTTAAATTTGAACCATACTTGGCGCGCAAAAGCTTACGCGTTTAATGACTTTCAAAATAACTTTAAGCAAAGACAAGAACAGTACGAATCAACTAATGTGGCGCTAAATTATCAGTATAAAAATTACCAACTATTTACTTCAATCAACAATTTGTTTGAGCATGAAAACTCCATTCAGGTGGCAGATGATGCGATTTATCCTGTAGATTTTGTGCGAACTTGGCGCGTTGGTGTAAAGGCGGACTTTTAACCAAGTGTTTAGTTGAGCTTTTATCTTAGAACATTAAAAATGTTATGATATTACGAAGAAATAATTAAAAGTATAGGGTCGTTATTAAAATAGCGACCTTCACGAAGGGCTTTAAGATGAATACTACAAAACAATTAAATTTTTTATCGAAATATTTGGCGCCTAAAACGCTCGTTATTGCTGCGGCAATCACTTTTTTAATGTTACTTACACGTGGTAGCCATGTGCTTACTAGCGTTTCACTGCCTGATGCAAGTCTGGCATTAATGCTAATTGGTGGCTTATATTTAAGAAAAGCCGCTTGGTTTGTGCTTTTTGTGGTGTTAGCTACTGCTATTGATTTTGGCGCTGCTGAAATTGATAGTTTGCAAGGCTTTTGTTTAACTGCTGGCTATTGGGGTATGTTACCTACCTATGCAGTCATGTGGTCTGCTGGCTTATGGTTGAGCAAACAAGTGGATAGTTTAGATATTTTAAAATACTCATTGGTTTGCTTAGTCTTCACTTTCTTAGCATTTGTTATATCTACACAAACCTATTATTTATTTTCAGGCCGCTTCCCAGCTGAGGGTGTAATTGAATCTATGCAACATGGCTGGGAGTATTTGCCAAGCTACATGGGTTTTACTGTAATGTATTTAGCTGCATTTTGGGCTTTAGCTAAGTTACTACCTTACGTTACTGGCACAGATAAACCTAAGGCAGCAGCTTAGTATAAAACTAATAGCGTAGAAGATTCCGAGCCGAGCTCGCTTTTTGATAAGATTAATTAAAAAGCGAGCCCGGTTTTTTTATGGAAAATCCAACAATTACAAAATATGATGCATTTACAGAATCTGAAATTGCAACTGTCTACCATGTGATCGCACAGCGCCGTGATATGCGGCACTTTTTGACTACCCCTGTTGAGCCTGCAATACTCTCCAAGTTGCTTGCTGCCGCACACCATGCGCCTAGCGTGGGTTTAATGCAACCATGGCGCTTTATTCGTATTACAGACTTGAGTTTGCGCAAAAAAATTTACGAACAAGTACAAGAAGAGCGGCTAAATACTGCTAACGCACTAGATCTTAATGAAAGTGCTGAGCGTGAATCTGAATTCATGCGCTTAAAAGTAGAGGGCAGTGTGCGGAGGTGTTGGTGGCTGCCTTATGTGACCATCGTGAAACACATGTTTTTGGCCGTCGTACGCTACCAGTAATGGATTTAGCCTCTGTCAGTTGCGCGAAAAAAACATGTGGCTGGCCGCGCGGGCTGAAGGTTTAGGCATGGGCTGGGTGAGTATGTTTGAGCCAGCAAAACTGAGTGTTTTATTACAAATTCCACAAGGCGCAAAACCCATTGCTATTTTATGTTTGGGCCATGTGGAAAAATTTTACCAGCAACCCATGCTGGTGGAAACTGGCTGGACAACGCAGACAACATTGAGCGAGTTGGTTTCAGAAAATACCTTGGTTAAATAGAGGTGCCCTAATGTACAAGCGTATTGTCTGTTTAACTACTGAAACTGTCGAAGTACTTTACGCGCTGGGCGAGCAAGACCGTATTGTCGGCATTTCTGGCTACACCACACGCCCTGCGATTGCACGTAAAGAGAAACCAAAAGTTTCTGCGTTTACAACGGCCAAAATAGATAAAATTTTGGCATTGCAACCAGATTTAGTCCTAGGATTTTCTAATCTGCAAGCAGATATTGCCGCAGCACTCATCAAATCAGGCGTTGAAGTCCATGTATTTAACCAACGCAGCGTAGATGAAATTTTACGCATGATACTCACCACAGGCTTGCTGGTTGGCACCTTAAATAAAGCGCAGCAATTGGTGCATACGCTGACTCAACAGATTGAGCTTATACGCAAAACTGCCAGTAAAATGACAAGCAAGCCCATTGTATATTTTGAAGAGTGGGATGAACCCATGATGTGTAGCATCCGTTGGGCGGCTGAGCTCATTGCAATTGCGGGTGGTCAAGATTGCTTTCCTGAACTCATCACGCAACATTCAGCGGCTAATCGTATTGTTACGCCCGCTCAGGTGTTAACACGTAAGCCAGACATTATCATTGGTTCGTGGTGCGGCAAGAGATTTCAGCCCGAAGTAGTCGCCGCACGTGAGGGGTGGCATGCCATACCCGCCATAAAAAATGGCTTTGTGCGTGAAATAAAATCAGCAGATATTTTACAACCTGGGCCATCGGTGATTACTCACGGTTTAGTCCAATTGGCACGTATTATTCAAGACTGGCAGGAGATGCAATAATGACAACACATTTAATTATTGGTGGCGCGCGTTCTGGTAAAAGTGCATATGCAGAGAAATTAGCAAAAGCCTCTGGCTTGAGCGTCACTTACATTGCTACTGCGCAAGTATATGATGACGAGTTTAAACAGCGTATTGAGCATCACAAAGCCCGCCGCCCAGCAGACTGGCAAATTGTAGAGGCGCCGTTTAACCTAGCCGCTACACTTAACGCTTATGCGGACCCCAATACTTTTATCATTGTAGATTGCTTAACATTGTGGCTTGCACAGAGCATTTGCCCTGACTGTGCGCCTAAAGAAGGTGTTAACTGGTTAAAAGAGCGATTAAACTTTTTGGAAACAATAGAAAATATGACTGGAAATATCGTTTTTGTATCAAATGAGGTGGGGATGGGGATAGTGCCGTTAGGTGAAATTAATCGGCAGTTTCAAGATGAGCAAGGTAGACTAAACCAAGCCGTTGCTAGCTTTTGTAATGAAGTCACCTTTGTAATTGCAGGTTTACCACTAAAGTTAAAACAAATCTAATTTAAAAAATTTGGTGAATACGACTAATCATTTTATAACTAGTTATGCAAATGATTAGCCGCAAGTATTTAATAAAAATACTATTTTTTGCTTTATTTTTTATCTGCCGCGTTTTCTAATTTTTCGCCACCCTTTTGAATATCTTTGCCCGCACCTGACATGGTGTTACAAGCAGTGATTGAGAAAGCAAACACAGCAACCAATACTATTTTTAATAAGTTAGTCATTTTAAACTCCGAAATATATTTAATTAGAATATGTCTTGCAACCGCATTGTATTTAAATTTTTGCTAAGTTTTTATCAGTTAATCACTTGATTTAATGTCAGAATTTTCCTACAGAAATCAGGGTTTATTCAAATACATCATTTAACTACAAATCAGTTTATCAGAATCCAAGTACATTTAAGGCATTCTGCTAAACGATTTAGGCTTACTTCACGAATTGCAGCATAATCAAAATTAGAAGCTGCGCTATTAAAACTTATTTAAGTAAAACATACTTAAAGCAAAACTTTCTTAACACCCTCTAAGAATTAACTCTAACAATACTTGGCACGTCACCATTAAACGCTAATTGCGTGATTGAGCCGCAATCTACTTGAAAACGAAATAAGCGTTTAAGTGGTATTTGCAATACCTCTGCCAGCATCGCACGGATCATTCCACCGTGCGTCACCACCACAATATTTGCATCTGGTAAGCGCTGCTTGGCATCTGCAATAAAGCTTTGCGCACGTAAATGCAACGTACCAAAGGTCTCTCCATTTGGGGGTGCTAAATTGGCATAATCATCTGCCCAAATATCAACCTCAGTGCGCGGAATTGCATCCCAAGCTTGTAGCTCACAATCACCAAAATTTAGTTCCATTACACGGTGATCTTCCTTGACCATAGGCAGCGCTAATGACGAATTTAGCGCATATGCCAGCTTTGTACAGCGCTGC
>JAYVFU010000207.1:0-3090 GCA_043772865.1 Methylophilaceae bacterium
AGTGTTGGCATTGTTCATGCCATCTTTCATAATGCCTAAAATATGTGCACGACCTTCTTTAGCTTGCGCCAAGGCAACTTCCATAATTTGTGCAGTAATACCGGTAATTTTGATGTCCATTTGCAAAGCAGTAATACCTTCAGCAGTGCCTGCTACTTTAAAGTCCATATCACCTAGATGATCTTCGTCACCTAAAATATCTGTTAATACCGCAACGCGGTTGCCTTCTTTAATTAAGCCCATTGCAATACCTGCTACATGTGCTTTTAACGGCACACCAGCATCGATTAAAGCTAAACAACCACCACATACGGATGCCATTGAACTAGAACCATTAGACTCTGTAATTTCAGATACTAAACGAATACTGTAACCAAACTCTTCTAAGCTAGGTAATACTGCAATTAAAGCACGCTTAGCTAAACGACCGTGACCAATTTCGCGACGTTTTGGTGTGCCTACACGGCCAGTTTCACCAGTGGCATACGGAGGCATGTTGTAATGCAACATAAAGCGATCTTTGTACTCGCCTTGCAATGCATCAACCGTTTGCTCATCGCGGCCTGTACCGAGTGTTGCAACAACCAAAGCTTGCGTTTCGCCACGGGTAAATAGTGCAGAACCATGAGTACGTGGTAACACACCAGTTCGTACAACGATTGGACGCACGGTACGTGTATCGCGGCCATCAATACGTGGTTCGCCATTTAAAATTTGGCTACGTACGGTTTTAGCTTCTAAATTAAAGAACTCTGTTTTAATTTTGTTAGCTTCTTCAGTTGAAGTGTCGCTAGTGATTAGCGCTTTCATTACACGATTTTTAATCTCATCTAACTTAGCTGAACGCTCGCCTTTCGCTTTGATTTGGAAGGCTGCATTCACGTCAGCGCCTGCAACTGCTTGCATTTTCTCGATTAACGCAGTGTCAGGTGCTGGTGGTGTCCAGTCCCAAGCATCTTTACCAGCTTCTGCTGTGAGCTCATTGATCATGGTAATTACCGCTTGCATTTGCTCGTGACCGAATACAACTGCGCCTAACATGATTTCTTCTGATAACTCTTTTGCTTCAGATTCCACCATCATCACGGCCGTTGCTGTTGCAGCAACGACTAAATCTAATGTAGTTTCTTGCATTTGCGTCGCTGTAGGGTTGAGCACATAAGCGCCATCAATATAACCAACACGTGCCGCGCCTAATGGGCCGTAAAACGGTACACCAGAAAGTGCCATCGCTGCTGATGCACCAATAATAGCTGGAATATCTGCATCAATTTCTGGATCTGATGACATCACAGTGGCCACCACTTGTACTTCGTTATAAAACGCTTCTGGGAATAATGGACGTAATGGACGGTCAATTAAACGTGAAGTCAGTGTTTCTTTTTCTGAAGGGCGACCTTCACGCTTGAAAAAACTGCCTGGAATTTTACCAGCAGCATAAGTTTTTTCCATGTAATCCACAGTCAGTGGGAAAAAATCTTGACCCGCTTTCACTTCAGTTTTAGCGGTTACCGCGACTAAAAGCACGGTATCACCATAGCTCACCATCACTGCGCCATCGGCTTGGCGAGCAATTTCGCCCGTTTCTAAGGTGAGCTCATGCGCACCAAATTGAATACTTTTTTTAACTTTATGAAACATTTTTATTCCTTTTCTCAACTTTTCAATTTTATATTGGCTACTTACAATGCTAATAGCCAATGACTTTATACAAATAATATTTAAAACAACTACTTATGTTGGAGCATACTTTACAACACATAACAAAAAAGCCGATATGCACAAAAGTGGTATCGGCTTTTTACTACATTCAAAAAAGTGAAACAATCACCTTCATGAATAAATACTCATCACTTAATAACGTCAATACTGACGTAAAACTTACTTACGTAGGCTTAAACGTGTAATCAGTGTTTGATAACGGCTCAAACTTTGACTTTTAAGGTAATCTAATAATTTACGACGTTGACTCACCATTGCTAACAAACCACGACGTGAATGATTGTCTTTTTTGTTGGCTTTGAAATGGTCTTGTAAGTAGGCGATGCGGCTAGTTAATAACGCGACTTGTACTTCTGGTGAACCTGTATCTTTTGGAGCTTGCTGAAAATCAGCAACAATAACTGCGCGTTCTGCGGCGGTAGTAGTCATAATCTTTTCCTATATTTTGCGACAATACTAAAACAGGGGATCCGCAAAAGTATTCATTAGCAATATTTATGTGTCTGATTTACTCAAACAAGTTGCGCATTTTAACTGTTAAAGTTCAACTTAGCAAGAACATAAGTGCTTGTTTTAACTATTATTGTCCTATTTACACTAAACACTATTCACTATTCACTAAACGTTTGGGTGCAATTTTCCCATCTTCTAGTTGTTTGCCTAAGCCCAAAAACTGACCAGATTTACTATAAAGCCTAAAGTCTTCCATGGCATTAATATGCTTAGTTAGTGCGCCGCTTAGCCAAATTGACTGGCCTTGCAACAAGTAAAATGCTGAATCGGCATCAACATGAATTGCTGGCATATTTTGCAAAGATGAGTCTACCGCTAACAACTGTGCATCTTTATCTGCAATACTCATCGCTTCTAATTGTTCAACTGTCACAGCATTTATTAGCTGATAATCTGCGCTGGCGGTACGGCGCAAGCCACATAAATGCGCGCCGCAACCTAAAACAGCGCCAATGTCTTCCGCTAATGTGCGAATGTAAGTGCCTTTACTGCATGTGACATTAATTTTTACAACATCTACCTCAAAGCTTATAAGTTGTATATCAAATATACTCACGTTGCGTGCAGCACGTTCAATATCTACGCCTTCTCTAGCGTATTCATATAGGGCTTTGCCTTCAAATTTAAGTGCAGAATACATCGGTGGCACTTGGCTGATATCGCCAATAAATTGTGTGATGACTTGCTGAAGTTGAATCGCACTGACATCTACTGCGGTACGACTTAATATTTCGCCTTCAGCATCACCAGTACTGGTAGTTGAACCTAGTTGAATGGTTGCATGATAGCTTTTGTTAGCATCTAGCAAATAATGGGAAAACTTGGTCGCTTCACCAAAACAAATAGGTAATAGCC
>JAYVFU010000208.1:0-3069 GCA_043772865.1 Methylophilaceae bacterium
CGCCACCCGCGCCACGCTGAATGCGCAAATTATTAACCCCAATGCAGGCAATAATCCAGACCCAGTGGCAGGCTTAGACGGCCGAGCAGCAAATGAGGCAATCGAGAATTATCAAGATTCATTTGAGGTACTTATACCAACAGAAAATGGTTTTAACATTGGAGTAGGTGGCAGCAGTAGCCAATAGGAGAGCGCTATGTCTACCAGAGTGATTAATCTATCGAAAAAATTAAGCCGTAACTGGCAAAATGGTGCAGTGGCAATCATAGTTGCGCTATCGCTACCTGTATTAATAGGCATGGCTGGATTGGCTTTAGATTTAGGCAAGCTTTATGTGACTAAAACGGAGCTACAAAATGCTTCAGATGCTTGTGCGTTGGCAGCGGCTGTGGAACTAGATGGCACAGCCTCGCAATACACAAATGCCGAAATAAAAGGGATTGCAATAGGTAAATTAAATAAATCCTTCTTCCAAACTGCTGAAAAAGATGACAACACTACAGTTGTCAGAACTGTAAGATTTGCAACAGCCCTTAACGGCCCTTATTATGTCAAAAACGGTGTTGTAGGGGCGCCCGCTGATTACAAATTTGTTCAATGCGAAACAAGACGTCCAAACATTCCAAATTATCTAATGCCAATATTAAATATTTTAAAGCCTACTAACAATACTACAAATCCAAAATCAATACCTCCTGCTTCTGAAGTTCTAGCAGTAGCGGTTGCATCAAACCGACCTGCTCAGTCATCTTGTTCACTTCCAATAGGTTTATGCAGTTCACAAGTTCCAGCTTCTACGCCACCTGGAACTTGGCTACAAGGGACTTTAAGCGGCGGCAATGGTATTAATGGTGCATATAAATGGGTAGATTTTTCTGCTCCTAGTGGTGGTGCTAATGAACTTGCTGAAATTTTAAACGGTACAAAATCACAAGATTGTAATCTTAAACCCACTGGAGAAGATGTAAAAGAATCAGGAGCAAAATCCTCATTAAGAGATGACTACAATACGCGTTTTGGTATCGAAAAAGGTGGTGCCAGCGGAATCCCTGACTTTACAGGCTATTCTTACTACACCAGTAATTGGTCTAGTAAATTTGGTGCGTACAGTGATTTTGCATCAAAACGTTTAACCTTTACTCCTTTCCAGGGTGAAACTGCATCTGGAATTAAGTTTGGAGGAAACCCAACCATATTGACTTCGGACGATTTAGGCAATGTAGGTAAAAGGGGAAGAAATAGGCGCGTAGCCGTTGCACCCATTGTCGATTGTAGTTTATTTTCTACGCCTAATGCATCGGTGCCTGTACAACAATATGCATGTGTGTTTTTATTGCATCCTATGCAAACTCAAAACTCAAAAGATTTTACAATGTTTTTAGAGTATCTTGGTGAAGCAAATAGCACAGGAGCTTGCAATCAAACTGGACTGGCAGGCGCTAAAGATGGAGTTGGTCCTCGCGTTTCTACGTTAGTGCAGTAAGACGCAAAACCAAACAAGTTCATGAAAAATAAATATAATGCCTGTAAAGGAATTGCAAAACACAATGGTGTAGTTGCAATCGAATTTGCTCTAGTGATGACTTTTATTCTAGTTCCACTATTCTTAGGTACCGTTGAATTCGGCCACTTACTTTATGAATACAATAGCTTGGCAAAAAGTGTACGGGATAGTGCTAAATATATCTCTACACAAGTGTATTCTACAGATACAAGTCAGTCACCAAACTATACTACTTATGTTGGCCAAGCTAAATGTCTGGCAATGCATGGCAATATCGATTGTACTGGAAAAACTTTAGTTTCCAATTTAACTACTGATAATATTATTATAGATCCGCCCCAGACAATTTTAGGCGTAAAAGTTATTACAGTTATGGTAAGAAACTACAAACCTAGCCTAATTACAAATTTTTTATCAACTGTAGGTTTTGTCGATTTTAAGTTTAACAATATAAGCGTAAGTATGCGGCAACAAGAATAATAACAATGAAACTTGCTTACAGTAAAAAGAAACAATTAGGTGCCGCTGCAATTGAATTTGCACTTATAGGCAGTATATTTTTCACCATTTTGATTGGTATATTAGAACTTGGTCGTGTGCTTTTTTATATGAACTCTGCAGCGGAAGCCACTAGGTTAGGCGCAAGAATCGCAGTGGTGTGTGATATGAAAGCAGATGGCATACGATCTAATATGATTAAGCGCTTAGATATTTTAACTATAGAAAATATTAATGTTGAGTATCGGCCACTCGGCTGCTCTCAACTCACTTGCAAGATCATCAATGTGGAAATTTCTGGAGTTTCGATAAAGACATTTATTCCATTCATTCCTGATTCAATTAATAACTTCACTCTGCCCAGATTCAGTACTACCCTGCCAAGAGAAAGCATGGACAGCACCGATAACAGTAGTTTATGCAATTAAAAATAATAGTAACGGGGAAAAAATGAAAGTTTTAGTGATTAGCGAGAATATTAAATTGTTGGAGCAGATATCGCTTTTTCCAACATTTAAGCAAAAAGGCATTGCGCTGACCACTTTGCGTAGCAATTTGCTTAACTCTTCTCAGAGCATTGCCAATGAAGTGCCAGATATTGTTATTTTAGATATTGCCAACGCTAAAATGAATGAGTTTGAGCTGACAGAGCGTTTTAAATCTCAATATAAAAATATGGCATTTATGATGATGTCAGATGACACATCAGCTGAGATTTTGTTAAAAGCAATTCGTTCAGGTATATCAGAGGTTATATCGTTACCCGTAAGTGAACCTAGTTTAGTTCATGCAATAGAACGTCACCAATTAAAACTCAATACCAACTTATCTCAGCACTCTAAAGTGATTAGCGTCATGTCATGTAAAGGCGGCAGTGGTGCTACTTTTATTGCGACTAACTTAGGCTATATTTTAGCCGAGGCATTTAACAAAAAAGTATTATTAATTGATTTAAATCAGTATTTTGGCGATGCTTCTATGTATGTTTCTGAGCAAAAACCCACTATGTCATTATCTGATGTGTGTGCGCAGATTAATCGTTTAGATATCTCTTTTTTAGAGTCATC
>JAYVFU010000209.1:0-8788 GCA_043772865.1 Methylophilaceae bacterium
GATGTTACATTAACAGAATTGGTAGAAAAAGCCCTGAGTGGTGGGCGTGATGGCGTGGTGCATTTTACTGCACAAGGATGTGAATTTAGTGGCAAATTAGCAGCCGCTATGCAAACAGAACATAAACAAACGGCACCTCAACTAAAAGGTGCAAAACATGGTTAAAACTGAGGTTGAAATCATCAATAAATTGGGTTTACATGCCCGTGCATCAACAAAGTTAACACAAACTGCCAGCCAATTTTCTAGCGATATTTGGATAGAGCGTAACGGTAGACGAGTTAATGCTAAAAGCATCATGGGCGTGATGATGCTAGCTGCCGCGAAGGGGTCATTGATTAGTTTAGAAGCGACAGGCACGGATGAAGATGCAGCAATTGAAGCTTTAACAGCGCTTATCAACAACTACTTTGGCGAAGGTGGCTAGAATGGCTAGCTCAAATAATAGTGGTATGAGTAAAAGCAGTTTTAGTATGCATGGCGTTGGTGTTTCTAGTGGCATTGCAATTGGCCATGCGCATTTGGTTTCTAATGCCCTAAGAGAAGTAGTGCATTATCAATTACCACAGCATGCCATTGCTGAGGAAGTAGCACGTTTTGAACAAGCCGTTATTACTGTTAAAACTGAGCTTGAAGCGATACGCAAGCAATTACCCAAAAGTGCGCCTGCAGAGCTAGGCGCATTTATTGCCACGCATTTAATGATGTTGGCAGATAAATCACTCTCTGAAGTACCCAAAAAAATCATCCTAAAAGAACAATGCAACGCCGAATGGGCAATCAAGCTCCAAATGGACGATATTGTTGATCAATTTGAACAAATTGAAGACGAGTACTTACGCGAACGCAAACAAGATGTTGTGCAAGTTGTAGAGCGCGTAATTAAAGTGTTGCTGGGTCACCCCAACCAAGCGCCCAACATCAAAAATAACCAGTCAAGTAATAAGGAACAAGAAAGCGCGATTATTCTGGTGGCGCATGACATTTCTCCAGCCGATGCTATTCAATTTAAACAGCATCAATTTGCTGCATTTATTACCGATGTGGGCGGCGTAACTTCACACACCGCCATTTTAGCGCGTAGCTTAAATATTCCTTCCATTGTCGCTTTGCAACGTGCACGGGATTTAATTCGTGATGGTGAGTTGATTATTGTAGATGGCGGCATGGGTGTGGTTATAGTCAACCCTAGCCGCGAAATTCTTGCGGAATTTAAATTACGCCAAGAAGAATGGGAGCTAGAACAACAAAAGCTCAAGCGTATTAAATCCAACAAAGCCATTACTATGGATGGCACACCCATAGCACTGTTTGCTAACATTGAAGTGCCTGATGATGTGGCCGCAGTAAAAGCTGCAGGCGCAACAGGCATAGGTTTATATCGTAGTGAGTTTTTGTTTATGAACCGCCGCGAAATGCCTGATGAAGAAGAGCAATTTATTGCCTATAAAACGGTCGTTGAAGCCATGAATGGTTTAGAAGTCACCATTCGTACACTAGACTTAGGCGCAGACAAACAAATGAATCCTGAAACAGTTTCAAACTGTGCGAACCCCGCGTTGGGGCTGCGTGCAGTACGTTATTGCTTAAGTGAGCCACAAATTTTTCATACACAATTTAGAGCGTTATTACGTGCCTCACATTTTGGGCAATTAAAAATTCTTGTGCCTATGTTGTGTACTTTGGCTGAACTACGTCAAACCAAACTATTATTAGAACGCGCCAAAGCTAGTTTGAGAAACCAAAATATTCCATTTGACGAAAATATTGCGTTGGGTGGCATGATAGAAATCCCTGCTGCTGCGATCAATGCCAATGCATTTGCACGTGAGTTAGACTTTTTATCAATTGGTACCAATGACCTTATTCAATACACATTGGCAATAGACCGGACCGATGATGCTGTAGCGCATTTATATAACCCATTACATCCATCAGTATTGCATCTCATCTCGCTTACTTTGCAAGCGGGCGCAAAACTTGGAAAAACGGTATCGATTTGTGGTGAAATGGCAGGCGATACTAAACTCACCAAGTTATTAATAGGCATGGGTTTACGCCAGTTTTCTATGCACCCGAGCAATTTGCTTAGCGTGAAGCAACAAGTATTACAAAGCGACGCTAATAAGCTCGGCATGGCTGCACGTAAGGTACTTAACAATGATGAAATAGAGAAAATTGAACTACTAGTTAATAAAATGAATCATTAAAAGTATCACTAGTTGATTCTTATTAAGACTAGATAAAAGGAGCACACCATGGCAACAGACACCAATTTAATCACCGTGCCTAATTCTGACGATAAAAACATCGCCACCATGACGCATTTAGCAGGTACTGTATTTTCCTTTGTACCAGCCCTACTTATTTGGGCGCTTAAAAAGGATGACAGCGCTTATATAAGCGACCAAGCAAAAGAGGCCTTAAACTTTCAAATTACGGTATTAGTTGCACAATTCGTTGCGGGGATTTTGGCGTTTATTTTGATTGGCTTTGTATTCATGCTCATCATTTGGCTCGCCAACGTTGTACTTTGCATAATCGCCGCCATATCAACTAGCAAGGGCGAGCATTATCGCTATCCGCTCACTTTACGTTTAATTAATTAAACCATCAATTAGGAAACCTTGGCTGTGAACATCTCTAACAATCCCCTTTTATTTTTTACTGGCTTACCTAAATTTAATGAAGTAAAACCAGAGCATGTTAGCCCTGCAATAGATTATTTAATTTCAGAAGGTAGGGCTTTAATTGAGGCACTCGCGACAACGACTGAAGAACCAACGTGGCAAAATTTTGCCCTTAAATTAGAAGATCATAGTGAAAAGCTAGGTCGCGCGTGGAGTCAAGTAGGGCACATGAACTCAGTGGTTAATAGCCCAGAATTACGTGAAGCCTATAATGATAATTTAGCAAAGTTAACCGATTTTGGCAGCGATGTCGCACAAGATGAACGTTTATATGCCAAATATAGGGCTATTCAAAATAACTCAGAGTTTGCCAAACTAACACCAACACAACAAACCATTATTAATCATGAAGTACGTGGTTTTAAATTAGGTGGTGCAGAACTAGGCGCTGCCGAAAAAGTACGCTTTAAAGCGATTAGCGAAGAATCCTCAAAACTTGCCGCCAAGTTTGAAGAGAACGTGTTAGATACTACCAATGAGTATGCGCTCTTTATAGAAGATGCAGGCGAGTTAGCTGGTGTGCCTAAAGATGTGCTGCAAGCCGCAAAAGATGCAGCAATTGCGGATGAAAAAACAGGTTATAAAATTACCTTGCACTTTCCAAGTTACATTCCTGTGTTGCAATACGCTGATAATCGTAATTTACGCGAAACCCTATATCGCGCTTATGCCACACGTGCTAGTGAGTTTGGTGCTGCAGAATTTGACAATACGCCTATCATCAAGCAACTATTAAAGCTTCGCTTTGAAGAAGCACAGCTATTAGGCTTTAACAACTTCGCCGAGCTTTCACTTGCTACAAAAATGGCAGATACGCCTAAGCAAGTGGTTGAGTTTTTAGAAAATCTCGCAAGCCGCGCCAAACCTTTTGCTGCGCAAGATATGTTGGAGTTAGTCGATTATGCCAAACAGTTAGGCATTGATGATATGCAAGCATGGGATGTCAGTTATGTCAGCGAAAAACTCCGTGAAGATAAATATGCGTTTTCAGACCAAGAAGTAAAACAATATTTCCCCGAAGAAAAAGTATTACAAGGCTTATTTAAAGTGGTTGAAACTATTTTTGGCGTATTTGTTAAAAAAACCAGTGCGCCCACTTGGCATGTAGATGCACATTTTTATGAAATCACCAGGCACGATGGCAGCTTAGTAGGTCAGTTTTACCTAGATTTGTACGCACGTAACAACAAACGTGGCGGCGCTTGGATGGATGAAGCCATTACCCGTCGCGTGGTTGATGGCAATCTAACCACACCTGTGGCCTATTTAACCTGTAATTTCTCCGCCCCTGTGGGTGATAAACCTGCGCTATTTACGCATGATGAAGTCAACACTATGTTTCACGAATTTGGTCACGGCTTACACCACATGCTAACGCTGGTGGATGATTACAGTGTATCCGGCATTAAAGGCGTGGAATGGGATGCGGTTGAATTGCCCAGCCAGTTTATGGAAAACTTTTGCTGGGAATGGGATGTGTTGCGCCACATGACGCAACATGTTGAAACGGGCGCACAATTGCCACGCACATTATTCGATAAAATGGTGGCTGCTAAAAACTTCCAAGCGGGCATGCAAACGGTACGCCAAATTGAGTTTTCACTATTTGATATTCAACTCCATAGCGAGCTAGACCCAAACGGTAGCAAAACTGCGCTTGATTTAATCGAAGAAATTCGTGACCAAGTTGCAGTAGTACGCCCACCAAAATGGAATCGCTTCCCCAATAATTTTTCGCATATTTTTGCAGGTGGTTATGCTGCGGGTTATTACAGCTATAAATGGGCGGAAGTGTTATCGGCAGACGCTTACAGCCTGTTTGAAGAAAACGGCGTGTTAAGCCAAGAAACAGGCCAAAAATTCTGGCAAGAGATTTTAGCAAAAGGTGGCTCACGCCCTGCCATGGAGTCATTTATTGCCTTCCGTGGCCGTGAACCAAGCATTGACGCGCTGCTGCGTCATAACGGCATGGCTAATTAATGAAGCTTGTTACTTGGAACGTCAATTCACTGAACGTGCGTTTACCGCACGTGCTTGATTGGCTGCGTGTTCATCAACCCAATGTGCTGTGCTTGCAGGAAACTAAACAAGAAGATGCTAAGTTTCCTTATGCTGACTTAAAAGCAGCGGGCTACCACGCCATTCATTTAGGGCAAAAAACTTATAATGGCGTGGCTATTATTAGTCCTCATGAAATGACTGATATTGAACATGGTGTGGCGGGTTTTGATGATGAGCAAAGGCGCGTAATTAGCGCCACCATTAGCGGTATTCGCGTTATTTGTGTGTATATTCCCAACGGGCAAGCCGTTGATTCTGATAAGTATCAATATAAATTAGGCTGGCTACAAGCGCTAACAACATGGCTGGCAAACGAACTCAAACGCTATCCTAAACTTGTATTACTGGGTGATTACAATATTGCACCTGAAGACAGAGATTGCCATGATCCCGCGGCGTGGGTTGGGCAAATACTAGTATCTGAACCAGAACGCGCAGCTTTCAGAGCGCTTACGCAACTCGGGTTGCATGATAGCTTTAGATTATTTGAGCAGGCAGAAAAAAGCTTTAGCTGGTGGGATTACCGCATGATGGGCTTTAGGCGTAATTTTGGCATGCGTATTGACCATATTTTAGTGAGCGATGTATTAAAGCCAGCATGCAAAAGTTGCATCATAGATAAAGCACCTCGTAAACTGGAACGCCCTAGCGACCATACGCCAGTGGTGCTAGAACTGAGCTTGTAATTTAAAACTATTACTCATTCTTGTAAAAAACCATTGAAATAAATTGAAAGAAATTGACAATGTCTCTTAACGAAAAATCTATTAATACCATGAATGAATATTTTGCCGAACTTGCGCAAAGTGCAGTTAACATCGCATACGGCGAATCTGATGAAGATACTACTTTTGCTGAGTTTATGGAAAAACTCACCGAGTATGTGCATTTACTATCTAGCGAACATGTCGCCACCGAAGTATTGGCGATGTCATCTAGCGCCATTGAAAAATTTAATGGCGGTAGCGGCATGACTGTTGATGATGTTCAAGCGTTAATTGAACAAAAAGAAGACGGCATGGATGAAGAAGATGGTGAAATTGATTATGAAGATTAATTACTCATTACAGTAATTTATATTAAAAAAAGCCACTCATATTAAAATCTGGGTGGCTTTTTTTTGCAATCCGCAGCTAATAAATTGCCTGTTTTTTACAGCGACATTCGTTTCATCGTATCGTCTTTATCAACAAATTTATGTTTTAATGCGCCTAAAATATGCACAGCTATAATGGCTAATAAGATGATGCCAATAATTTCGTGAGCCTCTTTAAAAATATCGCGCACTGCTGGATGATCAAGACCATTTAAAAAGGGCACACCAAACCACTTAACGCCAAACTTTCCACTGACCGACATAATTAACCCAGTCACTGGTAATGCAATCATTAAAAGGTAAAGTAGGTGATGTGCGCCTGCAGCTAATTTACGTTCCCACACTTTATAGCTGGCAAGTACTGCTGGAGGTTTGTGCGTAATACGCCATAACACTCGAATGATCACTAAGACAATAATGGTTATGCCAATAGATTTATGCAGATTATAGTAAAAGTTTCTTGGGGATACTGCTTCTGCCACTGGCCATGTGTAGACACCCCAATTAAATAGATCAAAAGAGGTCTGTTTGGCGGCTTCTTTGGGAATGTCAGTCATAAACCATCCCAATGCAAACATAGCAAATATACTAATTGCAATTAACCAATGCAAAACAACAGCAGTTTTAGTGTAACGGGTTACGCTCATTATTAATCCTCATCGTTTGTGTGCTCATGGTCACACATAAATTTAGCCGTACGTTATAGGGTTATACTAATTAGTATTGTAATCAATTATGTGAGCGCTAGATAGAATGAGAGAAGCTAAAATTATGCAAAATAAAATGGTATCTATTTTAAGTGGTTTATTACTACTGGTAGTTACCGCATTTGCTAATGTAAATGCATATGAAAAAAC
Source organism: Methylophilaceae bacterium (assembly GCA_043772865.1). Lineage (GTDB taxonomy): Bacteria > Pseudomonadota > Gammaproteobacteria > Burkholderiales > Methylophilaceae > JACMMS01. Next base: position 6,705 of record JAYVFU010000209.1, read on the forward strand.
TGAGGCATCAAATAGTTTCAAAATTGAGCGCTTAGGTAATGGTATTTTTGTGCATCACGGCGCTCATTTAGATATTGATACTGGCTATCAAGGCGATATTTGCAATATCAGTTTTATTATTGGCAGCAAGGGTGTTGCAGTGATTGACACTGGCGGTAGTTTAAAAGTAGGTAATGAACTACGTGATGCCATTCGCAAAGTAACGCCGCTACCAATTTTATACGTTATTAATACACATGTTCATCCAGACCACATTTTTGGTAACGAAGCTTTTGTACAAGATAAAGCAGTTTTTGTCGGGCATGAAAAGCTCGCCAAAGCCATGCAGTTACGCAAAGAGGCTTATGATAAATTGAATTTTAAATATCTAGGTGATGATGCTAAAGGAAGTGAAACTGTTACACCAGGCCTAGTCGTCAAAGACACATTAGATATTAACTTGGGAGATAGGACGCTACATTTAACTGCTTACCCAAACGCACATACCAATACTGATGTTTCTGTTATGGATAGCAAAACTAGTACTTTATTCACTGGCGATCTATTATTTATAGACCGCACGCCTGTATTGGAGGGCGATATTACAGGATTAATTGCAGCCATAGACAAACTCAAAACCTACCAAGCTAAAACAGTAGTACCAGGTCATGGCACTACAACGACCGATGGCTTAACCGCGTTTAATAATGAGCAACGTTACTTAAATGCTTTATTAACCGCTATACGCGCTGGCATTAAATCTGGTGCTGGATTAGAAAAAACCATGGACACTGCCGCCGCTAGTGAAAAAGATAAATGGTTACTGTTTGACATTGCTAATCGTCGCAATGTGAACACGCTTTACCCTGCTTTAGAATGGGAGTGACTTAAACATCATAACGACGGTATTGCACAGCTTCAGCAATGTGCGGCGGCTTAATATCAATGCTTTGCGCTAAATCGGCAATGGTACGTGCGACTTTTAAAATACGATGATAAGCACGTGCCGATAAATTAAGCTTTGAAATGGCTGCTTTTAGTAAGGCAATACCTGCTTCATCTGCCACACAAAACTGCTCAATTTCTTTGGTGCTTAGGGCGTTATTGGATTTATTCTGGCGCTGTATCTGTAATGTACGTGCAACTTCTACACGCGCTCTAATCATTTCTGATGATTCGCCTTCGCTGGCTTTTGTAAGTTCATCCTCTTTAAGCGCGGGCACCTCAATATGCAAATCTATACGGTCTAACAATGGGCCTGAGATTTTGCCACGATAGCGTGATACTTGGTCGGGCGTGCAACGACATTTATTATTGTGATGCCCTAAATAACCACATGGACAAGGATTCATTGCCGCAATCAATTGAAATTGCGCAGGAAAATCCGCTTGCCGCGCCGCGCGTGAAATCGTGATATGCCCACTCTCTAAAGGCTCACGCAACACTTCTAAAACTTTGCGATCAAATTCTGGTAATTCATCAAGAAATAACACGCCATGATGTGCCAGACTTATTTCACCAGGCCGTGGAATCCCGCCGCCGCCGCCTAACGCCACACCAGAAGCGGTATGATGCGGGGCGCGGTAAGGTCTGCGCATCCAGTTTTCTACTTTATAAGCCCCATTTAATGATTGCAAAGCAGCAGATTCCAATGCTTCTAACTCAGTCATTGCTGGCAAAATGCCAGAAAAACGCGCCGCCAGCATGCTTTTACCTGTACCTGGAGGACCACTCATCAACACGCTATGACCACCAGCTGCGGCAATTTCTAAAGCACGTTTTGGCAACGATTGCGCTTTAACTTCACTAAAGTTTGCGTATATTACTTGAGCAACTTGTGGCTTAGGCTCATAGCGTTGTAACTCTGTATGCCCCGCCAAGTGAGCACAAACCTCTAACAATGAATTTGCCGGAAAAATAATTGCATCGCGCACTAAAGCGGCCTCGGCCGCACTACTTTGGGGCAGAATAAATGCACGTTTAGTCTTTACGAAACTTTTATTACTTGATTCCTGATTGATTTTTGGCGATTGATGCAGCGCATTTTCCGATTTATAAGTCATTTGATACGTCATAGCTAACGCGCCTCTTATCGGGCGTAAATC
>JAYVFU010000210.1:0-8769 GCA_043772865.1 Methylophilaceae bacterium
AATCAGCTGCGGCAAAATAATGCGAATGCTTTCTATGCTGGCGCGCATTAAAAAACGTGTTTTTGTCGGGTGCGTGGTGAGTTCATCTGGGTAATCACCACTAGATTGGCGATTTGGTAATGCGATTGCCGGAACGCCAAACCAGTCTTTAGTGCTTGAGTTTTTAAGCTGCTCTGCGGTGGGTGGCGTAGATAGTACGCCAATCAGCATATCATCTGGTAAATGATAGCCTTGTGGAATTAGGGCAGAATTACCAACAAAGCTACGGTTGCCTATGTGAGTGGGCGCTAAAATGAGCTGTCCATTACGCACTTCGCTTTCGCCTAAGCTTACTGCATCCGCGATAAATGACTCTTCACCAATGCTGAGCATAGAATGCGTGACGCTGCTGGCCGTAGATATTTCGGTACGAAAACTAACTTTTGCATCTAGCCATCTGAATAATTGGCTGACATACACGGATGCAAAAAATGGGTAAATAACGACTAAAGATAACGATACAATTTGATCACTGAGCCATTTTCTAAAGTAAGTCCAACTATAGATAGAGTAAGCGCCAGGTTTGATGTTGCGCATTAATGCCCAGTGAATAATCACCGTTTGTAAGGTGTATAGCACGACATACACCAGCGCTAGCAAGGGTGCGTAGATTAAATAAAAAAAGTTGTAATCTGCCGCCGCGGAATCTAACTCACTAAAAGTGATCACAGTAGGTAATAAGGGAATAAGTAATACTAATGGTATAAAAAATAAGGCGATTAAATATTTAAGTACATATCGTGTTTTTTTGACACTATCAACATTATAAGCTGGATGAATTTGGCACAGTTCTTTTTTACTCAGATATTGTGCTGGGCTACCTTGCCATATTTCACCATCACCAATGCGCTGGCCCGATTGTAAGTGACCTAAATCCATTAATTCAGCGTGGGCACCAATCACTGTATTGCCATCAATGACGGCGTTAACACCTACATAAGCATTGTCGCCAATTTCAATACGCCTAATTTTTAGCCAGCCACCTTCAATCACCGCGTTGTTAAATACCACGCCTGAGCCTATCGTAGCGTTTTTACCGATTTTAATTAAATCGTGTGCACCAATGTCAATATTGCTTAAATAGGCACTAGATGCCACATTTGCACCAAATAATTTGAGCGCGGCTGGGAATAAAGGCGTGCCTTTTAGATATTGACCAAATACTAGCCGCTGAAAGTTTTTAACTAACCACCACCTAAAAAAGTAAAATCCCCAAATTGGATAATCACCTTCTTTAAAGCGACCAATAAATAGCCACTTACTCATAATACCGATACCCAATACTAGGGGCGGTAATACACAAAAAGTTAAAAACGAGAAAATAATGGCATCAATATGGCTACCAGTATCATTTTGTACATAATAGTAAACGAGGTATGGGAGGAAGATTTGCGCAGCAAATACTGCATAAATTGGTAGCAATGCTAATGTTTGTGCAAAATTACACAGCCAATAAGATAAGTTTGAAGCAGAGTAAGGGGGCTTTTGTGGTGTCGAAGGCGCTTTGACCAGCTGCTCCGCTTTCTGCCAAACTTCAATGAGCGCAGAGAGTGGGCGATGCAAATAAACATCACGTAATGAAGCGTGTTTAACACCTGCCAGATTACGCATTTTTGATACAAAAGTAGCCGCTAATAAAGAGTGGCCGCCTAAATCATTAAAAAAATCCTGTTCTGCGCCTAAGGACTGAGTAGTATTTTTTGCAGGAAAAATACTGCCTAAGATAGTTTGTACTTTCTCGCCTACACTGCTATTTAAATCAATTGTCTCACTCACCGCAACCATCTGTTGTAGTTGCTTTGGCATAGGCAATACTTTGCGGTTCACCTTCCCGCTGGTAATGCGGGGCATTTCATCAAGCTGTACGATGCATGATGGCACCATATAAAGGGGCAAAATCAGTGCTAATTGAGTGCGTAATTTGGCTTCATTAAAGGTGTCGGTCTGGTTGATAACCACGTAGCCGACCAATTGGTCTTGTTGTTGGCTATCTTGCTTAACCGCTATTGCAGCGCTCTGCACCCCAGGTAATGCAGATAACTTAGCTTCAATTTCACCTAATTCGATGCGATAGCCGCGTAATTTGATTTGGTCGTCTAAACGCCCAAAAAAGGCAACCGTGCCTTCAGTTGTTAAAGCAACTAAATCCCCAGTTTTATAAAGTATGTCACCAGGCATGTCGCTAAGTGCGATAGGTTTTGCTACAAATTTTTCCAAAGTCAGCTCTGGCCGATTTAAATAGCCTTTTGCTACGCCTACGCCAGAAATGACCAGTTCGCCTTTTTCGCCAATTGGTACAGGGTTGAGTGCTTCATCGACTACTGCTAAATGATAATTGGGTAGAGGCGTACCTATGCTCACCGCTTGACCAGGTTTTAGCTCGGTACATGCAGCGGTAACGGTTGTTTCAGTCGGGCCGTAGCTATTAAAAAACTGGCATTGTGAAGTTGCCCATTTCTCGACTACTTTCGGCGGGCAAGCTTCGCCACCTGCATTAATCAGCCGTAAAGATGGCACAGAACCTTCAACTACGGCCAGCAAACTCGGCACAGCGTGTAAAACTGTGATGCGATATTGGTTTAAGAATTGGGCCAATTCATCAATCGCCTTAGCAGTTGTGGCATCGACAACGTAAATACTTGCGCCAGCAAAATAACCAATCCAGCTTTCTTCACACCACATATCAAACGATACGGAAAAGCCTTGATACACACGGTCATCAGCGTTAATTTGCAATACTTCGTTTTCGGAGCGAATGAAATGACAGATATTTTTTTGGGTAATGGCAATACCTTTTGGTAAGCCAGTGCTTCCCGATGTGTATAAAACGTAAGCAAAATTATCTTGTGTGGCTTTGCGTTCAATGGCAGTCAGATGCGTATGGTTAGAATTAAAATCGGGCACATGATGCAAGTCTAAACCGCTGTTTAAAGCTTGTTGCCCAAAGCAGCATTTTGCACCAGCTTCTTTTAATACTAATGAAACGCGCTCATTGGGCATCTCGTAATCAAGTGGCACATAAGTGGCGCCACTTTTAGTAATGCCAATCACTGCAGCATGCAGGGCTGCGCTGCGCGGCCACCATAAGCCTACATAATCGCCAGCGCCTATATTTTGGCTCTGTAAATAAGCGGCTATTTGATCACTCCATAAATCTAGTTCGCCATAGGTGTAAGCTTGATCATTGAAAGTAAGCGCTATTTTATTAACAAAGCGTTTTGCGCTGGCGCTAAATAATTCGCTTAGTGTTTCATTTTTTAATAAATCTGGTCTTACAGAGCCGTACAATATGCTGCTATTAAGCATGTCTTCTCCAATTGGCATTATTTTTATAGACTGTTTTTAATGCATTCAGTCATTTGTTTTTTTAAGCCTAATACTAAGCTAACTATTATTTGTGATCACACGTTAATTTTGAATACTACTTTATTTAATTATCGCATCGCTACTATTGATTTAATTAACATAGAAGCGCTGTTCGAATCCGCTAAATCTCTACCTGAAGTACTTCAATCACACATCAATCAACGCAAACTACCACAAGATAAAGCCTGTAGTATTCAAGGATGGCTGTTACTTAAAGCCTGCTTGCAAGAGCGTGGCTTAACATCTGACGATATTTTAGAAAATATCCAATTTAATGCATTTGGTAAGCCGTGTTTAAAAAAGTCGAGGTTGAAAGATGCTAGTTTGGATGCTCATTTTAATTTTTCCCATTCACATGCAAAAGTCGTTTGTGCTGTATCAAACACGCATCGTATTGGCGTTGATATTGAAAAAATTGGTGTTTTTGATAACAGCCTGCTTCCAGCCTACTTTAGCCATGGTGAAATTGATTTTATTACGCAAGCTAATTATCCAGAGGATGCATTTTTTTCGTTTTGGACTAAAAAAGAGGCTTTACTCAAGTGCGTAGGTATTGGTATCGCTCACATCGAACTAGCAAGTCTTGAAGTCTTAAACAACACTATTATCTATAAACAAAAGCCATATCGCTTTTATTCGATTGATGTTGGGCATAGCTATATGGCGCATGTTTGCATAGAGGAAGCTTAGTGGAGAGCAAGATTACCGACGATTAACGGATTCTAAATCTTTTAAATTTAAACTTCTCAATTTTGGGGCTAATTTCGCTGTTACACTCACTACGCTAAGCGTCATTAATCCACCGAATATCACAGAGGGCACCAAGCCCATGAGTTTTGCAGCTAAACCAGATTCAAAGGCGCCTAGTTCGTTAGATGAACCAATAAAAATCCCATTAATGGCAGACACTCTTCCACGCATGGCATCGGGCGTTGCCAGTTGCATAATGGTGGTACGGATAACCACTGAGACGCCATCGAATACCCCAGATAACATGAGCAGAAAAAATCCTGCCCAAAAATAAGGGTTAAGGGCAAAGCTGATAATACACAAACCAAAGCCAGCTACTGCGCCTAGCAACCAGCGCCCGGCATGCTGACCTATTGGGTGCCTAGCCAAGTAAACGCCTGTGATAATGGCACCAATGGCAGGTGCGGCGCGTAGTATGCCAAGTGCTTCTGGCCCTGCATGGTAAACCTCGCTGATAAACACAGGCAATAACGCGACTGCACCGCCAAATAGTACAGCGAACATATCTAATGCCTGCGCACCAAACATGATTTGATTGCTAAATACAAAACGCAAGCCCTGTGCAATACTCTTGAAAATAGAAGCGCTTTCAGCTGACGGTGGTTGTTTAAATTTAAGTGACAGCAATGCACAAGCTGCACCAACACACAATATAGTAGCGACTGTATACGCGGTTGTTTTGTTAGCATAGCCAACTAATAAGCCACCCATTGCTGGTCCTAACACTAAGCCTGTTTGAAATATCGCACTGCCAATGCCAGAGGCTTTTGCATAATCTTCACGCGGTAAAATCACAGCAAATAATGTGCTGTAAGTGGGTGCGATAAATGCCCGTGCAATGCCATTAAATGCGATAGAAGCGTAAATCCAACCTAGCGTGCCAGCATTGAGTATGCCTGCAGCAACCAGCACAAGGACGATAGCATTGGCGCACAACATCACCGCAGCAAGTACACCAAATAAGCGCCTTGAGTAATGGTCGACTAAATACCCAGCAAATAAAGCACTACTCATATAAGGGATGACTTCAGCTAAACCGATTAAACCTAGTGATAATGCATCATGGGTGAGTTCATAGATATGCCAGCCAACAACAACGGCCATAATTTGATAGGCAAGTACAATTTGTAGTCGGTAAGCGAGTAGTTTTGTAAAAGCGTGGTTGTGATAATGAAATATTGGGTTTTTAAGCAATTGCAATTGAAGTCTCATTGATGTTTTTTTATTAGCGCTTAGCCGCTAATTATTAGGCGACTATTTGAATGAGCAACTGAATTAATATGATGATTTAATATTACTACTTACAGCTGGTTTTAAATCAAACGCAATGCAAATGCGCTCTTCATCAGCCGTATAAGGAATGGTGCGATGAAATAGCGAAGATGGAAATAGTACAATATCTCCCACGTTCGGCATTACGCTACTCACAGGAAAATCATGTTGCGTATGAGGTGCAATAATCGGGTAATGATCACCATGGTTGCCATATTCAAATGCACCTTCATTTATTGCCTGTTTGTTACTGGGCATGGCCAAATATACCGCGCCGCTAATCCAGCCAATTTCATGTATATGTGAGCTTAAATGCCCACCTTGGCGCATTTTGACGTACCAAGAGCTTGTAAATTCTAGTTCGGTGGGGAAAGATAAAATCAGCTCGCAATCAGCTCCTGCAAAAGCGTTTTTGTAACTAATAAATTCTTGTTTAATCAATTCAGCCAAGGTTCTAAACGAAGCTTCTGGCCGTTTAAACAGATTGCCTGCGGACTGCTTACCATCATGCAACATGCCTTGTTTACGCTCGGCAATATTGGCGTGATTAATATCATGTAATAAGCTTTTTAGTAGCTTGCTATTGGGTTCAGCCAACTGTGGCATTGACTGCCGATAAACAAAATCGAGCGGATTTTTACAAAAATTATAAGGGTCAGGCTCATTAAAATTAATGCTGTAATGTGTAGATAAAGTCGCAATAAAAGGCGCGATATGCTTATCTGCTTGCATTAGCGTCTCACGCTGGCTTTTAAACGTAGCAAAGCGCTCGGCTTTATATAGACAATACAGGCTTCTGGCTTGCCAATCATCTAATTGCGAACGCTCAAAATAAGGAATCGCCTCATCAAACTTTTTAGCTAAGTATAAAAATTCTGCCATGTTGTAATTAGCATTCGCATGCTGTGGATTAAGCCCTAGCGTCGTTTGATAATGCTTAACTGCTAAATCCATATTACCTTGGTCGCGTAAGGTTTCGCCTAGGTTGTTATAGGCATCTGCATAATTGGGGAATAGCTGAATAGCCTTTTCATAGCTGGTGACAGCATCATCAAGCCGCCCTTGATCACGCAAAGCAGTGGCTAAATTAAAATAACCACGTGCATCAGGTTGAATACTAATCGCCTTGCGATAATTGGCCACAGCCTCTTCAAGCTTACCTTGCTTTTGAAGCAAAGTGCCCAAGTTGCCGTAGGCTTCAAAAAACTTAGGATTTAATCCAATAGCTTTGCGATAACTCACTGCCGCGGCGTCAATCGCTCCCGTGTTGCTCAGCGCAATACCTAAGTTAAAGTGTAAGTCTGGTGTATTGGGTTGCAAGCGTAAGGCATTGCGGTAGCTTATAATGGCTTGATCTGGTTTACCTAAGCCATCGCTAGCAATGGCTAATACATGATGCAAAATAAAGGTATTGGGATAGCTGTTAATTAAATTGAGGGCAAGGGTTTCCGCTTGTACTAAATGCCCGTTATTGAGCAAATTAATCAATGGTTGGATCTCACTATTGCTAGCTGGTTTATTTGATGTTTTTTTCATATAACTAGTTGATTTTATTTGTTTTTTACTTTTATTTATTTTGAAGCCTAAGCGCCATCTCGCGTAAAAATTGCATAGCCACGCTTGGCTCATCTGTTAATAACGTTTCAATTTGCTCTGGATAAATCACTATAATATCAGCAGTTTTAGAGCTAATAACTGCATCTGAAACAGTGGGGCTTTTAGTCAGCAGTGCCATCTCACCAAAATAATCACCCGCTTTTAAATGCCGAACCACATTATTTTGTTGCACTAAATCGACAGCACCACCTGCAATATAATAAAGCTTATGTTCGGTATTGCCTGTTTCAAATACTATATCTCCAGCCTGTAAGGTAATGCCGTAACGTTTGACTAAAGTTTCTTTATAAAAAGGAATATTAATCGAGTGACTATCAAATAAGCCTTTAAGTAATAGCATGTCTTTTTTACGTAAAGTGGCAATTAACTCTGTGCCTAGTAAAAATACCACAAAATTAAAATATAGCCATGTAATGGCGATAAACATGGTTTTCATGCTGCCAAATACCGCGCCATAATCTTGGTCAACAGATAAAAATAATCCAAAAGCGGGGCGTACCAGTAGCCATAATAAAGCGGTAAAGAATGAACCCATAATTAGGTGTTGCAAGACCACGCGCATGGGGAAAAACAGGCGATAAAATATAGCCATCAATAAAGTGGTAATAACGATTGAGCTAACTGCACCAATCAGCTCCAAGCCCATCGCAGGTAATAGTCGCCCTAAAAATAGGATGACTTTTTCAATGGCTAAGCCAGCAAAAGTAAACACAAAGAGTAAAATCAAAATACCCAGCACAGCAAAAATATCTTTAAATTTACGTTTGATAAATGATGGTGCTTCAATCAGCGATGAAATGGTGTAAAACGCTGAGCGCATTGCACCCGCTAATGGCGTGACTGTCCAAAGCAGTAAAAATAAGCCAACAGCGCCCCATGCTGCCTTTTGTCGAGATGCAGCGTACACCTCAGTCATAATGCTGCTACTAAAATCAGGCACTAAGTTTCCCGTTAAAATTGCTAGCTTGACAATGGCATAATCAGAAGAAGTGACTAAATGACTTAACAAAAAGAAAATCAGCAATACCATTGGAATAAGAGCAAATAATGCATAAAATGAGAGTGATGCTGATAGTCCAAGCAAATTGTGCCGTGAAAAACCTTTAAACGTCTCTTGCAAAACAAACAGTGGCGTTTTATAGCGCTGCTTCGCCACAGCCTCAAGCGACGATGCTAATGCCGGATGATTTACAAATTGCTTAATTTGCTGCAATTTTTCTTGATGGCTTTTAAACGACAAAGAGTTGATGACCTTTTAGTGATTAAAAAATTATAGCAGTTGCTTAAATGTTTCCGTGGCGGCGACTAATGCTGATGTAATACCAGGCTCCATGGCTGAATGTCCTGCGTCTACTATCATGTGTAACTCAGCCTGTGGCATCATTAATGAAAGCTCCCAAGCTGTTTGTGGCGGGCATACCATGTCATACCGGCCTTGCACAATCACGGTTGGGATGTGCGTTAAGTTGGCAGCCTGTTTCAATAAGGCATCACCATCTACAAAACATGCATGCTTAATATAATGCATTTGTACTCGGGCACGCGCTTGTTCAATTAAGTTGTCATCTAATGTTGGCGCTGTAGTAACAGTGTTTTTTATTTCTTTAACTTCACTCTCTTTGGGCGGAGTTGGCATTAAACGTAAAATGCTGCCCTCAAAAGCATTCCAACGTCGGGATGCAGCAACACTTACATTGATGTCATCTGCAAATACCAAGTCATAAT